>JAIFKM010000225.1 GCA_020049575.1 Desulfobulbaceae bacterium
AGGGTCTGCAGCACAGTCTTCAGTTGGTCAGGTTGGTTGACCTGCCAATCCTTTTGCGGCGCAAGACGAATGCGCGCCCCGTTCGCCCCGCCGCGCTTGTCGGAACCGCGGAAGGTTGATGCCGACGCCCAGGCAGTCGAGACCAGTTGGGAGACCGACAGGCCCGATGTAACAATCTTGTCCTTGAGGGCCGCGATGTCCTTCTCGTCGATCAGCGTATGATCGACTCCGGGCACCGGGTCCTGCCAGATCAGTTCCTCTGCCGGGACTTCTGGGCCGAGATAGCGCGAACGTGGGCCCATGTCCCGGTGGGTCAGCTTGAACCATGCCCGGGCAAATGCATCCGCGAATTCTTCGGGGTTCAGCAGGTAGCGCCGCGCGATCGGCTCGTAGATCGGGTCAAAGCGCAACGAGAGGTCGGCCGTGGTCATCATCGGCCTGCGCTTCTGTGACGGGTCGTGGGCGTCAACCACCATGTCCTCTTCGGCCACGTCCTTGGCAAGCCACTGATTCGCGCCAGCCGGGCTCTTGACCAACTCCCACTCGTACTTAAACAGCACCTTCAAATAGCCCATGTCCCATGTGGTCGGGTTCGGCTTCCAGGCGCCCTCGATGCCGCTGCTGATCGTATCACCGCCTTTGCCGCTGCCAAAGCTGCTCTTCCAGCCGAGACCCTGCTCTTCAATGGGGGCGCCTTCAGGTTCAGGGCCAACATGGGTTGCAGGACCGGCACCGTGGCACTTGCCAAACGTGTGCCCGCCCGCGACGAGCGCCACAGTCTCTTCGTCGTTCATCGCCATGCGCGCGAAGGTCTCGCGAACGTCACGGCCAGAGGCAACCGGATCCGGATTGCCATTCGGCCCTTCCGGGTTCACGTAAATCAGACCCATCTGAACTGCGGCGAGAGGATTGTCAAGGTTTCGGTCGCCGGTATAGCGCTGGTCGCCAAGCCACTTGTCCTCGGAGCCCCAGTAAATATCCTTTTCCGCCTCCCAGACGTCCTCACGCCCTCCGGCGAAACCGAAGGTCTTAAAGCCCATCGACTCAAGCGCGCAGTTGCCGGTGAGGATCATCAGATCGGCCCAGGATATTTTCCTGCCGTATTTCTGCTTGATCGGCCAAAGCAATCGACGCGCCTTGTCGAGGTTTACATTGTCCGGCCAGCTATTGAGAGGCGCCAGGCGTTGCGAGCCGGACCCCGCGCCGCCGCGGCCGTCGCCAGTACGGTAGGTGCCTGCGCTGTGCCACGCCATCCTGATGAAGAGCCCCCCGTAATGACCCCAGTCAGCAGGCCACCAGTCCTGCGAGTCGGTCATCAACCTATAGAGGTCCTTCTTTATGGCAGCAAGGTCGAGTTTCTTGAATTCTGCTGCATAATCAAAATCCTCGCCCATTGGGTTGGACTTGGAGGAATGCTGATGCAGAATGTCAAGGTTCACCTGGTTCGGCCACCAATCTTGGTTCGAGGTTCCACCGCCGGCGACTTGTCTGTTGGTTCGGCCCGTTACGGGGCACTTGATATCGTCAGTCATAAAGTTACCTCCTTTTGTTAGGTGAATGGTTAAGAAAGAGCTGCTAGCAATTCAGAGTGTTTCGATGACCACTTGACTGGCAATTCTGATTGTCTGCGAGCGGTGCGCCAGTACTGCTGGTCAGCTTTTTGGGGGTCAGAAACGGCCTCCGTGAGAAAATGTGGGAACGTGCAGTACGGCCTCGGTTGAATGAGACGATCCCTTCGATTGCAAAAGTATAATTCGGGCCTGATGATTGTCAATCTTAAATAGTAATAAATCCTAAATAAGAACTAATTGAAAAAACCGCCGCGTGTTATTTCTGGCAGGCAGCACAAGTACCGTAAATGACAATGGTGGTGGTGTTGATCTTTCCCCATTCTTGTGCTTCCCGGGGAAGTGGCAGTTCCGGCAGTTGTGGCCAGTTGAAGTCGACGATGGTGTGGCAGGAACTGCAGATCAGGTGATGATGCGGTGATAGGGTCACCTCAAACCTGCTCAGGTTTTCGGCTGTTTCCACCCTGTTGATAAGACCGTGACTGGCCAGTGTGGTCAGCGTACGGTAAATTGTATCGATGGAAATGGACGGTAGCCTTCCCCGCAATCGCTGGTGAAGCATCTCGGCGGTTGGGTGATCATCGGCCATGAGGAGTTCTCGGTAGATCTCCATCCGTTGGTGAGTGATCTTGAGCCCTGCTTTTTTGCAGGCTGTCTCGAAGGCAATCAGGTGTTTGTCCGTCAGTTCCATATGCTCCAGAGAAAGTTCAGAAGAGTATCAGGGTATTCCAGCACCATAGGGAGTTGCCGGGGCCTTGTCAATTCCGCGAGCCGAGAAAAGCCCAGTGCCGGGTCAACAGTGCGGAAGCCCGATGGGCGGGGCTGCGGATCGATTCGATCGTCTCCAGAGTAATCGACGTTTTGATGTTCTGGATGCCTGGAATACCGGAAAGCCTATTATTCAAAAAGCCGTATAGCTGTTCATATCATTGACCGCTGATAAACAGCACAAACAACCTCTTGGAGAGTCTGAAGAGGGGGTGTGCCTGGGAGAAGCTTTTTCGTAAAGGTCTTCAATCCTCAAGTTACAATTGAAAATAAGTAACAAGGGTCTTGAAGGCAACTGGGTCAGGCTGCTCAGCGCTTTTCGGTGCTTTTCTGCCGCTCTGTTCTATACCGATCGTAACTCACCTCGGTATCACGCAGGCAGTTTTCCCGGTCGGCATCCGACAGTTTGTTGCATTCATTGATCCGGCCCTGGCGAAACCCCTCATACCAGTTGCTGCAGGTGCAACTCTGGGTGAGTGAGAGGATCCATATAATGATAATTATTGGGAAATTTTTCATTTATTTTCTATAATGGAACAACGCACTAAAGGATTAGCATGCAAGTCATTGACCGGATCTTCGTGACTCTTCTTGTGACAAAAGAATAATGCCCCTATCGAGAAATCTCTGTTGTTATTTTTACTCAATTATGTATCACTTTGCCAAGTGAGATTTGAAGAATGCCAACAGAGGAGGCGGCAAATGAAAAATCCCTTAGTGCTGATATTTGCATTCCTTGTGGCCACTGTTGTAATTACGGTAATAACCTTACCGAACATCAAAAAGGCGCAATCAGATTATCAGGCCTACTCCCAGCAGTCGCTTTTGCCTGAAGATTACAGCAAAAAAGAAGTGCGTAACTAGCTGGAATCATATCTTCTTGTAGTAATTTTGGGAAGTTTTCGGTGACTGAGTTTTAATCTTGATCACGACTTCTGAAGGAACCTCATAAGAGCACCAATAATTCTGGACACGATGTCTGTACTGTGCTAAAACACTAGCCGCATACGATGGAGGGTGTTCGGTTAGTCGTCATCGATGTCGTCTTTGTGAAAACAGGGCGTTAAAAATTAAGTAAAATCAATCAAGTCGGGATGTAGCGCAGTCTGGTAGCGCACAGCGTTCGGGACGCTGGGGCCGGAGGTTCAAATCCTCTCATCCCGACCATGTAGAGAAAAGCCCCGGTGCATGTCATTTCAGCATGCACCGGGGCTTTTTGTTTTTCCCGCTTCCTGCCTCTTTGATCCTAAATCCCGTTCATGTGCTGTTCCTTGTACGTCCTCACTACCTCTTCGTCGATAAAATTGCCGATCTCGCTGAGAAAAATCTCATCGGTGCAGGCTTTCGGCATGATTTCACTTATGATCTCCAGTAACAGGCGTTTCTGGTCGCTCAGGTCAAGATCCAGGACTGCGGCTTTTAATTCTTCGAATTTCATGGCTGTTCTCCCCTAAAGTATTGATCCGCCGTGGGTGCGGAGTACTGACCGACGAAAATCGACAGGTCAGACGGTACGCGGATAAAAAATAGGTGATACCAATTAGCCTGATAATGATTGCCAGGAAGACGGCATAAAAAATATAAGATCGAATCAAAAAAATCCAAGCCGGCACATGCCGAAATACAGCGGGTTCCTGTCATTTTCATCATCTAGCCAGGGCAGTCCCTGTGCTATTCAATGCCTGTCGATATTGTTTTTTCATCGGGTTTTCCTCTATACTGCAGATATACCGATTGTCGTGCAGATAAGGAAAAGGGAGATGATGCATTCAATGCGTATTCGCCAGGATTTCCAACCGGTTTTCTGTCTCTCGGTCTGGAGGCAAATGGCCTGTGCCTCTCTCGCTGTGGCCGTTTTTCTGTTGTTCCCCAGCAGAATCGTCTGCGCCCAAAGCGCGAGGACGACAGAGGCAGATGATCTGCCTCTGCTTGATTCGGTCCAGGAACGTACGTCAGCTGCGGTTCTCGATTTCGCTGATTGGATGGATGATTTTTTCAATGATGAGAGGGCGATCAGCGAAGAGAACAGGACGCGGATAAAGCTTGAAATGAGTCTGGGCTACAGCAGAAATGATGACTTCGAAGCAAAGCCGAGAATCAGCGGCAGGATAGAATTGCCCCATCTCAACCGAAAGCTCAATCTCCTTCTCTTCGCCTCGGATGACAGAGAATTCCTGGTTGAACAGAAGCCTCTTCCCAGCCTCCCTCGTCAGCAGGGAGGTGGCGAACGCCAGGCCGCCGCAGCCCTGCAATACTTTTTTAAAGAAGAGGACACATATAATATTTCGAGCACTTTCGGCGGTTCATTCGACTACCTGTATGCCGGCTTCCGCTTTCGTTATTCCCGGGACATCGGTTCCTGGCGGGGGCGCTGCATCAATCGCCTGCGTTATTTTACCGATGATGGTCTGGTGGATAATCTTTCCTATGACCTTGAGCGCCAGCTTGCGGAAAAATGGCTTTTCAGGACCACGGCTGCCGCAGAGTGGCTCGAAGACAGAGATGGCCTGGCGCATTCATTAGTCTTCAGACTGTTTCAGATTATCAATGGAGAAAAGGCGCTGCTCTATGAAGTCGGCAGCTATCTTGATACCGAAGAATCGTATGCTATGACCGACCTGCAAGTCCATCTGCGCTATCGGCAACGTTTCCTTCGCGACTGGCTTATCCTGGAAATAGCCCCGCAGATAACTTTTCCGCAGGAGTACGACAGGCAGCCTAATCCGGGTTTCATCATGAAACTGGAAGCTGAATTCGGCAATCTCGCCGGGCTTGACATCTTTTCCGGGATTTTTGATTTCTAGCTGCAAGAGAGGCGCAAAGAAGATGCAGAAATCAAAGGCATTTCATCTGTGACTCCTCACCGTTGGCAGCGGGGCTCCCTGTAGTTCACCATGCCCCTGATGATTTGACGGTGAGGTTATAAACATCCTTTCAAGGGGCAAAGATCCCAGGTAAATGAGAAGTTATCGTCATTATTTTTCATAACGCCGCAGGTGTCGAGACCGGAGCAGTATTTCAGGGTCTTTTTTGCAGGAAATGACGCTTCTTTTGGGTCCTTGGCCTGTTGTTGTCGCTTTGTTGTGTGCTGGATGATGACCATCTCAGTTTTTTGTGTAACTGGGCAGAAATATTTGTCGCTTACGTTGTCGATAACCGTGCTCATTGACCCCCTCCGTTTGGCAGCATGTTCATGTTGGACACTGGCAGCTGTGTCTGCAGGCCGTTCTTTGTGCGCAAACTTGCAAAAAAACATCGATAAGCATCTTCCGGAAGGCCTATTGCGGCAATCGACCTCTGGCGTATATTCCCTGTCCTTGTCAATCTGATGGCTGGATCAAGCGATTCCTGTACTGTATTTTGCTGCGTCATGAGGTCAGAAGTGAATCGATGTTTACCGATGGATCTGGCCTGACGCCGGTCACCGGGCGATATGCCTGACAACTGCGAGACTACCAAAGAGAGAGACGCTTTGGCAACAGAAAAGACGCTGGAAGGACTCTCCTCGGCCATAGCCAATCTGGTCTGTCAGGCAGGTGTTTGCGGGTTGCGATGGAGTTGCGGGCCGCGACGACCGTACTCAGGATATGAATTTTTTTATGTGTCGCGCGAGTAGTTTGAGATCCTTGTACTGATGGTTGTCACCGGGAATTTCCAGTATCTCTTTCATTGGCAGTGCTGAGATCTCTTGCCGTAGGCTGGCAGAGCTTCCGACGATATCGTTGGTCTGCTGGATAAAAAGACAGGGAATATCAAGATGCGCGACCAGTTGCCGAAGGTCGAGATTCTGTTCGCGAAAGCCGGTGACCGGTGTGCCGATGAAAACAGCGCGCTGCGGGGTGATCAGCCCTTGATCGCAGGCCTGCAGACCGATCATGACACCGAGGGATTTGGCAAGGAGCAGGTCGATATCGCAGCCCTTCAGCCTGTCGACTTCATCATGCAGGCTGAGGCATTGGGCATCGTCGCAATCCCAGTGTCTGTAATGCTGCACAGTCATGTTCCTGTCGGGAGCAGCGAGTTCGTTGAGTAGGTTGGCCGCCCATCGTTCAGTTTTCTGGTTGATTCCGGGTAAAGTGAAAATATTCATAGTCCCCTCACCTTGCTGAATGATTGATCTTGCACCTTCATCGGTGTGCCGCTTTTTTCCTTGTCGCCTCTATCAAACCAGCGTGTTCGCAGACGGTGAGATATATGGCTGATTGGTCGTTCGATACAGCGATATCCCAGCCAGCCATACCCAATGACAGCGGCGAGCATGAGCACACAGGCAAGGAGGTTGTCGCCAACACTGCCTGGAAAAGGCCCTGAGGCTTGCCACAGGCGGCCGACCACGTTCAGTACAAGAATATGCGACAGGTAGACCGTGTAGGAAATATCCCCGAGGAACGACATTATCCTGGGTACCTGAACCCCTCCTTTTTTTTCAAGTACTGTGCATGAGACGATCAGCAGGGTGTACAACGCCCCCATAGAAAGGACCCGCAAAAGGCCTGCATTTTCGAGGATATTTTGTGTATAGACGAAAGGAAGGCCGCCTGCCACAATGAAGGAAATCCCCAGCAGGGCCATCCGGGGAGTAAAATACTGCCAGTATCGGCTGGAGGAAAAGACGCCGGCTAGAGCCCCAAGGATGAATTGCAGCGAGTAGGGGTGAAGAACTATCCGTGCCACTGCTGAGAGAGCATCAAGGGTAATGAAGAAATTGAATACGATAATAATCGCCCCCCAGAGAAACAATGCCGGCAGCAGGAATCTCTTTCTGAACTGGAGCAGCAGGGCAAAGACCAGATAAAACCACAACTCATGGATCAGCGACCAGGCAACCATAACAATGGGCAGGTGCGGGTCGGGCAATAAGAAAAATGAGGTGAAGAGATTGACCTGATGCCCCTGTGAGGTGTTGACCCACTGCGGTTTTACGAGGAAAATAGCGGCGGTCAGGCAATAATAGAACCAGTAGGTGGGATAGATTCGTGTGCATCGGCCCCAGAGAAAACGCAGCGTCTCTCTTTCACCGGCGAACCGCCCGCGAGTCACTGTCACCATGATGAAACCGCTGATCACAAAGAAGAGATCTACGCCTGATTGGCCAAGGAGCAAAAAATCCGGCAGCAAAAAATCTCCGGCGGAGTATTTCTGTTCGACGGTTTGGCAATGGAAAGCAATGACGCCCAGGACTGCAAGACCCCTGAGCGCCTGAATGGAATGCCAAGTATTGGTCGAAGTCATAGTCTTCCTTCAGATATCCGGCGTGGAATTTTTCAGGCATATCTCCAGAGGATGATAGTGGACAAAGACTCGCCGCATCAAAGAGATGCGGTCAAGAAGGGTCGTTTCGACCTCGGTTGCGATCCGGTCGCCTTCCGCGACGGTGATCGACGGATCTACCCCCACCGTGATGTTCACTACAAGATACTGACCGAAGCGGTGGCCGTGGATATCGTCAATGGCCGCGACTCCGGGAATGCCTGCGAGAATATTCCTGATTTCCTCGCTCAGTTGCCTGCCGGGCAGAGTATCCATGAGATCGGCGGTGGATTGACGGATGATGTCGATGCCGGTGCGCAGGATGATCAGAGAAACCAGGCCACCAGCCAGGGGGTCGACCCAGAGATAGCCCATCCGGCCGAAGATGATTCCCGCAGTTGCAGCCATGGCCGAGAAGATGTCGTTGCGGTGATCCGCTGCCAGGGCCGCGACAGCCGAATTCTGGGTCTCCCTGCCGATTTTTCGGGTCCATATTGTCAGGCAGATCTTGGCAAGCACTGTGAGCAGGGCAATCCACAGGGCGAGGACCGAGGCTCCGCCAAAATCACTCTTGCCCTGGTAGAGTTCATAGATATTGTCAACCGCTGACCAGAAAATGGAAATTGCCGTGGTGACGACGAAGGCTCCTATCACCACTGCTGCTATGGATTCAAGCCGGTCGTGGCCATATGGGTGTTCTTCGTCGGCCGGTTTGCTGGAAAGGCGCATGAAGATGCTGACCACCACGCCATAGGCGACATCGGAGGTTGAGTTGATGCCGTCGGCGAGCAGGGCCGGACTGTGTCCTGCGATACCGACAGTGGTTTTCAGCAGTGCCAGCAGGGTATTCGCCGCAAGGCCTACGTAGACGGCGAGGATACCGCGCCGCTGTCTGTGGTGTGTTTCCATACAAGGACTATCATCCATTCGCGGGGGGGCGGAAGAGAAAAACAGATAATCTGTAAAACCGGAGGCCTGCCGCCGGAATGCCCGATTTCTTCTGATAAAAAAGGAGTATATAAACAAGAAGATATCTTTACAAGATCAAATGTTTTCGACTTGCCGCAGGGAAAGGTGTTCGCTGTTGGCAGTGGCGTTTCATCCAACAATCATCCTCTGTTGCGCTCAGTTCTCTTGTCATCGTTGTTATCTTTGGCAAAATATGGGAAATTATATTATTCTCTGGCTTCCGCGGGAAAATCTTCTGTCTTTCTGCAGATTGGACAAGGCGCCATGGTAGTATATGCGCATTCAGTTCCCGCACTTATTTGGCCTCGGCCTTGGCATGACACCACACTGTTTACATTCTGTTGCCGGACAAGAAAAGAATTTCCGCCAACCGCGCTGGATCATACATTGATGAGCGGCTATACCTTCATGCTGCAGCAGTTTTGTCCGCAGGCAGACACGCCCAGGTCCTGTCTTGCCATAACCGGGACGGCCAGACGCCAGGCGAATGCCCTGTTGCTGCAATACCATGTTTCGGGGGACATCCACGAGGTGCATGTCCCCCGGCAGAATGGTAATGGCAGCCGGCGGCACGAACTGTGGAAGGACAGCTGTTTTGAAACCTTCTTCGGCCTGAAGGGCAGCGACAGGTACTGGGAGATCAATTTGAGCCCGAGTGGTGACTGGAATGTTTACAGCTTCAGCAGCTACAGACAGGAGATGACCGAAGAGACAGCCTGTCGGAGCCTTCCCTGTGCGGTTTACGCAACGAGGGATGATATCTGGCTTGATGCAATAGTCGATCTCAGGGATATCGTACGGGAAGATCATCCGCTCGATCTCGGCGTGAGCTGTGTCCTCAGGCATCATAGCGGCGATATTTCTCTCTGGTCCCTCTGGCACCCTGAAGATAAGGCCGATTTCCATCACCGCTCAAGCTTTGTACTGGCCCTGTAATACGTATGATTGTTCAATTCATGGAGAGGAAATGAAAAAGATTGCTCTTATCGCCTATGATGGAGAACTGACCTGCTTTGCCCATGTAATGCTCTATGCGCTTGATTTTGCCAGAAAAGGATATGAGGTTAAGGTGGTAATCGAGGGCGCTGCCACCCGTCTGATTGCCGAATTGATCCGTCCTGATGCCCCTTTTTCCAATCTTTTCCGTGAGATGGTCGATAAGGATCTGCTGGCCTGCGTCTGCGAATCCTGTGCGGTGAAGATGGGCACCTTCCAGATGGCACAGGATCGCGGCCTGCCGATCGACGGCGAGATGAAGGGGCATCCCTGTCTTGAGCGGTTTGTCAATGAAGGATATGAAATCATAACATTTTGATCTGTGTCATGCCGTCTTCGCCCTTAGAACTTCTCGCCCCCGCCAGGGATCTAGCCTGCGGTATTGCCGCCATCGACCACGGGGCGGATGCCGTGTACATCGGTGGTCCCGCCTTCGGCGCCAGAGCAGCCGCCGCGAACAGCCTTGCCGATATTGAACGCCTGGTTTCCTATGCCCATCAGTATGCTGCCAGGGTGTATGTTGCCCTCAACACCCTATTGACCGATGCCGAACTTCAGGAAGCCACCGCCATTGCTCATGCCGTCTGGAATGCCGGAGCCGATGCTCTGATCATCCAGGATATGGGGCTATTGGAATGCGACCTGCCCCCCATCCCGCTGCATGCCTCGACCCAGACCGACAATCGTAGCCGGGAGAAGGTGCAGTTCCTCGAGAAGGTTGGTTTCCAGCAGGTGGTTTTGGCACGGGAACTCAGTCTGCAGCAGATTCGCGAGATACGCAGGGGGACTAAGGTTGCCCTGGAGTGTTTCGTGCACGGCGCCCTCTGTGTTTCCTACAGCGGCCAGTGCTATATCAGCGAGATGATCACCGGGCGCAGCGCCAACCGCGGCGAGTGCTCGCAGTTCTGCCGCCATGCCTGGACGCTGAAGGACGCCGGAGGGCATGTTCTCGACAAAGGAAGGTATTTCCTCTCTCTCAAGGATCTTGACCTGTCAGCCCGGATTGCCGATCTGGCGGCGGCCGGGATCTCCTCTTTCAAGATTGAGGGTAGGCTGAAGGATGTGAGGTATGTGAAGAATGTCACGGCGGCCTACCGGCTCATCCTCGATGATCTGATGCATTCAAATCTGGATCTTCGCCGGGCATCGGCGGGAAAGTGCTGTTTCGACTTCACGCCGGATACATCCCGATCGTTCAATCGGGGCAAGACCGAGTATTTCCTGATGGATTCCCGCAACAGACCGGGTTCGATCAATACGCCGAAGGCGATTGGCCAGGAGGTGGGAGTGGTAAAGGAAGTAGACAGGAATTCCTTCACCCTCATCGGCCAGGAGGAAATTGCCAACGGCGACGGCCTCTGTTTCTTCGATTCCCGTGACCAGCTGGTGGGGATGAAGGCCAACAAAGTCGAGGGGCGGCGCATTTTTCCAAAGGATCCGGTGAACCTCTCGCCGGGTACTCCGGTCTATCGAAATGCTGACAGCGCCTTTGGCCGACAGTTGGACAGGAGTGCCGGCTGCCGACGTATTTCCCTTGAGATCCGGGTTGAGGAAACTGCCGAGGGTTTACGGCTGACCCTCGAAGACGAGGACGGTTGTGTCTCGGTCCATGAAAGAACGCTGGAAAAATCCCCGGCGAGAATATCCGGCAAAACAGAGGCCGTGATCCACAGACAGATGGCCAAGAGTGGCGGCACCATTTTTGTAGTTGAGAAGATACATGTGGTGATTGATCCTGCACTTCATCTCACTGCCGCTGATCTCAACGAGCTACGCCGCGAAGCCTTTGACCGGCATGTGCAGATCCGCCTTGACCAATATCAGCGGCCTGAGGTTTCCCGGGTGATCAATGAGACGCCCTGGTTATCCGAAGAAGTGACATATCTTGACAATATTACCAACTGTAAGGCTCGTGACTTCTATAAAAGACATGGCGTGAAAAATTTCTTGCTGGCTCCCGGCGGCATTCAGGATGAAGAGCAAGTGGTCCTGATGACCTGCAGGTATTGCTTGAAAAGAGAATTGCAGATCTGCCCCAAGGACAACAGGACTACGGCACGACTGCTCGAGCCATTAGTTCTGTCCGACAATACCGGCAGTTATGGCTTGCGGTTTGACTGCAGCAGCTGTGAAATGCAGCTTGTGCGTTGGAAAAAAGACCTGTCGTGATCGATTCAAATCATTGAACTTCGTGAACTGTTGTGCTGTAATTAATGATTGCCTGTTCCCCCTCTGACGAGACTTACTCGGAAACACTTGCGGAGCGGTATGCCATAAACAGTCCGAGGAACTGGAACTCCTGGCCGGAAAGAAAAAAACATCAGGCCGCGCGCCATCTTCCTGCAAATGCATGAGAAAGTATGAGAATATGAAGAAACAGACAGTGCTCGTCGTCGACGACTCCTCGACAATACGGACTATCATCGCCAGAGAGCTGGAGAGTGCCGGCTATGAGGTGATCGCCGCCGAAAATGGCATGGAGGCTTTGGCCATGATCGAGTGGATGACTGATCTGCCGGAAATCATCACCCTCGATATCGATATGCCTGTAATGGGCGGTTTTGAGGTCTGTGAAAGGCTGCGGGCTGGAAGGACCAGCAGCATTCCGAGAAAACAGCAGGCAGCCGAGGTGCCGATCATCTTTGTCTCCGCCAACGATAATCTGGAGAACAGGGAGCGGGGCTACCAGCTTGAGGTCATCGATTTTATCAGCAAACCCTTCTCGCCCGGCGATATCACCCAGGCAATCGACAGGGTGCTCAATCCCAAGGAGCAATATACGGGTATGCGGGCCCTGGTGGTTGACGACTCCGCCTCGGTGCGTCGGATAATTCAGAACAATCTCATCCGCAGCGGAGTGGAAGTGGTCGAGGCGGCTGATGGCCGCGAGGCCCTGGATATCGTCGAGCGGCAAAACGGCTGTTTTGATATCGTCATCATTGACAACCTGATGCCGACAATGAACGGCGATGAACTCTGCCGGCACCTGAAAAAAATCCCGACAATGACGCAGGTTCCCAAATTCTTCATCTCTTCCTTGAACGATAAGGAGAGCATCCTGGCCTTTTTCAGGGCCGGGGCCAGTGATTATCTAAAAAAACCCTTTATCGCCGAGGAACTGCACGTCCGCATAGAGACCCATCTGCGGGTGCGTAAGTATGTCAAGGAGCTGGAAGTACTCAATAAGAAACTGGAGGAACAGGCCAGCCACGACGGCCTGACCGGTCTCTACAACAGGAGGTATTTCCAGGAGGCGACCGAGAGAATTTTTTCCCAGGCCGAGCGTTATAATCAAGAACTCAGTTGTATCATGCTCGATCTTGATTATTTTAAAAAAGTGAACGATACCCATGGACATGCCTTTGGCGATCTGGTCCTCAAGGGGTTTGCCAAACTGATCGAGAATCGGTGTCGCAAATCCGATATAGTTGCTCGCTATGGCGGCGAGGAGTTTATCCTTTTTCTGCCCAATACCGGCGCTGACGGTGCGGTGTATCTCGCTGAGAGCATACGGGAAAAGGCTGAAAAGGAGTGTTATTCCGATGGCAAAACAAAACTCCATGTGACCTGCAGTATTGGGGTTTCCTCAATGCTCCTCGGTAAGGTCGAGAAACCCGAGGATCTGATGACTCAGGCGGATGAGGCGCTGTACCGGGCCAAAGAGCGAGGCCGTAACAGGGTAGAAATTTCTGGCAGGGAAGAGACGATCCGTTTCGTCAAGATGGGCAAGTCTTTGAAGGTAAAAGAATAGAAGGCATCTGGGCGGGGGAAAAATGGACTACAAGGATTATTACAAGATCCTGCACGTCGGTAAGGACGCCTCGCAGGAGGAGATCAAGCGGGCCTATCGCAAACTGGCCCGGAAATTTCATCCCGATGTCAATAAAAATGCCGATGCCGAGGCTAAGTTCAAGGAAATAAACGAGGCCTATGAGGTGCTGAAAGACGATGAAAAGCGCAAGGCATACGACAATTTCGGCAACAACTGGCAGGCAGGCCAGGAATTCCGGCCACCCCCGGACTGGGAGAGCCGATTTTCCCGGGGCGGTCAAGGCTCGCGCGGGACTACATCCCAGCATCACAGCGATTTCTTTGAATCACTTTTTGGCGGTGGGCGAGGGCATTTCACTCAGGAAAATTTTTCGCCATTTGACCAGGAAGAATATAGCAGAGGGCATGACCTGCACGCCAAGGTTTCCATCACCCTTGAGGACAGCTATCACGGAGCAAAACGCACTATTACCCTGAATCGGACGGTAGATGAGGGTGGCGGCCGTTTGAGTATCCAGCCGCAATCCCTCCAGGTCACCATACCCAAAGGGATAGTAGAAGGACAGCAGATCAGACTGGAAGGGCAGGGCGACTCCGGCTATGCCAAGGGTCAGCGAGGCAATCTCTTTCTCGAGATTGTCTTTGAGCCGCACCGTTTGTTTACTACCAGCAAGCGTGATATTTACCTTGTCCTGCCAGTAACGCCCTGGGAGGCAGCTCTGGGGGCGTCAATTTCGGTGCCGACCCTTGGCGGCCACGTTGATCTGAAACTGCCGCCCAACTCGCAATCCGGCCAGAAACTGCGGTTGAAAGGACGCGGGCTCTGTTCGAAAAACCACATCGGCCACCAGTATGTGACACTGGCCATTTATACTCCCGAGGCCAGGACCGCTGAGCAGAGGGAACTGTATGAGAAGATGGCCAGGATCATGCCCTATAATCCCCGATCAGGGTTTGGAGGTTGAGACATGACCCATGAGTACCGCTGCACTGTTCTGGATGATACCATGACCTGGGGAATTGCTGAACTCTGTGAGCTCTGCCGGGTGGACAGCAACTTGGTGCACGAGATGATCAGCGAGGGGCTTTTGACCCCGCAGGGCACGTCTCCCGAGACCTGGCGTTTCAACGCTGTCGCGGTCAAGAGGATCCAGGTGACACTGAGACTGCAGAATGATCTGCGGGTCAATCTGCCGGGAGCTGCCCTGGTGCTTGATCTGTTGGAGGAGATCGATGAGTTGCGCGCCCGGATCAGGCAGTTCTGATGATCAGGCAAGCTTTGTATTATCTCTGGGCGGTGGTTCCCGGTAGGTTGCTATGAAAAAAATTTGCCTGATACTGGCCATAACCTTCTGCAGTTGGCTTGGCTGGCGGCTTGGTCAATCGTATGGTATAATGACTGCGTATTGGTTGAGTTTTGCCGGCAGTTTGATTGGGGTCCTGCTGGGATGCTTCTTCAATCGGAGGTATCTGGATTAATGGACATAGCTACCGAAAGGATCCTGGCCGGCGCTGCCTCTCTCTGTGGTTGTCGATGAGCAAAATTATGAGTTATGACAGAATTCCTCGATAGAATCATTACCCTATGTATCTTGGAGTTAAACGCAGTACAACTGAAGTACCTTTAAAGGAGCAGGAAATGAAGATCTATGTAGGGAATATGTCGTATGATGTGCAGGAAGATGATTTGCGGCAGGCCTTCGGCAAGTTCGGTGAAGTAACCTCGGTCAGCATTATCAATGATAAATTCAGCGGCAGATCGAAAGGTTTCGGGTTCGTCGAGATGGCCACGAAAGAAGCCGGACAAGCGGCAATTGAAGGCCTGAACGGCAAGGATCTGAAGGGCAGGGCCCTCAATGTCAATGAAGCCAGGCCCCAGGAGAAGCGTGAAGGCGGTTACAGCGGCGGTGGCGGCGGTAAGGGCGGCTACGGCGGTGGCGGCGGTGGTAAGGGCGGCTATGGCGGGGGCGGTGGCGGTGGCCGTAGTGGTGAAGGCGGCTTTGGCGGCGGTCGCGGTGGCAAGGGCGGCTACGGCGGTGGCGGCAAAGGTGGCTTCAGCGGCGGCGGTGGAAGTGGCCGGGGCGGTCGAGGTGGGGACAGATAGACCAGGGATCCCCTGAAGACAATCCCTTCCCTGTTCGCAGGTGTCGGCCAGCGCCATAAAAGTCCTGGCCGACCACAATTTGTCGCGGCTGCTCATCAACGGCTGCACTAAGGTTTTCTGTGCCAATACAGTGCTGCGGGCAGCTCCATTCGTGATTTCCTCCACGAGTTCTGACGGCGAGATTCTGCCGGATACTTCCTGAAAAATGCTTGAGAGACAAATGCAGATTTGGGTGGATGCCGATGCCTGCCCCAGGCCCATCAGGGAAATCTTGTTCAGGGCAGCCGAGCGTGCCGCCACCCAAGCGGTTTTTGTCGCCAACAGGCTTGTACAGATACCTCGGTCAGACTACATCAGCTCACTTCGGGTGGCCTTCGGCCAGGATATGGCTGACCATGAGATTGTCAGAAGGCTGCAGCCCGGTGATCTGGTGATCACCGCGGACATCCCTCTGGCTGCGGCGGTTCTCGGCAAGGGTGGCCATGCCCTTGATCCGCGGGGTGAACTCTTTTCCAGCGACACTATCGGCAGCAGGCTCAGCGTCCGGGATTTTATGGAGGGACTGAGGGCGACCGGCGTTGAAACCGGCGGACCGGCAACTTTCCATCAAAGCGATAAGCAGGCCTTTGCCAATCGGCTTGACAGTTGGCTGAGTGTGAATGCCAGAAAAATCAACGGTTGAAGGACGAAACAGCCGCAGGCGACTCAGGGCCGTGCGGCTTCAATTCATTGAAAACAGAATCTTTTGAACACAAGGAGTTGGCAATGGTTACCTCAATTATCCTGATGAACGTCGAGCGTTCAAAGATCAATGAAGTCGCGGAACATCTCGCCGAGATTCCGGGCATCTCCGAGGTGTATTCGGTCAGCGGCACCTACGATCTGGTGGTTATCTGTCGGGTCGCGACCAATGAAGACCTCTCTGATCTGGTGACAAAGAGACTCCTGACCATCGGCTCCATACTGAAAACGGAGACCATGCTTGCCTTCAAGGCCTTTTCCCAGCACGATCTGGAGACGATGTTTTCCATTGGCTTGGAAGGCCAGTAGGCGGTCAGCGCCGAGGAGTCTTTGCTGCGACTTCAGCATTTCAATCTGATGTTTGGCGGAACGGGCCAGGTCATCGATCTGTTTCTGAGATTGCGGGGTGGTCTGGAATGTCGGCTTCTGCAGTACGCCATAAATGATATCAACGGCATCGTCCAGGGTCAGCGTGCTGATATTGATCACCATATCATACAACCGGCTGTCCCAGGTATCGAGTCCATAGACCTGGATACCCCATTTGCGTCGTTCTTCATCATCTTTTTTGAGGACGTAGAGCGCTTCTTCTGCCGAGATATTTTCTCGGCGCATTTCCTCCTGTACTCGCATGTTCATATCGGCATTGATCCTGATTTTCAGAACATGGGGAATGTCTTTGAGGAAAAAATGGCCGGCCAGACCGTGGTAAACGATATTATCCTTGCGGGCATGTTCCAGCAGGGCCGAGCGGTAGTATTTCACATAGCGTTCGGAGCCGCCGAAAAATCGTTCGAGGACTTTGGGGCAATCGTTGAGGGCCCGCACCAGTTTGATCTCGGGGATATTGAATTCTTCCGAGGCCTCAAGCAGGATATCACGGGAGATGCATTCATAGCCTAATTTTTCCGCCAGCTTCTCAGCGACCTCTTTTCCCCGGCTGTAGGACCCTCTGGTAATTGTAACAATCGACATAGATAGTATTCCCTGTATTGAAGAGAGCGATGATGATGGATGCCCGGTCCGCTGTCCGGTCTGCATCCTTGTATCGAAGCTCGGTGATCTGATGTGTTGACTAGCTGGTCACGTCATATAGGGCAAAAAGCTGCATGTCAAGAGAAAGTATACGGGGGCTCTCAGTCCAGGGTCAGTTTTTTCGTCACTTCCTGGCAGCTGCACATGAATCCGCGGCCGGGATTATCCCGATATGGCAAAAACCTGCGGGCAAAGGCCGAGCAGAATATGGTAATATCTGGTTGATGTAATGTCAGTGCCGGGGCGGGGACTACTCCCGGCGTGTCGTAAATCTCAACACAGAATGATAAAACATGAAACAGGTACTTCTTCTTATCGACAGGATCAGCAGTCGGGTCAACGCCAATCTGCGGGAGTTTGATTTCGATGTCGAGCCCTTCATCAATGCCTCGACGAATCTGCCAAAATTGCTCAACTATTACGCTTCATACGCCGTCACCTCAAAACACCCCTTAAAGCTCCAGTTCAGCAGTTCGAATGTCGCGGGCAGCTATTTCCTCGGCAAGTGCCTGGTTAACCGGTCTGTGGTCTATAAGAGCGATGTCAGGGGGGACGAGCTCAAGCGCAAGGGCGAGATAATCTTTTGTTCGAAGGAACTGCCATTGGTCGAGGATGAGATTATCACGATCAGGGATAGTTTTCTGTTCAAGACGCTCATTCACAATAAATCGCACAACCTCGAGACCCCGGAGGAATTTTTCATCCGCAACACCGTGGCCGCCCATTTCTCGAATATACATGGCTCAACCCTGGAGGGCTGCTATCTCGGGTTGTTCGCCACGGTCGATCTGATGGCGCTGCATTCCTGCATCGTCGGGGATTTTTCCTATATCCAGGTGGAAGAACTCTTTCACCGGGCGATCAAGCCGGGAACGGTTTGGCTGGCCAATGACGATTTTTCCTTTCAGTACAACTATCCGGAAGAGATCCTGAAACGCTATGTGGCACTTGATGCAGAGTTCAAACCCGTCGGCAGGCTCATTGATTTTGTCGAGGAACGCAAGACCGACTTTGACCGCCTGTTTGAACAGATTACCATGGATTCCTTTGATATTCCTCAGAGTTCCACGGTCAATCGCTTTGCCCTGGTACAGGGAAAGACCCGGATCGGCAAGAATGTCCTCATCTGCCAGAGATCCTGCCTCGAGAATGCCGAGATGGGCATAGGTTCAAACGCCCAGGAAAACACTTATATCATCAACTCGAAACTTTCCGGCTATGATGTCACCGCCCATGGGGCGAAGATCCTCCATTCTCTTCTTGGCCGGAAGGTCTTCGTGGCCTTTAACAGTTTCCTCAACGGCAAGCCGACGGCCAGGATCAAAATAGGCCAGAACTGCATCATCATGCCGCATACCATTATCGATGCCGACGAACCCATTACTATCCCTGACAATCACCTGGTCTGGGGCTTTATCGGCTCGCAGAATGATCTGCGGGAGAATACCATCTCTCTGGCGGATCTCGAGAACTCGAACGAATTGGTTCTCGGCAACATGGTTTTCCACGGTGACGGCAAGGCATTTGTCAACGCCTTCAAGGAGCGGTTCGAGCATATTCTCGAGGTGAACGGGGCCTACTATGCCAAAGGCAAGAACAGGGGACATGCCCAGAGCGATCAGAGCGCTTCGTTCAATATGATCCAGCCATACCGGACCGGCCCGAACCGGGGAATCTACCCAACCATCACGATCGAACCCTGAGAGGGGCGCACAAGCCTTCAGCGGGCCCCGGTGTCTGGAAGAATTCAGTAGCAGTTGGCTAAGGAAATGTTTAGGTTGTCAGGACTAGAAGAGGCGAACTGCTGCTGCCTGTAGCGTTGAATTTTGTCATTAAGATAAACACATACATAATGAGGTGACCGGAAATAAGGAAGAGCTCCCCTTGCTGGAGTCTTCAATGATTGGCCATTGGTGGTACTCTCTGCTTCCCGTGCAAGGGGGTGGTCGAGAATCGCCATTATAAAAGAGTGCAATGCTCCATGATTGTGCAATGACCAACCAACGAATGAGAGTTTATGCAATGAATACATCAAGAGTGCCCGGCATTGTTCGTGACGTCGGCGAATTTAAAATCCAAGGCCTGGCAATACCCTATCCGGAATTTGTCCCCAGACTCTATAATCTCTGTCTGTCCCTTGGCTTCAGGAAGGGCTTCATTATGCCCTCCAGGGCCTTCTGTTCCGATGAGAATCAGGGGTTTCCGATCATTCTTCTGACCAAGCATTTCGGCACCTTTCCCTTCAATCATGGACGAGTTGGCGGCATAATGGCCACGGACCGACATGGTCCGCATGCCAGCCATGGCGAGGATTCGGTAATCGTCCAGGCCAGCCATGTCGGCTATGATCCGAAGACGGGTACTTACGGTACCTGTGAACGGCCGAAGATGAGCGGTAAGTGCCTGTCGGCCTCCTGCGGGAAAATCACCCACGCCATCGAACCGTATCTGGAGCAGTATCGATTTGCCCAGAAGCGAATTTTCCTCAGTCGGGACGGGGTGGGCCGGTCGTTGATTACGGTTAAGGATTCCTTCATCGATTTTTCCTCAAAACCCGTCACGGATGGTCTGGTTCTTCGTCTCGAGGAGATTGCCAGAATCAGGGATGACGGCAGAATAGTGCCGGTGGCAACTCATAGCACCTCTCACTCCTATGAGGTTTCCGATGCCTTCTGTCAGCGTCTGGATAGGCAGGGATATATCTGGAAGGGCGGCGCTGGTGAGGCAATGGGTGAGTTGCTGACAGCGGATCTCTTTTTCTTTCGTGAGGAACTACATGAAACAGATGAATCGATCCTTCTGGAAAGAAATCTCATTGAATTCATGCCGCTCATTGTAACCCACAAGAGTCCGCCGATGAAGGCGGCCAAAATCAATATCCAGATGGAATTTGCCCGCACGGTGGAGTCAATCCGCCGCGGCACCGAATACAACGGCAAGAATCTCCTGTATATTGCCGGCTTGAACGTCGACATATCGGCCTATGAAAACTTCCCCTCCACCACCTATTTTGTCCCCTGGGCCGCCCATATTCAGCTCAAGGACGCCTGCCCGATCTCCGGAGGCATGCATCCTCTGGAGCAGGAAGAGCTTTTCAATAAACTTATTGAGCAGGACAAGGTCAACCTGGATCAGGTCGATCTGAAAGAACAGATCGGCAGGATGCTGGTCTCACCGCGTTTTGATATCCGGACGCCTCGTTAAAATTCAGCTGTTTCAAGATCCGCTCTGCCTTTACCGGCAGAGCGGATGTCTGCAGGCTCACAATTTCCCCAGCCGGTAAATTATCCAGCCAATACTCTGCCGGGTTCTCTGAAATCGAGGGCGGTCTTTGTAATTCACTTGACTTAGCGCTGGGCAGGGAAGTATAACACCACAATTTTGCAAACGCCAACCATGGGCCGGAATCTGACTTTGAGCTCTTTACCCCCATAGCTGACGACGACGGAGAGAGATTTTCGAGCATCTTTCTCACGCCAAAACAGATCTGCTCAAGAGTCAACGACCGGCAGAAGTTCCTGCCGGTGTGAAGACTTTTGAAGTGATGGCTCCAGTCAGGCAGTGGAGGGATATCTCAAGATACTCTTTTTGAACGGGGATCGATGGATACTCTTTTTTATGCACTCGCTGTGATACTGGCAGGAGGAATTGCTCCCCTTCTGCTCTACCGGCAGTTCGACCTGATGAAGACAGTTGCCGTTATCGCCATAAGCGCAGGCTGTCTGGCCGGACTTGCGGCGCTGGTACCGGTCATGCAGGATACCGGGCCGCCGATGATCTCCTGGTCCTGGCAGCAAGTTTTTACTCTAGCCTTCACGATTGATTCGCTCTCTGCTTTTTTCCTCGTTCCCATCTTTCTTATCTGTCCTCTGGCCGCGCTCTACGGTTTTCATTATATGGAAAAACCGGCTGAGGCAGGCCGGATCGCCGTCAATTATTTCTTCTATTCACTGCTGATCATCTCGATGGTCCTGGTTGTCTGCGCCAATTCGCTCATCACCTTCGCCCTCGCCTGGGAGGTCATGTCGCTTTCTTCCTTCTTTCTGGTTATCTATGAATTCCACAAAAAAGAGGTGAGAAGCGCCGGCTATCTCTATTTTGTCTTTGCCCAGGCCGGGGCCATGTGCATCTTCGCAGCTTTCGGTATTATCTACAGTTATACCGGCAGCTTTTCTTTTGAGCATATCGACCAGATCCCGGCCCAGGCCAAACTGGTGGTCTTTCTCCTGGCACTTCTCGGTTTTGGCTCGAAGGCCGGCATCTTTCCGCTGCACATCTGGCTGCCCCATGCCCATCCCGCCGCACCCAGCCATATCTCGGCGATCATGTCGGGGGTGATGATCAAGATGGGAATCTACGGCATCCTGCGTTTCTATGTCCTGCTGGCCGATACCTCCCTGTTCTACGGCCAGACGGTGCTTGTCATCGGCATGGTCTCCGGCGTCCTGGGTGTGGTCTACGCCCTGGGCAAGCATGATATCAAGCGGCTGCTGGCCTATAGCAGTGTCGAGAATATCGGTATTATCCTGATCGGGGCGGGACTCGGCATGATCGGGATTGCAACCGCCAGTCCGGTCATGGCGACCTTCGGTTTTGCCGGCAGCCTGCTGCATGTGCTCAATCACTCCATCTTTAAATCCCTGCTGTTCATGGGTGCCGGGGCTGTCCTGCAGAAGACCAGAACCCGCCATATCGATGAACTGGGCGGTCTCGGCAAGAGGATGCCGATCATCGGCAAGACCTTTCTCATCGGCTCCGTCTCCATCTCGGGGTTGCCGCCGTTCAATGGTTTTATCAGCGAATTTCTCATCTATTTTGCCGCTTTCCAGGGCCTGCGACTCGCCGGCTCTTCTTTTATCCTGGCCAGCCTGGCTATTATCTCCCTGGCAATTATCGGTGGTCTGGCGGTTTCCTGCTTCACCAGGTTTGTCGGTATTGTATTTCTCGGTGAACCGCGATCAGGCGGTGCCGACCGGGCTTCCGAGGTCAAGGCGTCGATGACCGCGCCGATGATCTTCCTGGCAATCTTGTGTCTGATCATCGGGATTTGGCCGGAACCCTTTGTCCGGCTGGCCTTTTTCGGTCTCCGGGATATCGCCGCAATTGTGCCTATACAACCGGAAATAATCCAGAATCTTGTGCATAATCTGGCCTTTGCCGCCAGACTTTTTCTCGCTATCCTGGTGATTGTTACACTTTTACGCAAGATCCTCTATGCCAAAAAGGAAGTGACCAGTGGTCCGACCTGGGGCTGCGGCTTTACCCAGCCGACAGTGCGTATGCAGTATACCGGCACCTCCTATGCCATGAGCATGGTGGAGTTTTACAAACCGTTTGTCATCGTGCGCACGGTCTATTCCGGTATACGCAAGATCT
>JAIFKM010000022.1 GCA_020049575.1 Desulfobulbaceae bacterium
GACCCCCGGGTACGTGAAGCCAAGGTCTATATTGCCGGTTTCTGGATCTTCACTTTTGTTATCGAGGCTGTCCTGCTCGGCCTTCTAATTTTCAGCTCGGGCGGTGATACGGCGCGCATCTTTGTCGCTCTGCTGCAGATCGGCACCTTCCTGCTGAAAACGTATACAATGTGCTTTGTCTATGTCTGGGTTCGCTGGACGCTGCCCCGATTCCGTTATGACCAGCTCCAGAAACTCGGCTGGCAGATGCTTCTGCCGCTGTCCCTTCTCAATATCTTCATAACCAGCGCCGTTGTCGTCGCCTTGAGCTGAAAGGGATTGTCATGAGTGCAAAAGTCAAGATCATAGAGCGCAAGGGTGTAAGCTACAACGAACGACTCTTTCTCGTGGAGGTGTTCAAGGGGATGCGGGTGACCCTGGGTCATTTTCTCAGGAACTTCCTCGATACCTCAAAGCTCTACGTCCGCCACTATCCTGAAGTTCAGCCCGAGATAAGCCCACGCTGGCGTGGCCGGCACCGCCTCACCACCCATGAAGACGGAACTGCTAAATGCGTCGCCTGTTTCATGTGCCAGACCAACTGCCCCTCCCACTGCATCATGATCGAAGCGGGAGAGCGCCTGGACGGCCGTTCCGAAAAAATGCCCATTCGCTTTGACATAGACCTGCTTGAATGCATCTACTGCGGCTACTGCGTCGAGGCCTGTCCGATGGATGCAATTCGAATGGACACCGGGATTTACTCAGTTACCAGCAGTGAACGCAAAACCATGTTGAAAACAATTGATGAACTGCTGGCCACGCCAGCCGGCTTCACCGAAGAAGAATACCGTAAGGGAGGGCTTTGATATCATGATTGCCCAATGGCTTTTTTTCGGATTTGCCACACTTGCCGTGCTTGGCGCACTTGGCTTGGTCCTATTTCGCCACCCGATGAACGGCGCGATGTGCTTCATCGTCACCCTCATTTCCCTGGCTGGCCTCTATGCTTTGCTCTCCGCATCACTGCTCTTTGCCCTGCAGTTGATTGTCTATGCCGGAGCCATTATGTCGCTCATCCTCTTCATCATCATGTTTCTCAATATCCAGATAACCGACCTACCCGAAGAAAAAGGCCGTTGGACGTTTTTTTTCGGAGGCATCGTCCTGATTGCCCCGATCGGACTCTTTCTGCTGAAAATAGTTAAAACCCTCCCCGAGAGCAGCACAACCATCATCGGGGATAATTTCGGCGGGGTAAAAAAGGTCGGCATGGTCCTGTTCCGCGACTGGCTGCTGCCATTTGAGATCGTATCCATTCTGCTGCTCGTGGCCCTGGTCGGGGCTGTGGTGCTGGCAGGCAAGAAGGAGATGGCATCGTGATCATTGACTACCTTGTGCTCAGTATCATTCTCTTCTGCCTCGGGATTGTCGGCGTTATCTCACGGCGCAATGTCTTCACCGTCTTTATGGCGATTGAACTCATGCTCAACGCCGCCAACCTGGCATTCATCGCTCTCTCCCGCCTGCATGAAAGCATGGACGGCCAGGTCCTGGCCATGCTGGTGATGGCTGTGGCCGCCGCAGAAGCGGCCCTGGCGCTGGCGGTGGTAATCCTGCTGCACAAACATACAGGCAAGCTGGATACCAATGTTTTCAGCCTGCTGAAAGGGTGACATGATGGAACAGAGCACAGCATATCTCGTCCTGATTCCCCTGCTGCCGCTGGCCGGGGCCCTGCTCATCGGCCTGCTGCACCTCGGCAGTTCCCGGGTGGGCAACACACTGTCAGAGAAGGCCATTGGTATATTGGCCTGTATCGCCCCGCTCATCACTTTTCTCTTCGCAGTCAAAGTCTTTTTTGACTTGCGGGGTCTACCTGTAGAAGCTCGCCATCTGTCACAACAGGTCTTCACCTGGTTCAAGGTTGGAGAACTGGATATCAGCATGGGCTTCTTCGCCGACCCCCTGAGTTCGCTGATGCTGGTGTTTGTCACCTTTACCGGTACACTGATCCATATCTATTCAATCGGTTATATGGCCGGCGACGAGACTTACCCCAAGTTCTTCGCCTATCTCAATCTCTTTCTCGGCAGCATGCTGATACTCGTGCTTGGCGACGGACCGGTGGTCATGTTTGTCGGTTGGGAAGGAGTCGGGCTCTGCTCCTATCTGCTGATCAGCTACTACAGTGATGACAGGTCGAATGTGCTGGCCGGCAACAAGGCCTTCATCGTCAACCGTATCGGTGATCTCGGCTTTGTCCTCGGCATGGCTTTTCTGTTCTGGGCTATCGGCGGCAGCGGTTTTGATTATGTCTCTCTCAAGGCCAACGCCCACCTGCTGCAGCCGGCGACGATAACCCTGGTTTGTCTGCTACTGTTTGTCGGCGCTACCGGAAAATCAGCCCAGATCCCTCTCTATGTCTGGCTTCCTGACGCCATGGCCGGTCCTACTCCGGTTTCCGCCCTGATCCATGCCGCTACCATGGTCACTGCCGGTGTCTATATGGTGGCCCGTTTCAGTTTTCTTTATTCCATGGTTCCGGCCGTCGGCTTGGTTGTAGCCTGGACCGGTATCCTTACCGCCCTCGTATCAGCCATCTATGGCATGTACCAGGACGATATCAAGAAAATCCTGGCCTACTCGACGGTAAGCCAGCTTGGCTACATGTTCGCGGGCGTCGGTCTGGCCGCATATTCCGCCGGTATCTTTCATGTCTTCACTCACGCTTTTTTCAAGGCCCTGCTCTTTTTGGGCGCCGGCGCAGTGATCTACGCCCTGCATCACGAACAGAATATCTGGAAGATGGGCGGGCTCAAGAGCAAGCTGCCGACGACCTACAAAACCATGCTGATAGGAAGCCTGGCTCTGGCCGGCTGTCCGCCGTTCTCGGGTTTTTTCAGCAAGGATGAGATTCTCTACTCGGCACTTGCCAGCGGTCATACCGGCATCTGGCTGGTTGGCGTGCTGGTGGCTGGGATGACAGCCTATTATACATTCCGGATGATCTTCGTCGTCTTCCACGGCAAACCGCGTGACCAGAAGATCTATGATCACGCCCACGAGCCTCCGGCGGTCATGACCCTACCGCTGATCATCCTTGCAATCGGTGCACTCTTCGCCGGATTTCTCAATCTGCCCGCCATCTTCGGCGGAGGTCAGGCAGTCTCACACTGGCTGGCCCCAAGCCTTGCCGAGCACCATCCGACCGGCAGTCACAGCACGGAACTCATTGCCATAGGGGCCAGTGTCGTGGCTTTCGCCATCGGTATCACAATTGCCTGGCGCAAGTTCGGCAGCAAGGCTGAAGCCCCTGTCTTTACAGGGTTCGCAAACTTTGCCTACCATACCTTCCGGATCAATGAGCTTTACGACCTGCTGCTGGTTCGGCCGTACAAGGCCTTTGGCTCTGCCATAGGCAATTCTTCAAACTGCTGCAGGTCGGCTACGTCCGGATTTACGCGATCTACATGGTTATCGGGCTGAGTATCATGAGCCTGCTGCTCTCTCAATCACTGAAATAGCAAAAGGAGCAAGAATGTTCGAAAATGTTCTTTCCACCATGATTTTCCTGCCTGTCCTGGCAGGCCTGGTGCTCCTGATGCTGCCCATCAGCCAGTGTGCAGCCCGGCGCCTTGGCCTTGCAGCCACGATCATTATCCTGATTCTCGGAATCCGGCTGGCATTTGGCTTTTCCGGTGCTGGCGGTATGGAATTCAGTGAAGTCCGTGAGATCCTGCCGACCCTCGGAATCCAGTACAGTCTCGGCATTGACGGCATCAGCCTGTTTGTCCTGCTGACCAGCGCCCTGCTTTTCCCCCTGGTCTTCCTCGTCATGACGAACCAGACAAAAGGCTGCTACGGCAATCTCCTCATCGCCCAGGGAACGATGGCCGGCGCCATATGCGCCACTGACCTGATCCTCTTTTATATCTTCTGGGAGTTGATGCTGCTGCCGATATTCTTCATGATCGGTATCTATGGCGGTCCGAAAAAACTGCCGGCCACCATCAAGATCATGCTCTATACCGTCGCCGGGTCGCTGCTTATGCTGGCAGCCATCCTCTACCTCGGCGTGGCGTATCACAGCCAGTTCGGCCACTGGTCCTTTTCCGCTGCAAATCTGGCAAATCTGACATTGGGAGGCACCGCTGCCGTGCTGGCTTTCGCCGGATTCATGCTGGCCTTCGCCATCAAGATCCCGCTCTTTCCCCTGCACACCTGGTTGCCCGATGCTTATACCGAGGCCCCGCCCACTGCCACCTTTGTGCTCTCAGCGATCATGGCCAAGATAGGCGTCTACGCTGTTATTCGTTTTGTCATCCCGACTTTTGAAGTGGAGTTTGCCAGATACGCCCTGCTGCTCGCCTGTTCCGGAGTCATCGGCATGATCTATTGCGGCATCGCCGCCATCGGCCAGAAGGACATCAAGCGGCTTCTCGCCTTCTCGTCGGCCTCGCATATGGGCATCATTGCCCTCGGCGTCTTCTGCATGAATATCCAGGCCCTGACCGGCACCCTTTTCCAGATCGTCGCCCACGCCACCAGCACCGGCATACTCTTTCTCTTTGTCGGTATGCTGGAAGAGCGTATGGGCTCAAGAGAGATCAGCGACCTCGGCGGCATTGCCCGGAAGGCACCTGTTTTCGCCTTCTTTTTCGCCATAGCGATGCTGGCATCGGTGGGATTGCCCGGTACCAGCGGATTTATCGGCGAATTTCTGATCATCCTCGGCGCCATCAAATTCAATACTGCAATCGGCGTACTGGCAGGGACCACGCTGATCATCGGGGTGTGTTACATGCTCTGGATGTTTCAGAGGGTCTTCTTTGAAAAAAGCAATGAGCGGACCTCAAGCTTCAAAGACCTGACACCCATCGAGGCATTGGCATTCCTGCCGGTGATTCTGCTGATCCTTATCATGGGAATATACCCGCAACCGTTCATTGCCAAGATTGAACCGGCGGCGAAAGAACAGATCGCATCCCTGCTTCCCGCAGTTCAGGTTGCCAACTATACTGTCCTCCCAAAAGGACAGGTTTCGGAGCATAAATAAGGCTGGAGCAATTATGAACTGTGATATCGTTCCTATCATACCTCTGGGCATCGTCGGACTCGGCGCAGTTATCCTGATGATGCTGGCTGCTTTTGAAAAAATTCATCTGGAAGTCGCAGCTGTCTTCAGCATGTGCGTCTTCGCTTTGGCCTTTGTCATGCAGCTTCTGCCGACAGGCCCGAGCGACATGGCTCCTTACTCAGAACTCTTCCGCGGCATGCTGGTGACCAATGGCTTCACCAAGGTCGCCGCCCTCATCATTCTGGCCTGCGGTTTTTTCACGGCGATGAGTTCGACCTCTTATTTTCGCCAGAATTCTTTCTGCACCCTGGAATTCTATTGCCTGCTGATCTTTTCGGTCTGGGGCATGCTGCTGTTGACCATGGCCAGAGAGTTGATCACTGTCTTTATCTCTCTGGAAATTTTCTCATTATGCATTTATGTCCTGGTCGGCTACAACCGCAGGAGCGCCACCAGCGCCGAGGCTGTCCTCAAGTATCTGATGCTCGGGGCATTTGCCGGCTCATTCTTCACGATGGGAACAGCCCTGGTCTACGGTGCAGTGCGGAGTACCGGTTTTGCAGCCATCGCTACCTTTATCGCCGAAAATGGCTTTTTAGAGACTCCTGCACTGGTTGGTGGGGTCTTTTTTATTCTGTTCGCTTTTCTCTTCAAGATTGCCGCTTTCCCCTTCCATGCCTGGGTTATTGATGTGTATGACGGGGCTTCGGTACCGGTCACCGGGTTCATGGCCACAGCCCTGAAGACTGCAATATTCGCCGTACTGGTAAACTTTCTCAGCCTTGACGCCGGTTTAAAAGGTGCCTGGCTGGATATTCTTTTCTACATTACTGTATTCACTCTCTTTGCCGGCAACCTGATCGCCATCGGTCAGAGCAATCTGAAAAGAATGCTCGCCGCCTCTGGTATTGTCCATACCGGTTATCTGCTGATCGCCGTGATCGCCGTGGGAGACAATGCTTTATCGGGCAATATCATTCTTTTTTATCTCGCTGCCTATGCAGCCAGCACGCTCGGCATCTTTGCCTCGCTCTCGTATCTCGGAGGACAGGATGAAAAGCGCTGTTCCTTCGATGATTTTAAGGGACTCGCCAAGGTCCGGCCTTATTCGGCTGCGGCCATCACCGTCTTTCTCTTGTCCATGGCAGGCATACCTCCAACCGCAGGCTTCATGGGCAAATTCTACATCATCACCACGGCATTTCAATCCGGTCAGGCTTTGCTGGCGGTTCTCGGAATTGTCAGCAGCATCCTGTCGATGTGGTATTATCTGCGGCTGATCATTGCCATGTATTTCCATGAGGCGAATGAACCATTCGAAATAGAAGCCTCGCCCTTTGCGCCAATCTGCACTCTGATTCTCGCAGCCTGTGTTTTCGCCATCGGCTTGTACCCGATGGTAATCTGACATTCTGACCCTGGATTATCCGATCTGCCCACGGAGGGAAGCAAATCATGAAAGCGAAAGAAATTCTGGCAATAAAAGGCAGCAGGGTTATCACAATCCACCAGGATAACACCCTGCTTGAAGCCATAAGCATCTTCTTTATCAACAAGGTAGGCTCGCTTATCGTTGTTGACGAACACGATCATATCAAGGGTATCCTCGCCCCCAACGACATCCTCAAGGCAGTTCACACCGATCTCGACAATATACGGCAGGCAAAGGTCAATCAGTTCATGAGCAAAGAACTTATTGTTGCCAAAAAAGAAGATGATGTCGATTACCTTCAAGCCATCATGACCGAAAATCGGGTTCGCCATATTCCAATTCTCGAAAAGGGCAAACTGCTCGGCTTGGTCTCCATCGGAGACGTGGTCAAAGCCCAGATCAAGAAGATGGACGTCGAAAATCAGTACCTCAAGGAATATATCGAAGGAAAATACCCCGCCTGAGACCTAGGCGAATCTCCTCAATCAACCTCAGTCTCCTGCAATCGCCAGGATTTTCTCTTCACGACAGGCTGTAAAAATCATTTCCATTCGCTGCTTTTTTTGTGATAACATATTCAAAACAGGCAGGGAACAAGAGATGAGCCTCTTTATATTCCATCGAAATACAGCCACGATAACGTGATGATTCAAACCTGGATGAGCATCTCACTCCGCGCCTTTCTCCCTTTCATACTGCTCCTCCCATTTTTATTTTCTCAACTGTCTCTCGCCGCCCCAACCGATTCGCTCAAGAATATCCTTGTCCTGCATTCCTACCATAAAGGGCTCGGATGGACGGACAGCATAACCCAGGGCATCGAATCGACCTTGTCTAAGGGATCAATATCCTACGAATTATTCTACGAGTTTCTCGATTCAAAAAGGATAGACGACGAGCAGCACATGCAAAACCTCGTGCGGCTTCTCAAGCATAAATATGCCGGTCGGCACTTTGATGCGATACTCCTCAGTGATGATTTTGCCTTCACCTTCATACTGAAGCACCATGATGAACTCTTCCCCGACACCCCGGTTGTGTTCTGCGGCGTCAATTTTTTTCAGGACAGCATGATCGAGAACCAGCCATTCATAACCGGAGTGGTGGAATCGTTCAGCCTTAAAGACACCATTGACGGCGCCCTGCACATCAACCCGGCAATCAAAACCGTCTATGCCATCGACGACAACACCATAACCGGCAAGGCCAACAGAAAACTTCTGGAAGGAGTAATCCCTTTGTATCAGGGCAGGCTCGAATTTAAATTTAACGACCAGAGGACTATGGCCCAAATCCAAAAATCCTGCTCCTCACTACCGCCAGACTCGATGGTCCTGCTCATGAGCTTTACCCGAGACGCAGCCGGCGAGGTTTTTTCACTCGAGCGAAGCGCCGACCTGATAACCCCGCACTGCAGGAACCCGGTCTATAGTTTCTGGGATTTCCATCTCAGGCATGGTGTTATCGGCGGCAAGCTCACAACCGGCACTGCCCATGGCGAGAAAGCGGCCGAGTTGGCCCTGCGGATTCTGGCAGGAGAACCTGTGAGTTCGATACCAGTGATAAAGGAAAGTCCAAACCGCTTCATATTCGACTATACCGTCATGCAGCGGTTCGGTGTCCTGGAGTCGAGCCTGCCTGAAGGGTCAATCGTCATCAACCGACCTGTTTCATTTTATTCGCAATATAAGGCAATCGTCTGGCAGGCTGTGATCCTCATCTCTATCCTCATCGCTGTTATTTGTGTAATCGGCATAAACCTGATCAAGCGCAGAACAGCAGAAACTGCTCTGAAGAGAAGTGAGGAACGACTACGGGCGATTTTCGAAGCAGCCAACACGGTATCTTTTATCATTACCGATACAAAAGATCCGGTTCCAGAAATTATCGATTTCAGCCCAGGCGCTGAAAAGATCTTTGGGTTCAATCGTGATGAAATAATCGGCTGCCCTGTATCGATTCTACACATACCGGAAGATATCTCCAGATTTCCCGAAAATCACCAGCAGATGCAACAAGGTTTCCAGGGATTATCCTGTGAAACCAAGCTCATCCGGAAAAATGGTGAGCAATTCCCGGCGCTCTTTTCCACCCACCCTCTCCTGGACGAACAGGGCCATATGTGGGCAGCCCTCGGTGTCGCCATAGATATCAGCTCCCAAAAACAGACAGAAATGGCCTTGAGGGAGAGTACGGAGCGATTCCGCGAGCTTTCCGAACTGCTGCCGGAAACCATCTACGAATTGGATTTTCAAGGAAAGGTTCGATTTCTCAATAAAAGAGGTAAAGAGCAGTTTGGTTTTTCAGAGGAAGACCTGATAAAAGATATTTATGCCTTTGACTATTTTGAAGCCGATGACCAAATCAAACTCAGAAAAAATCTGGAGCGTCTGGTCCGCGGAGAAATCGTCGGACTGAGTGAATATTCGGTCCATGATAAATCCGGCAAGGTATTCCCGGTAATGGCCCAATCCACAGTCATTTATCGCGATGGTCAAGCCATCGGTATTCGCGGTTTTCTCATTGATATCAGCGACAGAAAGCAGCTCGAGGCAAGCCTGCACAACGCTCAGAAAATGGAATCAATCGGCACTCTCGCAGGAGGCATAGCACATGATTTCAATAACCTCTTGATGGGTATCCAGGGGCGGACGTCACTTCTGCTTCTGGATATAGCTGAGCACAGTCCATTGCGTGAACATCTGCTGGGCATAGAGGATTATGTCAAGAGCGCCGCAAGCCTTACCAGTCAGCTCCTTGGTTTTGCCCGTTCCGGCAAATATCATCTCAAGGCTACCAATATAAACGAGATGATCTGCAAAACTGCCGAAATGTTCGGTCGAACGAGAAAGGAACTGACTGTAGTACGCTCTCTGCAAGAAGATCTTCGTGCTGCCAATGTTGACCGTAACCAGATCGAGCAGGTTCTGCTCAACCTCTATGTCAACGCCTGGCAAGCAATGCCGGAAGGAGGCAGACTGGAAATCAGCACGAACAATCTCGCAATCTCCGAAGAGGAAGGAAGGCAGCTCTCTCTGTCCGCGGGTGAATATATCCACGTCACTGTCTCCGATTCTGGCATGGGCATTGACGAGGAAATCCAGCAAAAGATTTTCGAACCATTTTTTACGACCAAGGCCCGTGGCCGCGGCACCGGCCTGGGCCTGGCTTCGGCCTATGGCATAATCAGAAATCATCAGGGAACGATTACAGTAAGGAGCAGAAAGGGAGAGGGAGCAACTTTCTCTATCTATTTGCCGGCCACCGAAGAACAGCATGAGAGAGAGGCGGTAGTCAGCGACGCACTCGTCAAAGGAAAGGGGAATATTCTCCTTGTCGATGATGAACCAATGATTATCGGAGTGGGTTCCGCCCTTTTGTCCCATCTGGGATACACTATCCATACGGCGGCAAGCGGCAAAGAAGCTCTCGATTTCTACAGCGCGCACACCGAGGATGTGGACCTGATCATTCTTGACATGATCATGCCTGAGTTGAGCGGGGAAGAAACATTCAGAAAGCTGAAAGCCATCAATTCATCAGTCAGAGTTCTGCTTTCGAGTGGATACAGCCTCAATGGCCAAGCCGAAAAAATATTGGCGGAAGGGTGCTGCGGATTCATCCAGAAGCCTTTCGACATCATTCGTTTTTCACACATTGTCAAGGAGATACTCAATAAACATTAAACTGATTAAAAGAACCGGGAAAGCTGTCCCCCGGTTTACAGTCGCTGATACTCCCTTCTTATGATCTCCTTACCGTATTTCTTCTCCAGACGCAGCACAACAAAATGGCCGCGCGCCATACTCTGAAAATGATCCATGAACAAGGTATTGATAACTGCCCCGCCAACCGCTCCGATGATCGGTATAGCCTGGGCTGCTATCTTTTCTGAAACCTGGATGCCAAAGCGGGATGATATCTGAGCGAGCAATCTGACAAAAGCCGGCGCCGCTTTTTCTGACAACCCCTTTGCGGCAACATGTTTTGTGGCATCCGCAACAGTCTTGGCCAGCGCCGCCCGTACCGCGAAATACCCGGCCTCGGCCGCGTTATCGCCTTTTCCCGGACCACCAAAGGCAAAGACCTCCATGCAGGCTATTTTTACCTCCGGATTGGTGATCTGCTGCCCTTCGCTTCTTGCAATATCGGCAATGGAGCGCATCATGAGTGTCGTTGAAAGCGGCAGTTCCACTGTCAGGGCGAAGAGCCCAAAAAAACCCCCGGCGGCCCCGGTTCCTGCCACCATGAATTTGTGCAAGGCATTTGCCGCGGGCGCCTCCCGGATCTCACTCATGGTCATCACAGCGGAGTGAAAGGCAGCCTCGAGTGCCTTGCTGGTGCTCGCCGCGACAATCTCGGACCAACCCTTGGGCAGCAGGGAAAAACCCTTTTCGATTGGCGACCCGAGAAAGCTTGTAATCTTCATGGCCAGTCCGGGATTTTCCAATAGTGATCTGGCATAGAGCAGATCATCCAGATCTTTTGGTGAGATTTCCATTTCAACCGCCATGTCTTTCGTCAATCATCTATTTTCCTTTGCAGACAAACTTCAGGGACTCTCAAGCACTGCCCTGACCTTTGCGGCCAGATCTTGAATCGAGAAAGGTTTGCGTATGAAGGATATATCCTCATCGAGAATGTTGTGACCAGAAATTACCTCGGCCGTGTAGCCAGACATGAATAGGCGTTTGAGGCCGGGATACTTGAATCTCAGTTCTTCCGCAAGATCCCAGCCATTCATTTCAGGCATGATGACATCAGTGATGAGCAGGCTGATCTTACCCCCTAATTCTTCAGCTATACGCAGGGCTTCACGTGGAGAGGCAGCCTCGAGAACCCTGTAGCCCATCCTCTCAAGCATCTTCCTGGCCATCTTGAGAATCACCGGTTCATCCTCAACCAGCAGGATCATCTCACCATTACCCTGCTTGATTCCTTCACTCGTAGCGACTGATGCACTTTCACCTCTTTCCCCCCTATACCTGGGAAGATAGACTGTAAATCTGGCTCCTTTTCCAGGTTCACTTACAACATCGATGTAGCCATTGTTCTGTTTGATAATGCCATATACTGTAGCAAGCCCCAAACCAGTTCCCTGACCAACCTCCTTGGTAGTGAAAAACGGTTCAAAAATATTTGCGAGAGTTGCCCTGTCAATACCGGCACCGTCATCGATCACCGTAAGGGCCACATACTCCCCGGGTAAACAGCCGATATGGTTCGAACAGTACTGATCATCGAGCTTTACTGCCCCTGTCTCGATGACTATCCGACCGATGCCGTCGATTGCATCGCGGGCATTGACGCAGAGATTGGCGAGCACCTGATCGAGTTGGGCCGGATCCATCTTGACCGGCCACAGGTCTGTTCCAGGCGACCAAACGAGTTGGATGTCTTCACCGATGAGGCGACGCATCATGTTCAACATGCCCGTTAGGGTAGTGTTCAGATCGATTACTTTTGGACTGGCTGTCTGCTTGCGGGCAAAGGCCAGAAGCTGCCGGACAATCTCGGCAGAGCGATTGCCAGCATCGAGAATTTTCTGCAGATCCCCATAGAGCGGCTCAGCCGGATCAACACGTTCCAGGGCCATATCCGCATACCCAATGATGATACCGAGGATATTATTGAAATCATGGGCGACACCACCGGTCAAACGACCAACAGCCTCCATCTTCTGGGCCTGCTGCAGTTGGCCTGCCAACTTTATTTCTTCGGTAATGTCTCGTTTGACTGCCACATAGTTGGTGATCCTGCCGCCACTATCACAGACCGGCGATATCGTCGCATCCTCGGTATAGAGCGTGCCATCTTTTCGTCGATTGACGATATGACCATTCCAGGCCGCTCCCCCACTGATTGTCCGCCAGAGTTCCTGATAGAAGCCAGCATCCTGTTTGTCACTTTTCAGCAGGCGCATATTCCTGCCGACACTCTCCTCCCTGGCGTATCCGGTAATTTTCTCGAATGCCGGGTTGGCATATTGGATGGCACCATCCTGATCGGTGACGACCACGATATCCCTGGTCTGCTCGATGGCCACCATCAAAAGCTCTCTCTCGGCCTCGGCCTGTTTGCGATCACTTATATCGCGGGTGATCGAGATGATATGCGGGACACCGTGCAAGGGAATTACCCTGGCAGATATCAGGCCCGTTACCAGTCCCCCATCCTTGCGCCGGAAGAGGGTCTCGAGATTTTCGCAGTAGCCATTTTCATGAATGGCCTGAACCAGCCTCTTCCTGTCGGCTGAATTGTGCCAGATATTGATGTCAAGCGATGTCCGTCCAGCAATGTCATCCCGGCTGTAACCCGTCAAGCGCTCAAATCCCTTGTTGATCTCGACATAGAGCCCATCTTCCAGGCGATTGATATTGACCGAATCGGGGCTGGCTTCAAAGGCCAGTGAAAATTTGCTCTCACTCTCCCGCAGGGCATTTTCCATCTCAATACGTCGGGTAATATCGAGGGCGGTAAATGTAACCCCTTTATGCAAATCATCAACATCCAAGGGTGTGGAACTGAGAAGGACATCGATAATCGTCCCATCTTTGCGACACCATCTGGTTTCCACGGTGCCGGTTTGATATTGTCTGATCTGCCTGTATTTCTCACGCCCCACATACTCGTAGCTCTCTTGATCAGGGTAGAGCATACGGGCATTCTGGCCGACAAGTTCTTCCACTGCGTAGCCCGTCATCTCGCAGAGTCGCGGATTGACCTCCTGGATGACGCGCTGGATATTGAGCCCAATACCGACGGGGGCTGCCCGAAAAATGCTTTTGAGACGCGATATGTTTTCGGAAAGGTCCTGCTCCCAGCGTTTGCGTTGAATGGCAACGGCGACCTGCTCGGCAACCGAGACCAGCATCTGCATATCCGTCTGGTCATAAAGATCCGCGTCGGTGTAGCTCTGCACCGCCATAACGCCTATGAGTTCATCCGACGCCAGCAGCGGCACGCCTAGCCAGACTTCCGCGACTGAACATGCGGGGATCCGGCGTGAGCTCATGGATCTACGGCGGAGAATTTCATCCCGACTGATCAGCAGTCGCTGCCTGCTCCGGATGACCTCTGCAGCCAGCGACTCGGTCTGGGAAATCTCAATAACCTCGGGATACAAGTGGTCGACGGTATCGACGCAATAGGGGAAAGTAATACTGTCATGAAGGGAATCATAGAGGGCAACGAAAAAGTTGGTTGTGTCGATGATCTCGCTTAAGGCCTCTCGGATCAGGGGATACAGTTCATCGAGCACGGTTGTTGTGCTGACAGCCTTGGAAACCTTGTACAGCGCCGTGTTGATCCCTTCAAACCGTGAAGCCTGCTGCAGCTGCTTCTTCAGATCAGCCACCTGCTTTTCCAACTCATCGTAACTGGCTGTATGCATTGTTGACCGATCTCCCGCGGATCAAGTATTTGGTTGACGACACTGGCCAGTCGTATCGCTGAACCGGCCCGGAAGGAGAGCATGTCTCCTGGATATATTCATTTCTTTTTTCGGATCTGATATTTTTTCATCTTGTACTGCAGCAGGCTCTTGGTGATCCCCAATTTTTCCGCTGCCCTGGCCTGGACAAAATTTGTCTCTTCAAGGGCCTGATAAAGCATTTTTTCCTCCACGGCATAGAGAACATCGTTCAGGCTGGCCGAATCGGGCACAATCTGGTGCAGATCCAAATCCTGGCTCCAGGCTGCAGTGTTCTCTATATGCACAGATTCAGGCTGTACATCCTCGGCCTCGATACAGTTACCGTCGCACAATATCGCCGCTCGTTCTATGGTATTCTCCAATTCCCTGACATTACCTTCCCAGGGCAGGGTCATCAACAACCGCAGGGCATCTTTGGTGATCGTCAGATTCTCCTTCTGCAATTGCCGGGCAAATTTATCGATGAAATAATTCACCAGCAGGGGCATGTCATCGCTCCGTTCACGCAGTGCGGGGAGGGTTACATGGATGACGTTGAGCCGATAGAAAAGATCCTCGCGGAATCGGCCCTGAGCAACTTCCTCACGCAGATCACGATTTGAGGCGCTGATGATGCGGACATTGACGGTCAGGGTCTTGCTCCCGCCAACCCGCTCGAAGCTTTTTTCCTGGAGGACCCGCAGGAGTTTCGACTGAAGGGCCAGCGGAATCTCCCCTACCTCGTCGAGAAAAATCGTACCGCCGTCGGCCAGCTCAAACCGCCCCTTGCGCATGGCCACGGCGCCGGTAAAGGCGCCCTTTTCATGGCCGAAAAGCTCGCTCTCCAGCAGCGTTTCGGCAAGGGCTGCACAGTTGACGGTTATAAAGGGCTGCGATTCACGCGGACTGTTCATGTGGATGGCTTTGGCCACCAGTTCCTTACCGGTCCCGCTCTCTCCGGAAATGAGTACCGAGGCCGGAGTTGGCGCCACTTTCTCTATGAGTTCATAGACCTGCAGCATCCGCGGATTCTTACCGACCATGCCACTGAATCCGGATCTGCCGCGAATCTCGCTTCTCAGCCGGGTGTTTTCCCGGACAAGGGAATAATGCCGGGCAGCCTTGTGCAGGGTAACGATCAGTTCGTCATTGGAGAAAGGCTTAGCCAGGTAGCTGAAAGCACCTGCCTGCATGGCGGCAACAGCCTTCTCCACCTCGGCATAGGCGGTGATCATCAGCACCGGCAGTTCCTTGTTGATCACCTTGATATGCTGCAATAGCTGCATGCCATCCATGCCCGGCATCTGCATGTCGGTAATGACGATATCAAGGTCAACGTCCTTCACCACCCGCAAACTCTCTTCACCGTTTGCCGCGGTAAACACCTCAAAACCCTCGTCACGCAGTAACTCGGAGAGCACAACAAGATAATTGGGCTCATCATCAACAATAAGAATCGAATACATGTACTTTTCCCTCTGTCACATGGAAATTTTCAATCAGATACCGCTGGCAGGTTGTCGGGTTTTGAGCAACTTTTTCATTATAGCAAGTACTTCCTTGGGAACATAGACATTCTTGCCGCCGGCCAGGGTGGTGCCTGGCTTGATATCACCGTGAAAATCACTGCCGCCGGTGAGCAATAAGCCGAATTTTTTAGACATTTCAGTAATTTTTCGACGAATTTTAGCGGAATGGGTAGGATAATATCCCTCCAGACCGTCAAGGCCTAAAGGAACCAGCTCCTGCAATAAGGCAGGAAGTTTCTCCAGAGTCTGGTCCACCTGCAGGGGATGGGCGAGGACGGCTATCCCGCCGGCTCCCCGGATAAGCCGGATCGCATCCTCGGCCGACAGCACGGTCCTGCTGACATAGGCGCATGCCCCCCGGCCAAGATACTTCTCAAAGGCCTCCTGCATGCTCCACACCGCACCTTTTTCCAGCATGACCCTGGCAATATGCGGACGGCCTGTCTGGCCCGAATGGGAAACCTTATGGAGATCGGCGGGACTCACGGCGACTCCCCGCTCCGCCAAGCGCTCGAGAATCGCTGCATTGCGTGTTTCACGGCCTGTCTGCAGGCGATTGAGGGCCTGGTTCAAATCGGGATTACCGGCATCCATGCCGTACCCCAGCACATGCAGAGAATAATCGGCATGAACCACACTGATTTCAAGCCCCGACAGGACCTCGAGAGGGAGTCCTTCAGCAGCCTGAACTGCCCATTCAAACCCTTCCAGGGTGTCATGATCGGTCAGAGAAATAGCGGTAAGGCCCTTTTTAATAGCGAGCGCTACCAGCTCGGCAGGAGTCATCGTGCCGTCGGAAAACGTTGAATGGATATGCAGATCGAGGGACATGATGCTCCTTGCGCTGTAATTGCCTGCCCTCTCCCATTGAGAAGCCTGTATTACTCATGACATTAACCATATACATACATGCCGGCAAGAAAATAGTGGTACGCGGAACACCGCCAGCAATGGCTGCAGTTTGTCAATCAACCGGCTTTTTTCCTTTACTTTTCCGTTTGTTGTCCGATAGAGTCAGAGACAATTCCAATCAGCCCCATGGAGATGCTTATGCCAATCCGCCTTACCGTCCTTGTCCTACTCTGTCTCATTCCGGCCTGCGGCCGGATTCCGGATCCTATCAACCATGAATATTCCCAACAGCGGAAAATTCAGGCCGTCGCCCATTGGGAGATTCTGGCCAGAGACGTCGCCTCTCGCCTGAATCATGAGCTGGTGTCCTACGATTATCTGAGCACACCCGTCTTTGTCAAAGAGACCTGCGGTGACGAGGCTAGCCCCTGTGAAAAAAACACCACATCGCCATTTAACGAGGCCTTCAGGGATCTGCTGATCACCCAGTTGGTGCAATACGGTATCCAGACTCGCAGCCAGCCGGCGGATGACACCCTGGCAATCAACTACAAGGTCCAGATCGTTTACCACCGTGCAAAAAGGGTCCGATCTCTGTATCCCGGCACCTTTACAATGCTGACAGCGGCAATCCTCGTCCTGCGCAACGCCCCGGAGGAAATGATCGCCCTGGCCGCAGCCGGCGCCATGGATCTCGCCAACTCTGCCTATACCCGCAACGGCCATTACGAAATCCTGATCACCACCTCGATTGTCAATGCCAACAAATATCTCTTCAGGACCTCGGATATTTATTACATCAACGATGAGGACTTCTGGCATTATCAACAGAATCCGCCGCAGGCCGGGGTTGTTAACCTGACCGCACCCACCTCAACCGATATCAAGCCGGCCTCATTACGCAGCGGCAGCACCGCCGGCCTGCCACCAGCCGAACGGCAAGCTGAGCAACCTGCCGTGCAGCCTGAAAAACCTTCTGAGCCGCCGCCGGTGCCGCCGACCGATGAGCAGACTGTCATTGAGCCGCCGCCACTCCCCGACACGGCCCCAGCTCAAAAAAAATCTGAAACCGATATTTGAAAAATGCTGAACCAGCCTGCTATACTCGACGATCAAGGAGTTTGTATGAAACATCCATTGTGCGGATATATCCTTCTCGGAATCATTGTCTGTCTCTTTGCAGGCTGCAGCCGTTTCAACTGCACCCGCCTGGAAGATGCACTCGGGACGGAGACGGATCTCATCACATTCTCCTACAAAATAGCTGACCAGCTGACCGAGAAGGCCTACCCTCCTCTGGTGCCGCTCAATCCCGACATGCCCCTCCTGGTGACCACCTTTGTCGACAATAACAACCTCCGTCAGACCTCTCAGTTTGGCCGCACCATGCAAGAGCATATCACCTCACGACTGGTCCAACTCGGGTACGCCGTCAAGGAGATTAAACTGAGCAGCAGCCTATTGATAGAAGAGCAATCAGGAGAAACCATCCTCAGCCGCGACCTGAAAAAGCTTTCCCAGTCCCAGAAGGCCCAGGCAATTCTGGTCGGCACCGTCTCGGTGGCCAACCGCACCATGTATATCTCCAGCCGCCTGATCGATCCGGTCACCGCCAATGTCATCTCTTCCGATGATTACCGCCTGTGCATGGACGACCAGATTCTCGCCATGTTCGGTCTGCAGCGCGCCGAAGACGATGGCATGATCGAAGAACCCAAGCAGCCTTTTGAAATTCCCTTCCAGAACTGAATGATTGCCAAAGGTCCTGGTTTCTTCCTGAAAATCTGAGGGATTGCCTTGACCTCATCCTCGCTGCCGCCTCTTCCTGCTGGACTTTTCCGGCCAATTTTGCTTTATTTGACTTACGTTCAACCTGATTTCCACTCACGCAGATCAGCCCGCAGTGGTCTGTTCCACACCAGGTACCTTCGAGCCCATGATATCTCCGCTGACTTCAGCATTCATCATCTTAATTTTGGCCCTCACAGGGATGAGCATGCCAAGCCGGGTCACGGCCCAGATGGAGACCCCAAGCAGCCCGAATTCACTTGAGGTGCGTGAACGCATTACACCGGAACTCGAACAATTGATGGGGGAAAAGGGGTTGGACCTGGGATCTCCGATATATATCCGTATCTTCAAGGAATCCGATGAGTTGGAAATGTGGGTGCTGCAGGGGACTGTTTTCAAGCTGCTGAAAACATATACGATTTGCGATTACTCAGGAAATCTCGGCCCCAAGGAAAAAGAGGGTGACAAACAAAGCCCCGAAGGGTTCTATCACGTCGGCGTATCCCAGCTCAATCCATGGAGCAAATTCCATCTCGCCTTTGACCTGGGATATCCCAATGAATACGACCAATCCTTCGGCAGGACCGGAAAAGCCCTGATGATACACGGTCGCTGTTCTTCCGTCGGCTGCTTTGCCATGACCGATTATCGCATGGAGGAAATCTACACCCTGGCAGATGCCGCTCTGGCCAATGGCCAGGAATCGTTCGCTGTGCATATCTTCCCCTTCAGGATGACCGAAACAAACATGAAAAGACATGCAAAGAGTTCCTGGCAGGGGTTCTGGCGAAACCTGAAGGAAGGCTACGACCTCTTCGAAAAGACCTTGACTCCCCCTCTGGTCACGGTCGGCTCATACCGCTATATCGTCAGACCCGCAGGTATCGAACTTGCCCGAACTCCTTAGGAACAACCCCATGGAAAGACCCAACCAGCGCAATCGGGCCAGGATTCAGTTCGAGACCTCCGTTTCCCTGAAAATTGGCGACAAGACTCTCGTAACTGACGCCTCTTCACGGGACATTAGCCTCGACGGGATCTTTATTAAGACTACCGAACCAGTCCCCCTCAACACTATCTGCGAGGTAGGCATTACCATCACCGGGCCCTCGAGCACCTTGACCCTGAAGATCAAGGGGAGGACAATCCGTCAGAACGGCAGCGGCATTGCCGTGCGCTTTACCGAGTTTGAGCTCGACAGCTACGTCCATCTGAAAAACATCGTCTTTTTCAACCAGAATCCCGAATCGCCGAAATAATTCTCAGCCCCGTTTTGCCTCAAGTCCCTGACGGTCAACAATATTGATCCTCCTGCCAACCACCTCGATCAACCCTTCTTCAGTCATTTTGGCAAATATCCTGGAAAGGGTTTCAGGGATGGTGCCCAAAAGACTGGCCAGCTGCCCTTTGGAAATCTCCAGATCGACACTGTCTTCTTTGCCCTGTTCCTCGAGGAGATAGAGAAGATAGCCGGCAAGCCGTTCTGGAACTTCTTTCAGCGACAGGCTCTCTATCTGGCTGGCGAACCTGCGCAGCCGCATGGAAAGAACCGCAAGCATGTTCAGGGCGATGGACGGGGTTTTGATAACAAGCTGAACGAAGCGATCCCGGGGAAAGAACAGCACGGTGGATTTTACCAGGGCCTCGGCTGTCGCTGGAAATGGCTGGTTGTGGAAGACAGGCACCTCGCCGAAGGGCTCCCCCTCGCCGAAGATGTGCAGGATATGTTCCTTGCCGTTCAATGACATCTTGAAGATCTTGACCCGGCCTTCGCCCACCATATAAAAACCGATGCCCGGATCCCCTTCAAAAAAAATTGTCTCGCCGCGCTGATATTTCCTTTCAATGACAATTGCTACTATCTCATCTATCTCACGGGGAGGAAGCCCCAGGAAAAGACTACTTGCCTCAATAACCTGACGCATTTTCATGTTTTCTCCATTGCATCATGTGTCCGCTGGAATTGCTTCCTGCGGACTGATTACCCTGCCTCACTGCCACATTGAATTCTTTGCAAGCTGAAGAGAGCGGTGGTGAGGAAATTCTCATTTTCGTATATATTCAGTCTCGAGGATTGTGCTTGAAAGCCCCGGCTTCACGAGGCACAAACACGGGTACCTCAGATCGCAGCTCCGAGAAAACCGGTCGAGCCTTCACTCCGGAGAACATCTAGAAACTGAGACAATCTACCATGCAGGTATTGCGCAAGATAGTCCATATCGATATGGATGCCTTTTTCGCCTCCGTCGAGCAGTTCGACAACCCGGATCTGCGAGGCAGACCTGTCATTGTCGGCGGAAATCCGAAAAGCCGCGGCGTCGTGGCTGCTTGCTCCTATGAGGCACGGCGGTTCGGGATTCACTCTGCCATGCCGAGCGCCAGGGCCGTCATTCTCTGCCCTGCGGCCATCTTTGTTCGACCGAGGATGACTCGCTATAAGGAAATTTCCGACAGGATTATGGCGATATTCAGAAAATACACCGAACTTGTCGAACCTCTTTCCGTCGACGAGGCCTTTCTCGATGTCACCGGAAGCCGTCTGCACAAAGGCTCAGCCACACTCATTGCCCAGGATATCCGCCGACAGATTCACGAGACAACAGGCCTGACTGCCTCCGCCGGGATCTCCTGCAATAAATTTCTGGCCAAAGTCGCAAGCGGACTGAATAAGCCCAATGGCATGAGTGTCATCCTGCCGGAAAATGCCCTCGAATTTCTGGCCGAACTTCCTATTGGCAAGTTTTTCGGGGTGGGCAAGGTAACAGAAAAAAAGATGCAGCAACTTGGTATCCACAGAGGTCATGATCTACGACAGTTCCGCCGTGAAGAGCTTACTCTGCATTTTGGCAAGGCCGGTTCATTTTTTTATGATATTGTCAGGGGCCGCGATTTCAGACCTGTTCAAGCCTGTCAGGTACGTAAATCCATTGGCAGTGAAACCACCCTTGAGCAGGATACCTGCGACCTGACAGAAATTTTCGATATCCTCCAGAACCTCAGCCGCGATGTCGAGGAGTCTCTCATCAAGCACCAGCAGGGTGGCTCAACCATTACCCTGAAGGTGAGATACCACGACTTCACCACAATAACCAGGTCTCTCACCCTGCCTCGACCGGCATTTGATCAACAGGATATCTTCAGAAATGTCCCGTATCTCCTCAAATGTACTGAGGCCGGCAGAAAAAAAATCCGGCTGCTGGGAATTTCAGTTGCAAAACTCACCGAGAAAGACAAAAAACAAGCACGGCAGCTTCGACTTCCCTTTCCACCCCCGGAAATTCCGACAGGGGAAAATGCATATTTCATGCATCGATTCGGTTGAAGCATTTCGGAACAGTGCATACTGTTGACAAACATTTATTTCAGGCCTCAACCTTCAACTCTCGCAGCAATAATGATCGATCTTCTCAAATCACTGTTATCCATATTCCGCTATGCCGGACGCTTTCTCACCCTTGTCCGGAACACTGTCTTCAATATATTTTTTATTCTGCTCATTGTTGTCAGTCTTGCGGTATTTTTCACCAGCACCAAGACACCGACTCTCCCGGACAAGAGCATCCTCATCCTGTCTCTGACCGGTGATATCGTCGAAGAGAAGAAACCGGTCTCGGCGATCAGTCAACTGCTTGATGAAATGGAAAATGAAACGAGCGAAGACACCGAAATCCTTCTTCAAGATGTACTGCATATCATTGATCAGGCCAAAAGCGATACTCGCATTGTTGCCCTGCGGCTTGACATGGAGAAGATGGGGAGTGCCGGTATTGACCAACTGCAGGTCATCGGCCAGGCCCTCAGCCGCTTTAAGGCTGCCGGCAAGCAGGTCATCGCCGCCGAGGATTTCTACAGTCAGAAGCAGTACTATCTGGCGGCCTTTGCCAACACAATCGCCCTCAACCCGATGGGCGGCGTCGAGCTGCATGGATTCGGGGCCTATACGCTCTATTTCAAGCAGGCCCTGGAAAAATTGAAAATCAACAACCACGTCTTTCGAGTCGGCACCTTCAAGTCAGCGGTAGAACCAATCCTCCGAGATTCTATGTCACCTGAAGCCAGACAACAGGCCGATACCTGGCTCACCTCTCTATGGAACAGCTATACCGCGGATATCGTCAAACAAAGGTCCCTCAACCCGGGAATGCTGACTGCCTATACCCACACCCCGGCAGACCTGCTCCGGGATTCCGGCGGCGATTTGGCCAAACTCGCCCTAAAGTCCGGACTCGTTGACAAAATCTGGACCAGAAACCAGGTGGAGCACTATCTCGGCACACTTGCCGGAACCAGTTCAGAGAGGGATTATACCCATATCACCTCAAAAGATTATCTGAGCCTTATCGGCTCGCCGTTCGTCACTGAAAGCGTCTCGGAAAACAGTATCGGCGTACTCGTTGCCCAGGGGGCGATCATGCCGGGTAAACAGCCGGCTGGTATGATTGGCGGCGACTCCCTGGCCGCCCTGATCCGCGAGGCCCGCAAAGATCCTTCGATCAAGGCCCTGGTTCTGCGCATCAGTTCGGGCGGAGGCTCGGCCTTCGCCTCGGAAATAATTCGCCAGGAGTTGCTCGAGCTGAAAAAAAGCGGCAAGCCTCTTGTCGTCTCGATGGGAACGGTGGCGGCCTCTGGTGGCTACTGGATCGCTGCAGATGCGGACGAAATCTGGGCTTCTCCGACAACTCTCACCGGTTCAATCGGCATATTCGGCGTCATCCCCACCTTTGAAAACAGCCTGGCAGCCATGGGCATTCACAGCGACGGCACTGGCACAACGCCGATGGCAGCCGGGCTTGACCTGAGTCAGCCACTTTCGCCGCAACTGGAAGAATCGATCCAACTCTCCGTCGAACATGGCTACAGACAGTTTCTCGCCATTGTCGGCAAAGGGCGCAAGATTGACGAAGTTCGGCTTGCGGGCATCGCCGAGGGCCGTGTATTTGACGGCAGAACAGCTCAGCAGATCGGCCTGGTAGACAAACTCGGCACCTTGGAAGAGGCCATTCAGGCGGCAGCAAAACTGGCTAAAGTGGGAGATGATTTCAAACCGACCTATATCCAGAAACCGCTCTCGGTCAAAGAACAGCTGCTCAAAGATCTCACCAGCAAGAGCCGGGTGTTGTTTCATTCAACTGGCAGCCTGCCGCCGTTTATGACCGCACTCCTCCACCAGTTATTCTCCTCGCTTGACAGCCTGTC
>JAIFKM010000015.1 GCA_020049575.1 Desulfobulbaceae bacterium
ATGACAGATTTGAGGTTGGTAATTATCTGATCGAACCACTCCGGGAGTATCAGTCAAATATTTTCATGGCCACCGCCGACTGGCTGGTTACCGAGAAAGTTCGCCTCAAGGCCGACTATTCGATGTTCTATCTCAATTATGATGACGAACTCAACTCCTATATGAATCGCGGGGACAATGCACTCGATCTTTATGGTTACTATGTGTATAGCGAGAAGACATCATTGTTCCTGCAGTATTCTCTGATGGATGTGGCCTATGATGATGTCACCTTGAGAGACAACAGCCAGAACTATCTGTATGGCGGCATCAGATGGGATACCACCGAAAAATTGTCTCTTCTCCTTAAAATTGGTTACCAGCAGAAGGAATACGACGTGCTTGATGCCGACACAACTGATTATGATGGATTGGCGCTGGATCTGCAGACAACCTACAGATTCAAGGAGAAGGCTGAACTGGTTCTTGATGTCTATCAGAAAAATGAGGAAACTGATAGTGCTGTTGCGCTGGATAAAGAGGTTCTTGGTGCTCGCCTAGGCTATATTCAGGAGTATACAGAAAAAATTACAGGAAAGTGCGACCTTACCTACGAAGGTGCTGATTACCGGCAGCTTATTGAGCTTGATCGAGATGACACGCGCTTGATTGTTCGACCCGCCGTGCAATATCTCTTCAAGAAATGGTTGATGGGCGAACTGGCTTATTCATATGACACTCGCGATTCGAACGATGACCTTTTCGATTATGACACCAATACCTTCATGGCAAACATTAATTTTGCTTTGTGATACAAACTTCTTCACGTTTTAATGTAAAAAGTTGCCCCTCTCTGTTCTCGGCTATATACTGACAGAGAGGGGTTTTTTTATTCCATGAAGCTACATTGTAAAGATTTGGAAAAGCGATGAAGAACAATTTCTTGATGGCAGTGGTGCTCTGTGCAGGTTTTTTCTGGGCGATCGGAGTTAATGCCAAGGATTACCGGGTAGGATCAGGCGACATCCTGAGTGTGACTGTTTATGACAATGAAGATCTGGCGACCAAGGTGAGGGTCTCCAGTACCGGTACAATTGTCATGCCTCTGCTCGGTCAGGTAGATGTCAATAACCTTACCATTAATGAAATCACCGAAAAAATCACCAAAATGCTATCTGAAGGATACTTGGTAAATCCACAGGTTAATGTGTTTGTGGAAGAATTCAGGAGTAAGAAAGTGGTTGTTCTTGGAAGCGTTAAGACTCCGGGTCTTGTTGAGTTGAGCGGGCCCACTAATTTTCTTGAGTTGCTGTCCAAATCGGGTGGCCTGGAAAAGGACGCCGGTGATACAGCGACGATACAGCGACAGGGCGCACAAGACGGGAAGGACATCACAGTTATTGATTTAAAGGCTCTTATCGAGCGAGGTGACCTCTCCCAGAATCTGCAGATCAATGACGGCGATTCTGTTTTTATCTCGAAATCGGGGATGTGCTACATTACCGGAGAGGTTAAAGAACCAGGAACATATCCTTGCGGCGAAGGGACCACTGTCCTGAAGCTCGTTGCGCTCTCCAAAGGCTTTACCGGTAAGGCATCAAAGTCAGGGATAAACATAGTACGACTGATCAAGAATGAGAAAACCGTTCTTGAGGATGTGGACCTCTATACACCGCTTTTGAACAACGATGTTGTCGTTGTCCCGGAAAGTTTCTTTTAATGATATTTCCCCAATCAATGGATGTAACCACTACATGACTCCAACGCAGATTCGGCAGCAGAGGGACTATTTCGAAGAACAGGAAGAAGAGGAGATGCATCTCCGCGATTATCTGCTGATTATTAAGAAAAGGCAGATGATCATCCTTGCAGTTCTCGGCATCATTTTCTTTACTACTGTTATAGCAACATTTACGGCAACCCCGTACTATTCCGCCTCGTCTCAGGTGCTGATAGAACGAAACCGATCCAATACCGGCCTGGAATATCAATCCTATTCCTACGAGCCTGATTTTCTTGATACTCAGACCGAGATTATTCAAAGCACCAATGTCGCCCGCAAGGTTGTCGAGAAATTAAAACTTGCGTCAACGTACCGGCAGTATTTTTTGAAAAATGAAAAGGATTCTTTCGCACTTTTTTCTGTGGTCGCCGGCAACTTTACTGCACTGGGAAATACCGTTGCTTCATTTTTATCAGGATCTGGCAGTGGCAATCCTGGCAAAGATAAAGAACTTTCAGGGCTGGTTCAGCCAAAATCGGATACCGATCTCATAGCTGAACTCATTCAGGAGCGATTGAAGGTGAAACCACTGAAAAACACCAAAATCGTGGCCATTTCCTATATCGACAGAAACCCGGCAATTGCCAAAATGGTAACTGATGCAGTGGTCCAGGCATACATTGATGAACTTCTTGAGATCAAGCTCAGCACCAGCAACTATTCCCTGAAATGGATGAACTCGAAGGCCGCAGAGGAGCGCGACAAACTTGAGAAATCCGAGAGGGAATTGCAGCAGTATATGCGGGATAACGACCTTGTCACCGTTGAAAACAAATTGACTGTGCTCCCGCAGAAATTATCGGAGGTCGGCTTACAATTGTCAAAGGCTGAGACAGAAGAAAAGGAACTGCAGGACCTCCTCAAACAGATAAATACGGTTAAAGATAATCCAGACCGGTTGGAAACCATTCCGATATTTGCCTCCAGCGAGGTGCTGAAGAGTATCCGCGATAGAATGTACAAGGCCAATCAGAATATCCAGGATTTATCGAAGAAGTTCGGAAAGAAACATCCAACAATGGTGAAAGCCAATGATGAGTTGCGTATTCTGCGGGACGAGAGACGATTTGAAATCGAACGCATTGTCTCATCGGTGAAAAATTCACTGGATCTGGCCGTTTCTAAAAAGAAAAGCCTTGAAGAGTTGCTGGGCGCAACCAAGGTTGAGACGTTGAACCTGAATGAGAAGTTCGTGCAGTATTCCATCATGAAGCGCGAGGTTGACAGCAATCGTCTGGTGTATGACACACTCCAGGCCGGCATCAAGAAAGAAGGGGTTACCGAACAGTCTCAGAGTGTCAATGTCTGGGTGGTAAAACCTGCTGATCTCCCAGAAGATCCCGCCAAACCCAATAAGAAGCGAAACCTTCTTATTGGCTTGATACTCGGACTTTTCAGCGGCATCGGGCTGGCGTTTTTCATCGAGTATCTGGATAATACGATTCGTCATCCAAAGGATCTTGAAGAGCGCTTTGGCTTGACCGTCCTCGGTTCGGTGGAAGAGATGAAAGGTGAGAATAAGAACATTGAATCGTTTATCAAGAAAAACCCCCTTTCACCACTGGCAGAGTGCTACAGGTTGATCAGGGCTGGATTGCTGCTTTCATCAGCGGAGCATCCACCCAAGACATTGTTGATAACCAGTATGGAAGCCCAGGATGGCAAGACTTCGACGACGACAAATCTGGCCAGAGTTCTTGCTCGTGGTGGCAACAGCGTACTGGTTATAGACTGCGATCTCCGTCGCCCCCGGATGCACTCATTACTCGGAATGACCAATGAAATCGGTCTCAGTATGTTCCTTGCCGGAACAGCGGCATCCGAGGACATTATTTTCAATGTTCCCGATGAGGAAATTTCTCTTGTCCCATCAGGCCCTATCCCGCCCGATCCGGCAGAACTCCTCGGTTCAAAAAGGATGAAAGAGCTGATCGATACACTTTCCCAGAGGTATGATTTTGTTCTCCTTGATTCGCCTCCCGTGCAGAGTGTAACCGATAGTCTTGCCCTTAGTCAGTTTGTTGCCGGCACTGTTCTGGTTATCAGGGCAGGAAAAACCACCTATGAAATACTCGAGAGTGGTCTGAAGAAACTACGGGACGTCAATGGCAGGGTCCTCGGCTTTGTCCTCAACGGCCTGAAGCAGCAGGATACTGGGAAACACTACTATGGTTACAATACCTATTATGCGAAAGACGATGAGTGAGCGTCGGCAAAATGGTCCATCTGATCCTATCAGGTTTTTGCCACAGGTGTTCCAGGCTCCATGTTGAATATTCCTTTCAATCTTCTGCTCATAACCCTTGTTTTTGCACCGCTTGCCTTCGGTACGGTGGAGCACTGGTCACTCGTCACCCTTGAAATTCTAATAGCAACGGCCGCTGTTGTCTCTTTTGGCAGTGGCTGGTTTTGTCGCAGAGAGCAACTGAAAATCCCGGGGTTGACCCCGCTGTTGCTGCTGCTGCTTTTTATGGTACTCCAAGTAGTACCGCTCCCTCCATTTATGGTTAAATTCCTCTCTCCGGGAGCATTTTTAGCCTATTCCCCCGTTGCTGAACTGGTTGACAAAGAGCAATGGCTGCCTCTGACTGTTCATCAGAAGGCCACTATCCAGGAGTTTCTGAGGATCCTGGCGTGTGCCCTGGCCTATATTCTGACCGTTCAGTTGCTGAGTCATCCCCTGAAACTGAAGAAGACCGTCAACGTCGTCATCGCTCTGGCTGTCGGTATAGCGTTTTTAGCAATACTCCAGAATATGAGTTCCCCCGAACGGATTTTTTGGTTTAGGGCGGCGCCCGCAAATTCCCATCCCTTTGGCCCCTGGATCAACCCGAATCAATTTGCCGGTTACATTGAAATGATCAGTCCGGTCGCCTTGGGTGTTTTCCTTTTCTATAAACCGCGAATCGGCTCGGAAGAGTCATGGCGTGAGAAGGTGGTGTCATTTTTCACCAGACCCGAGTCCAATCTCTATTTTTACTATGGGTTTGCAGCTGTTCTGCTCATCCTTTCCGTATTTGTCAGTCTTTGCCGGGGCGGTATAATCACCATTACTCTCACAGGGATGGTGTATATTCTTCTTCATAACAACTTGCAGTTGCAGAGAGGCCGCCTGGCCGTACTGTTTGTCAGCTGCTGCGCCTTCCTGGCAATATCTTGGTTTGGTTGGGATACTATAATTGCAGAGTTCAGCCATGGATTCGACAGTGAGGGCAGCATCAGGGACGCGCGTCTTACCGTTTGGAAAGATACGCTTCTCCTTATAAAAGATTATCTCTTTTTCGGTTCCGGTTTTGGCACGTTTGTTGATGTTTACCCAAGCTATTCATCGCTTGCCGACAATTATATCTATGACCATGCCCATAATGATTATCTTGAACTTTTGGCCGATGGCGGTCTTATCGGTTTTTCCCTTGCTGCCTGGTTCGTCCTGGCTGTCCTTTGGCACGGTTGGAAAATGGTTCGTGTCAGGCGTGATCAATACGCTATCCTCGTTGGTATAGGGGCGATATCGGGAATTATTGCAGTCCTCATGCACAGTGTGACCGATTTCAATATGCATAACGGTGCGGTTGCCTATTATTTCTTTTTTCTCTGCGGGTTGCTGGTTGCCTCGGTCAATGTCAGGTTTAACTATTTCAATCAGGGGACTCTGCTCAAAGCCATTCCACAGCGATTCAATGCCTGGTTTGCTGTGGGTGCGCTTGTTCTGCTCGTTGTGACGGTTGTCAGTCAATCAGGCGTGATCGTAGCGAAGGCAAAGTACAACGAGATAAAAAATATCTATATCAGCAGTCGCCTTGCAGACACCTATCTAGCCAAAATCAAAGAAAATCTGCAAATTGCCAGCGCCTTTGACCCTTTTGAAAGTCTCTATCCCTTTACTCTGGCGACTGCCCAGTGGTTCATGCAGGATAAGAATAAGAGTCTTGACCTGTACCGGCGCGCAAGCCGGCTCAAACCGATGGAAGGGGCCTATCTTCAGCGTCTTGGGTTGATGCTGACTGATGACACATCGAGCAGAATACTCATAGAGGAAGGTTACGCCCGGGCCCAGAATAAGGATGAATTGTCTATCAATCTCGCTGAATGGCTTCTTTGGAAGGGACACAAGGAAGAAGCGGGACGGATTGTCAAAGAACGGCTGCAGGCAAGGCCGGTGCTTATTGGCAGACTGCTGCCATTTCTTGAGAGCTATGATTTTTCCCGGGAAGAGATTGCCGGTATCCTGCCGCGTTCGGTAGATGCCTGGTTAGCGTATGGAGCTTTACGAGAAAAAATGGGGGATATGGAGGGGGCAGCATTCTTTACAGAGAATGCCCTAAAATATCTTGGGCAAGCAGAGGTGGTCAGACCGGAATGGTTTCAGCAGTTGATCACCTTTTATACAGCGCGCGGACAGAAGGATCGTGCGCTGGCTATCCTGCGGCAGGCAGTTGAGGTCCTGCCGGATTCGGCTTCGTTTCATATTCAACTGGGACAATACTATCAGAATGAAGGCATACTTTATCGGGCAAAAGAAGAATTCGAACGGGCCTTGATGCTTGATCCAGCAAGCGAGTCGGCCAAGAGCCATCTTCGAAGATTGGGTTTTGCCGACAGTTATTGAACGGATTCACAACCTTCTTTATTGTTGAGCCGGTTCTGGTTTTGCCAGGCTTTTTCCCCTTCCTGGACATCTCGTCCGCCGCCCTCTAAAAATCGATACTGTCTTTGAGAAAAAGATTAATGCACATCAAGAGAGCTTTTTGCGGAGAGTAAAGGAGTTCTGGATGTCAGAAGCCGAAAGTCAATCCGTAATATGTTTCTCGGCAAACTGGGCCATCAGTTCGTGTATGGTATAGGGTGGGCGATCCGAGAAGTAGTGGTCGACTATGGCATGACCGAATTCATGGGCAATAACCGCAAGTTTTGTGTCTTCAACCGAGATATAGACGGTATCTTCAGAAAGGGAATAGTAGGCGATGTGGTTTGCCTTTTTACCGTATTTCTGGCTAAAAACCTGAGACACTTCATCGGATGTCGGTAAAATGACGACCTTGATGTGGAGATCTTTCGGGAACATATCGAGGACTACTTCCGCCTTTTCCATAATGGCGTCCAGCTTGACGAGCACTTCATCCTCGACGGTGACGATGTTCTTCTTCTTGATTAAATATCCGAGTTTATGCCCGAGATCGATGTTGTCGTTGAACTCTCGAAGCATATCCCGACCGTTATAGTGGAGGGTCACGTATCTGCTCTTCGCTTCGGCCTTAGCCAAGTATGGAAAGCAGATTCCAGCCAGGAAGAAGACAGCAATGACCTTGAGGATGCAACTATTCATCCCGGCGGGTAAAAGCAGCAGCGGCTCTGTGAATTTTTTCAGTACTCTCGGCAATCTTATCGTGAATCACCGCGAGACCCGGCTCCTTTTCATCCTGGAAATTGTGGGAACGTGCCTTTGCCAGAAGATCGGTAACAACACCTGATTCAGTACTGATAGTATGCAGGGCTTGAGAGAGTCCATGGTTAAAGATGTTGATTTTTTCAGCCAGATCTTTTCCCTCGTCGTGTTCTCTTAGATGTATGATATCATTGAGATTGCCTGCAATCATATTGTCGAGAGCCTTTTCAAAGCGAAAAAGCGGGCCGGCAATCCTGTGGGTAATCATCATCGCTGCAAGAATCAGCAGTGATCCACCGATGATGAGAAAAATCCAGGAGATCGTGATTGCTGTACGATATCGTCAGTGTGTCGGCGGATATGATTCCGAGAAGTATGATGAAGAGCAGGCAGCCACCCATGACAAAGAGGAAGTACCCGAGGATCAATTTCCCCTGGAAGTCTTTCTTTATGAAAATATTTCTTCTCTTGTAGGCTTTTTCCATGGTTGAACCTATTTGTTGTGAATAGTGATGGATGCAGATTTTCTGAGATCATTCAACCATATATTAATCTGCTGCTCACGTTTGTAATCGGTCAGGAGTTGGAGAACCGCCTGGCGATCCGGCAGTTTGGTATCCGTGGCGGCAGCATCGACGATACTGTCCAGTCTCAGTGCATATTGATCGCTGCCGGTGTCGTATTTAATGGTGAATTCCCCTGGTTTGAGACTGGCGATGAGGGCCTGGATGGGAGCGGCAAGGTCGTCAAAAATAGCTGATGTCTGCTGACCTTGTTTCATGGAGATATTTTGTGGCGTGGTGTCTGTTACCGCTAGGCGGGAAAAAATGACACGCTTTCCGAAACAGGAAAGGAAGTTGTTTATCTCCTCATCCGAGACTTGCACCTGGGTCTTTTTGTATTGGCGGTCAAGCAGGACTTTGATGAGGGATTGTTCGTAAAATGATGTTAAGGCGGCTCTGAAGCTCGCCTCCTTGTCGATGGCCTGTCGTCGCGCCTCCTGCAGGAGAAGTTCGCGCGTTATCGCCGAGTCAATTAATTCATTTGTAGTATTAAGATGATAGCTTGATTCTTTGTCTTTATCGGAAAGTGCTGTACGGCTGAGATCGTGGCCGTTGATGGTAACCGCAATATCCTCAATCGCCGTCTTTTTCTCCGGCCAGAGGATATACAACGATAGGCCGGTAATTACGCCGATTATTAAGAGAATGGTGATGAGGTATTTCATGGAATCACGAAGAGAAACGAATTAAGTTAATATCATTAATGAGATAATCTGACACCCCATTACCGTGGGACACTTCCAGGTTCCATTTATAAGTCTATCTGGAAAAAAGGTAAAATTGCAAGAAGAGAGAGGATAAGGGCGCAATCAAACACTTTTTTCTGACGAAGAAGGGTCTTGGTTGATACAGCCCTCCCTCTTTACGAGTCGATCGGTAGGCAGCCATTCTCCCGGAGGAACCTTCTGATTTGACCTCTAGTCAGGATGGCACTGCTTAATATCTGCTCTCCAATTTTAAGGGCAGGGATCATATGGATACCTTCCTTTCCTGTTTCGAGTGGTGAGAAGAACACCTCTCGCTCCTCAATCTGCAGGTTGGGAATGCCGAAGGTTAGTTCTGCAAGATATTTCCGAGCGAAAAAACAGCGGGGACAGAATTTAGTTCGATAAAAAATGATCAGCATATTTGTATTGTAATTATTTGTTTCTGTACGTTTTATTTGACAGGAATGGCGCTTTTCGCTCGGCGGAGTCAAGTCCATTCCGGGCTAGCACTGTGAATATGGAACAATACACCGGTCGCCGGGTTTGCAGCAATACACCACTGTCCTATTTGGGCTAATGGCTCCCACTGCATCTGCTTGTATTCTTACTGATGCTGCCTATTTGGATGACGATACGGGCAACGGAGAGCATCCGGACCCTCCAGAAAGACTGAAGCCAATTCGAGACAGGCTCAGTGGAAGGCAGGTCTGAATCCAATATATTGGGAGAGTCGGTTGAGGTTTATGCGAAGGGATTGCTCGGCCAATAAAAAATTGCTTAAAGAAATGGCAGCATCAGCGTACAATAACAGATAGTGAAAATGTGTACCACGATGTCGACCTCACCATCGTCTTCATTATTTTGTGGCGGCACAATATCACACCTGTATCCGACAGGTCAGAATTCCCCAGGGTGTGGCTGCGGATTCATCCCTTTAGTATGGCAGTTGTTCAAACATTGTTGCAGAATGCTGGATTTTATTCTTGGTAAAAACCTTAATCGGGTGATTTCATGAGCCTACCAGACACCCCTCAGAGCAACCACGCTTCGTTGGAGAAACTCTTCAGCCCCAACTCTGTCGCCGTCATCGGTGCTTCTCGCTATCCTGGCAAGGTTGGTCACGATGTCATCAAGAATCTTCTGCACGACGGGTATGCCGGGGAACTCATCCCGGTCAATCCAGCCACCGACACGCTGCTGGGTTTGGCCTGTTATCCATCGCTAGTCGCCTATGGCAAAGAGGTCGACCTGGCAATAATCGTTGTTCCCCAACCACTGGTGATAGCTGCTCTGGAGGATGCCGTCAAATCGAAGATCAAGGCAGCCGTGGTGATCACCTCGGGTTTTCGGGAGATTGGTGCTGAAGGCTTTCAATATGAACGTCAGGTGGTCGAATTGTGTGCTCGTCATGGGGTTCGTCTGCTGGGACCCAATTGTCTTGGCATAATTAATACCGAGAGCCGATTGAATGCCTCGTTCGCCCCACGAATGCCCGAATCAGGCGGGATCTCGATCTTTTCCCAATCGGGGGCTATCTGCACGGCAATGCTCGATCTGGCCACCGGTAAACATCTGGGGTTGGCTAAACTCGCCAGTGTCGGCAATAAGGCCGATATCTCCGAGGTTGACCTGCTGAGCTATTTTGCCCATGACGAACAGACCACGATTATCCTCGGCTACCTTGAGGATATCAGCACCGGCGATAAGTTCGTCAAGGCCGCCGAAGAGGCCGCCACTAAGAAACCAGTGATCATTCTCAAGGCTGGGACTACTGCGGCAGGTCTGCGGGCCGCCGCCTCCCATACCGGCGTTCTGGCTGGAGCGGACACAGCCTATGCGGCGGCTTTTACCCGCTCGGGCGTGGTGCGGGCCGACACCTTCGAGTCTCTTTTTGATTATGCTTCTGCGCTGGCCCTGCAGCCTCTGCCGAAGGGTAATCGGGTGCTGATTATCACCAATGCCGGGGGACCTGGAACTATTGCCGCCGATGCCGTAGAACGGGCCGGCATGTGTGTGGCGCCGCTGAATTTCAAGACTTCTGTTCTCCTGCGTGAGCATCTTCCCAGAATAGCCTCAGTAGATAATCCCATTGATGTCCTGGGAGATGCAGATCCCGAGCGGTATGTGGCGGCGCTGGTAAGTGCTCAGAATGATCCTGCGGTCGATGCTATCTTGGTAATTCTTACCCCCCAGGTGATGACCCAACCCGCTGAAACGGCTATGGCAATTGCTCGAAACCTTGACGGTTCCAAGCCTGTCGTTGCTTCTTTTATGGGAGGAAGCGATGTGATGCCGGGGCGGCGGCAACTCTCGGCTGTCGGTCTGCCAGATTACGATTCACCGGAACGGGCAGTGGCGGCGTTAAAGGCAATGTACGAATATGCGGCATGGAAGGAGCGGCCGCCAAGGATGGTCACCCGGTTCCGGGTGAATAAGCGCAGAGTTGAGCGCATCATTACCCGGCGGCAGCGTACTGGCCGTCTGCGGATTGGTGAGGTGAAGGGCAAGGCCGTACTGAACGCCTACGGTTTCAGAATTCCGAAAGGCTCGCTGGCAGCAAGTCCTGAAGAGGCAGTGGAAATCGCTGAGCGAATTGGTTTTCCGGTGGCCATGAAGATTGTTTCGCCGGACATTATCCGTAAGAGCGATCTCGGCGGAGTGCAGCTCAACGTCTCCGATGCCGAAATGGTTGAGGACATGTATGACCTGATGATGCTGAAGATCAGAAAGAAAGTTCCTCAGGCGAAAATAGACGGCATCTATGTCGAGCAGATGGTCGGCAAGGGCCTTGAGGTTATCATCGGCATGAGCCGCGATCCGCAATTCGGGCCGATGTTGATGTTCGGTCTTGGCGGTATCTTCGTCGAGGTGATGAAGGATGTAACCTTCCATCTTGCACCGATCACCGAAGTTGAAGCCATCCAGATGCTGAAATCGACCCGGTCCTACGCCATGCTTGAAGGCAGGCGAGGTCATCACGGCGTCGATATCGGCGCCATTGCTTCCGGGTTGCAGCGCATCAGTCAGTTGACCACTGATTTTCCCCAGATTCTCGAACTCGATATCAATCCTTTTATCGTCGGAGATGTCGGCACCGACCCGGTTGTGGCGGATGTCCATATGACGCTTGCACCCGTGCAGAAAGCATAAAGAGCAACAGGTGGAAAACCATGAAATATGATGAGAACTGGCAGGAACGCTACAAGGACATGATCCAGACCCCGAAAATGGCCCTGACGAGTGTCAGGTCAGGGCATCGGGTTTTTCTCGGGACCGGCTGCGGCGAACCGACGGTACTGGTGGAGGCGCTGGTCAAGAGTGCTGCCAACTTGGCTGATGTCGAGATAATCCAGTTGCTTACCAAGGGGGATGCGCCGTATGTCGATAAAAAATATGCCGAATCCTTTAAGGTCAACTCTTTTTTTATCAGTCATAATGTCAGAGAGGTCTTCCAGGAGGGACGCGGTGATTATACCCCTATCCTGATGTCGGATATTCCGCGGCTGTTCGATTCCGGCCAGCTGCCTCTTGACGTGGCCCTCATCCAAGTGACTCCACCGGACGCCAGAGGGAAAATGAGTCTCGGTATCTCGGTCGATATCGTCAAGAGCGCTGCTGAGAACGCTTCGCTGGTCATTGCTCAGGTCAATCCGCAGATGCCCTGGACGAGAGGTGACAGCCTTATAGATATCTATGATCTGGATATCCTGGTGCCGGCTGATGTGCCGCTTCTTGGTCAAGATGGCCGATCATTGAACGATGTCAGCCTCAAGATCGCCCAACTCGCCGCTGCTTTGGTGCCGGACGGGGCGACTGTCGAATTCGGTTTGGGGCGAGTCCCTGGCTTTGGCCGCATCCCCCAGGCAGTTATCCCGTTTCTCAAGGAAAAAATTGATCTTGGCATCCACAGCGAATTGATCACCGATGAAATTATCGAACTCGTCGAGTCGGGTGCGGTGACCGGAGCCAAGAAATCAACAGACCGCGGCAAGATTGTCGCGAGCTTTTGTATGGGCTCGAAGAAACTCTACGACTACGTCAACGATAATCCGCTGTTTTCCTTCCGGCCAACCCAGTATGTCAATGACTCGAATGTGATCGGCAAGCAGAATCGCATGGTCACCTTCAATATGGCGCTGGAAATTGATCTCACCGGCCAGGTCTGCAGTGACTCGGAGGAGGGCATCTTCTATTCCGGGATCGGCGGACAGGTAGATTTCAACCGCGGTGCCGCCATCTCTAAAGGGGGGCGGCCGATCCTACTGATGCCGTCAACTACCGAGAATGGAAAATCCCGGATCGTTTCACGATTGAGTCCGGGTTCCGGCGTGGTGATAAGTCGCGGTACGGTGCATTATGTCGTTACTGAAAACGGGGTGGCCTATCTGCATGGTAAGTCCGTTCAGGACCGGACCCTGGCCCTTATCTCAATCGCCCACCCCGATCATCGCGAGGAATTGCTGCGGGAGGCGATCAAGGCAAAATACATACGCCAGGAATTTGCCGAGGTGGAGGGGAAGTTTATTGTCGCTCGGCAGGATTATATGAAGACCTCCTATCTGCTCAACAATGGCACCCAGATCCTGTTTCGGCCGGTGCATCCCACCGATGAACCGCGGATGCGGGACCTGCTCTATGACCTGTCGATGGAGACGGTTTACTACCGCTTCATGAGCCATAACCAACGATTCGGCCAGCGCCAGATCCAGAACTTCGTCTACGTCGATCACCGCAAGGATGTGGCTATAGTCGGTACCCTGCCGGCGGCGCACGGCGAAGAGATCATCGCCGTTGGCCGCTATTTTCTCGATGAACGCAGTAACCGAGCCGAAGTGGCGTTTGTTATCAGGGATGAATGGCAAAATCTTGGTGTCGGAACCTTTCTCTTCAAACATCTCCAGAATATCGCCAAGGCCAGCGGCATCTCGGGCTTTACTGCCGAGGTCCTGCGTAACAACAAACGTATGCAGGCGATCTTCAATCACTCGGGACTCAAGGTGAAAAGTATTATTGAAGAGGATGTTTTCAGTTATATAATGGATTTTTAATATTTCCTTCGGTACCTGCAAGGTGCCTGAGAATACATATCTTTCATGCCGAACACGCATCAGAATACATGCCTGCGCTGTGGCGCTTGTTGTCTCGAAGGAGGACCTGCCCTGCACAGCCAGGATCTGGAAATTCTGCGAAGCGGCAGAATTCCTTTGAATCACCTGGTCACCATCAGAAAAGGCGAACTGGTCCACAACCCGAAGAGCGGCAGGGTGCAGGCGGTTTGCAATGAATTGATCAAAATAGGAGGAAAGGGCGGAGATTGGCGCTGCAGGTATTTCGAGGAGCAAGGCAAAGGATGCGGTATTTATCAGCATCGCCCACAGGCCTGCGCAGTGCTCAAGTGCTGGGATACCGGAGAAATTCTTCAGCTTGTCGAGCAGGATCTGCTCTCACGTCTCGATATTCTAGCTGACGATCATCCCCTCAGGTCGGTGATCATCGAGCATGAACGGATTTGTCCCTGCCCCGATCTTGAGGGAATGGCCGGTAGTTTGGCGGACCTAGACTCTGATGCCAGAGCCGAGATTGAAACCTTGGTCAGGCGGGATCTGCACTTTCGGACCAAGGTGGTGAAGGAACATGGTTTAGGTCTTGCGGAGGAGTTGTTTTTTTTCGGCAGACCGCTGTTCCAACTCCTGCAGCAGTTGGGAGTACGGATCAGTGAAACACCCTCGGGCCTTTCTCTGCACTGGCCGAGATGAAAAGTTTACATGCCCTGACCGCTTGTTTCCGGATCAGGGCCTGCAGAGAAAACCTGGTAAAAATTCGGCGGTAACCGATCAGTAGGTCGCGCGACCCAGTTCCTCGCCGCGGATAGAGATGGTTACCTGCTCGATTGGCAGATCAATCCCCGAGAGATCCCGTGCTTTTTTGACAATGACGTTCATCGCCGAACAACACGGCACTTCCATGATCAGCACCGTCAAGCTCTGCAGATTGCAGGTCGAGATAATCTCGGCAAATCGCTTGATATAGGCCTCCGCGTCATCGAACTTCGGGCAGCCCATGGTCACCGCCTTGCCTTCCAGGTATCGCTCCTGGAAATTGCGGGCGGCGATGGCGGTGCAGTCTGCGGCCACCAGGAGATGCGCGTTTTGGAGAAAAGGCGCATGGGCCGGAACAAGGCGGATCTGCACCGGCCAGTGGCTCAGGGCCGATCCCTGACCAGCTGTTGCCTGATGCATTGTCGGCATGTTGGCGTTCTGGCAGGGCGAGAGGGGTTTGAGCGTCTGGATATGGCTTGAAGCGCAACCGCAATCCATTGCCGGGGGAGCAGCTGTTGTCTTGTTCTTTTCAGATTCGAGAAATGCTTCGACGGCCGCTTCATCAAACTCATCCGCCTCACGTTCGATAATTTTCAGAGCGCCTGTCGGGCATGATCCCAGGCAGGCCCCGAGCCCGTCGCAGAGCTTGTCTGCCACCAATCTCGCCTTGCCGTCTATTATCTTCAGCGAACCTTCCGCGCAGTCTGGCACGCACTGTCCGCAGCCGTTGCAGAGTTCGTCGTCGATCTGAATAATCTTTCGTGCATTCTTCATATTTCTAACCTCCAGGTTTTTGGTGTGGGGCCGTGTGTCTGCTGTATGATTGCAGTATAGCAGAAAAGAGCTGAAGATCTTTGACCTGGGTCAAGATGCCTTTCTTTTTTAAGAAAATGGATACATTTTTTCCGAATACAATCCTGACAATAAAAAAGCAGGATATCCAGATGGATATCCTGCCAGAACTACACGAAGTTCTTCTTTAATTATCAGCCAAGAATGGTCTTCAGGTCTTCAGCGGCTGTGGCGGCAATCGGTTTTACCGCGAAATTCTCAACAAGGACGTTGAGCACATTCGGGGTGATAAAGGCAGGCAGGGACGGTCCGAGGCGGATATCCTTGATGCCGAGACTGAACAGCGTCAACAGAATTACCACTGCTTTCTGCTCATACCATGACAGGATCATCGAAAGAGGAAGGTCATTAACGCCGCATTTGAAGGCGCCGGCCAGGGCAACCGCGATCTGGATGGCCGAATAGGCGTCATTGCACTGGCCTATATCGAGAAGGCGGGGGATTCCGCCGATATCTCCGAGTTTCTTGTCGAAGAAACGGAACTTGCCGCAGGCCAGCGTCAGTATCATACAGTCGGCGGGAGCCTGCTCAACAAAATCTGTATAGTAATTCCGACCGGGCTTGGCGCCGTCACAGCCGCCAACCAGAAAGAAATGACGGATGGCCTTTGACTTGACGGCATCGATGACTTTGTCGGCTACGCCAAGTACAGTATTGCGGGCAAAACCGGTCAGAACTGTGCCCTTGTCTGTGTCTTCGCTGAAGCCGGGCAGGGCAAGGGCTCGGTTAATGACCGGGGAGAAATCCTTGTCTGCCCCGATGTGGGCAACGTCGGGCCAACCGACAAGACCAGTGGTAAAGACGTTGGCCTTGTAGGATTCATTGGGTTTCTGGATGCAGTTGGTGGTGAACAGGATTGCACCAGGGAAGTCCGGCAGTTCCTTCTGCTGGTTCTGCCAGGCAGTTCCGTAATGCCCGTAGAAGTGGGCGTATTTTTTCAATTCCGGGTATCCGTGACAGGGAAGCATCTCGCCATGGGTATAAATGTTGATTCCCTTGCCCTCGGTCTGCTTCAACAGCATGTCGAGATCTTTCAGGTCATGACCGGATACCAGAATGGCTTTGCCTTTTTTCTGGCCGAGAGGCACCGGGGTTGGTACTGGATGACCGTAGGTTCCGGTATTACCGGCATCGAGCAGTTCCATCGCCTTGAGATTGACTTCGCCGCATTTGAGCGCCAATCCAACCAGGGCACCCAAGTCAAGGTCTTTGCGGGTCAATTGGGCGAGGGCTTCATGCAGATAGGCATATACTGCATCATCTTCCTGACCGAGAATCGAGGCGTGATCGGCATAGGCTGCCAGACCTCGGAGTCCATAGACCGTGATCTGTTTGAGAGAACGCAGGTCTTCGTTGGCGTCGAGAGAATTGATGAAGTCCAGTTCCTGCCCCTGGGCCTCCAGGGAGGCCAGTGTTGCCGCCGGAGCAAAAGACGCGGCAGAGGACTCGAACTCGACTATGCCGCCGGCTTGTTTGACTTTCTTTTTCAATTCTTCGCGCAGTTTAACAGTCGTATTGATCCATTTCTGGAAACGCAGGGGATCAAAATCGACATTGGTCAGGCAGGCGAAGGTTGCCTCGGCAGTGAAGTGGTTGATTGCCTTGTCGACAATACCGACTTTACGTCCTTCAACGGCTACCAGGGCGAGCCCCTGCAGGGCATAGGTGAGCAGATCCTGAAGGGCGGCGACATCTTCCGTCTTGCCGCATACACCGATTTTGGTACAGCCGATTCCTTTGGCAGTCTGTTCGCATTGATTACAAAACATGAGTATCCTCCTGAGATTAGTTATGTGTCCGTTGATCGGACTCTCTCTTTACGACGCATCCGGGGTACGAATCCTGCTGAGTACAGTTGTGAATTGCTGTGTACCCGCAATCATTGACTACGAACCTACACGACGAGAGAGCAGTTATCCTTGATCTAGGTCAAGGGATGAAAGTATTTTTTCAGGAAGAGGAAAAAAAGTTGTATTGCGGTACTCAATCGCTGTGGGCGGCAATCAGCAGGCAACTGGATTGGCCGGGAAGAAAAGGAGTAAGATCATATGATCCGTAGAGATGATCGACGGTATAACGGTTTTCTTTGAGAATGAGGAGCCACCAGTCTGCCTGACGTGCACAGAGAGTCATGCGGTTATTGAAATCACTCCGGCAATTTTTCTGGTCAATGGGACGAATTCTATAGCGTTCCTCGATATGGAGCGTCTGGGTGGTATTGTCATAGGTTCGGAGTATTTCTTTGACAACTTTGTGTCCTTCAGGAGTGGTGAAAATTTGGAACTGAAACGATCGTTTGCCATCCAGGGTCATTAAAGATTGAGAAGGTACAAAAATCTGTAGGAGAAGGGTGCCCCCATTGATTAGAACAGCTTGGACGCCGGAAAGACAGGCAGTGATTGAATCAACATCCGTCAGCAGGTTGAGAGTGTTGTAGGGGATAATCACAGCATTGAAGTGTTTGCCAAATGCAAGTTTCCTCATGTCCATCCTGACATAACTGCAAAAAGGAGAGCTCTTGGCCTTGGCTTTGAGCAGCATTGCATGTGAAATATCGATACCTGTCAGATTCCGGTTGTGTGCTGTCAATCTGCTGCCTATCCGACCATTGCCGCAACCCAGTTCGAGGAAACGACTTTCTTTGGGCAAATGGTGGTGATAAAAAGGCAGATCGTCCGTGAATTCAGCAAGTTCTAGCTCGTAAAAATTACTATAGAGTGTTTCGGATAAAGGTTGGAAAATATCCTCAGGCTCATCGTCGTAGCTGTCATATATCGGCATGAGAATTTGTTATCAGATAAAGAGTATGGATTTTTGCAGGTGAGAGGAGGTCCTTGCCATTTTGTTGGGAAAAAGGTCCGAAAAATGTGGCGATATGAAGGATACATCTTGGCATATGGAGTAATAATTCTTACTTTGCTGCAACAGGTATGTTATATGAACAAATTTTACTGCACGACGAGGAAATACTACTTGATTGCTCCAGATTGACTTGAGATTGTGGAGTGTTCCGTAATCCCTTTTTTTTGTGTAGTTGAGTTATTATAGTTTGCTTCAATAAATCGTTTCTGGCAATATTATGAGGTTGCAGGGAGTATTCACCCTTCCTGGCATGATTTCAAGTACGCCGATCGTTGTGATCGGTTCGCAAGGTACACCCGCTGAGAGGATTTAAGCATGTCGGATAGAAGAACATTTCTCAAAGGATCTTTTGCTGCAGCTGTCGCTGCCGTCATGGGAACCGGATCGGCCTATGCCGCCGATGCCCCGCTTCTCGGTAGCATTGTCTATACCAACGAAAGTCCTGGCAAATGGGACCAGAAACAGGGCAGTCATGCACCTGTCATAACGGTCGACGGCGGCAAGGTCACGGTGAAGACCAACCACCCAATGTCGGAAAAGCATTTTATCGTCAGGCACACCCTGGTATTGGCCGATGGCAGTGTCTTGGGCAGTAAAACTTTTGTCGGAACTGATCCCGAGGCGGTTTCCCAGTATGACCTCCCCGAAGGCTACAGCGGTCTGCTCTATGCCACAAGTTTCTGCAATCTCCATGATTTCTGGATGTCTGAAACAAAGATTTGAGCGTATCTCCCCTGTATCAGCCTGCTGAACGACTGACAGGGGAGAGCCAGTTTTCCGGCTGGGATCGTCAGGCTGCTTTGGCGGCCGCATAGGCCGTAGCCGCACACTCATTTTTCCCCAAATCAAGCTCTTCCGCCTTGTCGTCATCTACCTCTTCGAGGTAAGCGTTAATCTGCCTGATGGTGGCGTATTCATCGGGCTGCTTGCGCATATTGGCCTTGATGAAGGCAAGGAAATTTCCTGTATTGTCGATGCGGTGGATGCTGCTGTTATACTCTTTAGTCTGAGCTAGGGTTGCAGCAAAGACCAGCCGCTCATCTGCCTCATCCCAACCCATGAAATGCCCCGGCAGGACGATCAGCGTGTCGTCGAGGGTTCTGATTTTCTCCAGGGTATGAAATAGAATATCTGACCATTCATCAACCTTGCCGCCCAGATCGGGCCTGCCGACGGAGTGGATGAAAATCGTATCGCCTGAGATGAGAAAATGGTTGTCGATGATAAAACTGGTGCTGCCCGGTGTGTGTCCTGGGGAGAAAAAGACCTTTACCTCGGGTCCGCCGTTTGAGAAACGCTGGATCTCGCCATCCTGCAGTGGAGTATAGGTAATACGTGAGTGTTTGAAATCTTTTTCGTTGGCAAGGAATTCTGCACCCGTTGCGGCTGACAGCAGACGGCTTCCGGCAATATAATCCGCCTGGAGATGGGTCTCGAAAGTCTTGATCAGTCGACATTTGTTCATCTCGGCAAACTGCAAATAGAACTCGATATTCCTTGATGGATCAAAAAGCATCAGTTCATTATTGTAGATCAGCCCATAGCTGCAGGAAGCCTTCCCGGGACGGATGAACTGGTAGAGGGCAAAATCGCTGCCAGGATTCAGCAGGACAGGGACCAGTAGGTTGCCCCATGATTTGATCCCTCCTTCGAGATATCCTACATCGTCAAATCCATGTTTCTCCAGAATCTCAGCGACATATCTGGCAGATCCTTCTTTCGCGCAGATAACCCTGATGCTGCGGCCTTTAGGTACTTTGGCAATACATTCGTCCTCAATTTCCATGAAGTCGAAATATGAAATATTGTACATTTCAACAGGAAAGGGGGATTCGACGTGAAAGCGGGCAAAATCTACAGCATTGCGGACGTCCAGAAAAACGACATTTTCACGGCTGGTGACCCATGTGTAGAGATCCGCTGCTGGATAAATGAAAATAGCCATTACTGCTCCTTGTTTGCGTGTGGTGTGGTGTGTTGATGAAACATAGAAAGAAACTGATCGTCTTCAGGAGATCAGTTTGTCCATTTCGCGGGCGAGTCTATCGAGATGCTGCTGTTCTTCGGCCGCCATTTCGAGGAAGAAAGACTGAAGTTCAATCTGATTATGCCGATGAGCCAGGCGGCTATACATATCGAGGGCCTGAGCCTCAAGCATCATCGCCAGTTGAAGTATTGCCTCCGGGCTGTCAAGTTGTCCTTGGAAGGACCTCGTAAGATCGTCGCGACTCAAGCCACCCTCGACAATGTCATGCCGCACTTCCTGGACCGGGAGTTGTGCTCCCGTGTCACGGTGACGCTGCAGCAATTTGGCAATATGGCCATCCTCAAGCCTGGCCATGAAAAGCAGGAGATCTCTGTTTGCTTCTACTTCTGTCCCTTCGGCGAGAAACAGATAGAATTGTTTGAGTCCTGCTTCCATTTTCAGTGCCATGTCGAAAATGGAAGGGAAATCACCGCTGACAAAATTCTCAAGCCCCAGGTTCTCATCCCCGGCAGCCCGGTTGCCCTGCCATTGCAGGATGCCGCCACGCAGGTTGAGGACATTTTGTACCTGTGCCTCTGTCAGGATATTGCAGGCGGCGCTGCTTCTGGCGCCGCTGCGGCAATACACGATAGTGTTGCGGTCGCTGGCAATTTCCGAGAGACGCCGTGGAAGTTCGTTCAGCGGAATGAGAATGGCTCCTGGAATATGAGCTTCCTCATATTCCTTTGGCTGCCGTACATCGATAAGCTGCAGGCTGCCAGGCGGTTGGGATTCTATGTAGGATCGCGCTTGATCTGCAGTGATCTCTTTACCTTTTTTAAATAGTGATTGCCAGTTCATAGCTTGTATTACGCCTCAAATGAAGACTTATGAAAGGATGCCGGCGCAGGGATTAAGGTTGCTGTCGGGGCTTCTCTTGAACGACGATCTATGTATGCAGCAGGGCGGCTTCATCTGGCGTTGCCGAGTAGCAGTCGATATGAATCAGCCAATATCGGTCCGGACTGCGATGGATGGCTGCGGCAGTTTCCGCAGGAAGCCAGTGACTGTCGTCCAGCAGATTGTAAAAATACGAATCAATGCCTACAAATCCATCCAGAAGGTGGGCGATAATGTGCAGCGTCTTGCTCGGATAGCCCTGCTGCACAGCAAGGAGGTCCGAAATAGTCTGCACACCAGTGTTTTCCATCTCCTGAATAAGGGCGCGGAGCGTCTTTTTGTTCTGCTGCAGAGCATCCTTTAAAACCTGCTGGAATTGCTCGGTTGCTGCCGAATAACAGAGATGCTCAACAATCTTTACCGAATCATAGATTACCAGTTTGGTGCGTTCGAAAAACTTTTCTACCTGTCTGCTGGAATTGTTGAAATCATCGCCAGATACCAGGATCTTGTGCTGGGCTATCAGGTGCATTTCAGCGCATCTCGAAAAAATGATCCAGACACAGGGGAGTCGCAGAAAAATGCCGCCTATTCATTTTCTTCACAACTGCTCAGCACTGCCTGGCCTATTCGAGTGCCCATTTTTCGGCACTCCTCAAGACTCGTGTTGTCAGGTACATATTTAAGCCGCAATCCTTCCTCGATGAGATCGATCTTCATTTCGAGCAGGGCTGTGTTCATCAGGTTGACCGCCTCGCCGCTCCAACCGTAGGAACCGAATGAGGCCCCGAACTTGTTGGTTGGTTTGAGGCCGCGCATATACATGAGAAAACCGGCCATGCGGGGCAGAAGTCCATTGTTGAGTGTCGAACTGCCAAGAATGACTGCCTTGGCTCCGAGAACCTGGGTCATAACATCACTGCGGTGATGCACCTTCAGGTTGACCATGCTGGTGCTGACCCCTGACTCTTCGAGGCCGACGGCAACTGCCTTGGCCATTTTCTCGGTGGAGTGCCACATCGTGTCGTAGATGACGAGTGCTTTCTTTGCTGATTTATTCTGGCTCCAGTCGTCGTATGCCTTGATGATTGTGTCGATATGACTGCGCCAGATGACTCCGTGATCAGGAGCAATCATCTTGATATTCAGATTCATTTCGGCCACGGTCTTCAGGAGTTTTTTGATCAGCGGCGAGTAGGGATAAAGAATATTGGCGTAATATTTAGCGCTTTCGTTCATAACCTCGGAGAGTGGTACCTCATCGTCAAAGCGCTCACTGGTGGCATAGTGCTGGCCGAAGGCATCGCTGGAAATGAGAATGCCGTCTTCCTTGATGAACGAAAACATCGAGTCCGGCCAGTGCAGCATTCTGGTCTCAAGAAATTGAATGGTTCGTTTACCCATGGAGATCTCGTCACCGCTCTTAACGATTTCATAGGGCCAGTCCTCTCGATGAAAGTGGCCGACTATGGCCTTTTGGCCCATGGGCGAACAGATCAGTTTCTCGGGCTTGATGATCTCCATCATTTCCGGCAGGGCGCCGGAGTGGTCCATTTCCACATGATTGACTACTAGATAATCTATTTTCGCAGGATCGATTATGGCACGAATGTGCCGTAACAGGTCATCAATATGGGAGCGCTTGACAGTGTCGAAGAGGGTAATCTTTTCATCAATCACCAGAAAGGCATTGTAGGTCGTTCCCTTGTATGTCGAATAGCCGTGGAAGTCCCTGACATCCCAGTCAATCGCCCCAACCCAGTAGATACCTTTCGCCAGTTCTGTTGTGCGCATGATTTCCTCGCCTCTATTGGAAGTTTTTTCTGTTTGATGATCCATAAGTAACAGACGGATATATAATAAATTACGGTAACGATTATTACAAGAGCGGAGACGCTATTAGCCCTTCCCATTGATTGACAATATTGAATCGATAACAATAGTTGCAGCAGGTATGATGAAAAATTGATGTTTTCTCTGGTATACCGAAGACATTGGCTAGGAATAGGGAAAAGGATGGACGCATGAAGAGGATACCTGTCATAGACCTGAGTTGCTGCACTGAATGTCAAGGCTGCGTCGAGTTGGCCCCGGAGGTTTTCAGGTATAATGACGACACCGCCATGATGGAGGTAATCGAGATGCCGGAGTATCCCGTTGCCAAGGTCGACGAGGCTATCAGAGACTGTCCGGAGGATTGTATCTCCTGGGAAGGGACTTCGGAATGAAAACGAAAAATGGCAGAAAAGATAAAGGATACCCCTTCCTGCTCTACGCGTTTCATGCAAGAGTCGGTCTTCTATTCGACCGGAATGTTATAGGCGGCGATCTTATTGAGCAGTCCCTGGCGAGAAAGACCAAGCGTTCTGGCAGCCTGAGAGCGGTTTCCACCTGCAGCTTCAAGTGCTTCGCGAATCATTCGGGCCTCCATACGCTGGATGGCATCTTTCAGGGTATTTTCTGAGGACACATTTTCCTCGGTCACATTTCGTCCCGCCAATCGCCTGATTTTATCGGAGAGAAATTCCTGCGAAATGGTTTTTGCACCCGCTGCCATGGTCAAGGCGCGTTCCATCTCGTTCTCCAGTTCCCTGACATTACCGGGCCAATCAAAACGCATCAATAGATCAATTACTTGCGGGGATATGTTGGGAACTGGTCTGCCAATTCTTTTGGTGTATTTTTCCAGAAAATGATTGACCAGATAGAGGATGTCTTCTTTTCTCTCTCGCAACGGCGGCGGGATTATTTGAAAGACATTTATCCGG
>JAIFKM010000129.1 GCA_020049575.1 Desulfobulbaceae bacterium
CGCACTGTTGTGACTTTTGCCGGACCGCCCGATGCCGTTCTTGAAGCCGCTTTCCAGGCTATCAGCAAGGCGGCGGAACTGATCGATATGCGAAAGCACACCGGTGCCCATCCCCGCATGGGAGCGACCGATGTCTGCCCGCTCGTACCGGTTGCGGGCGTGAGCATGGCCGAGTGCGTCGAAATGGCGAAAAAATTGGGGAAAAGAGTGGCTGATGAACTGCACATACCGGTCTATCTCTATGAGGAGGCGGCTTGCAGTGATGAGCGCCGCAGTCTTGCCTGGCTGCGTTCGGGTGAATACGAGGGCCTGGCCGAAAAATTGCAGCGGCCGGATTTTCAGCCCGACTTCGGCACTGCCGTCTTCAACCCCAGGTCCGGGGCGACGGTGATCGGTGCCCGCGAATTCCTTATCGCCTGGAATGTCAACCTCAACACCCGCAATGTCAAACTGGCCAAGGAGATCGCCAACCGTCTGAGGGAAAAGGGACATGCCGTTAAAGATCCGCAGACGGGTGAAAAACGGATTGTTCCGGGCCTGCTGAAGGCTGTACGGGCCGTTGGCTGGTATATCGACGAGTACGATATGGCACAGATCTCGATAAATCTTCTTAATTACCGGACAACTCCGCTCCATCAGGTATTCGAGGAGACCGTGAGGCTGGCCGCCGAATACGGCCTGCGTGTCACCGGCAGCGAATTGGTTGGACTGATCCCGCTCGAGGCGATGTTGGCCTGCGGTCGGCATTTTCTCGAGAAACAGGGGGCGAGCAGAGGTGTCAGCGAAAAAGAGCTGGTGCGGGTGGCTGTGCAGAGTCTGGGACTGGGTGAGCTTGCAGCTTTTCTGCCGGAGCATAAGATAGTGGAATACCGCCTCCGACCGGAGAGGCCGTTGGTCTCAATGCCCCTGCTGGATTTCGCCGATGAACTGGCTTCCGATTCACCAGCTCCCGGCGGTGGTAGTATTGCAGCCCTGGCCGGGGCTTTGTCGGCCTCCCTGTCGGCCATGGTAGCCAATCTGACCTTTGGCAAGAAAGGATACGAGGCGGTATGGTCGGAAATGGAGTTCCTGGCCATTCGCGCCCATGAACTGAAAGAATTCTTTGTCGCGGCCATCGATCAGGACACGGCCGCCTTCAACCAAGTTATGGCCGCGATCCGCCTGCCGAAAAAAACAGAGGACGAAAAAACCTCACGCGCCCGGCAGATCGTGGCAGCCAATAAACTGGCCACCATGGTGCCCTTCTCTGTTCTGGAGAAGTCGCTGGAAGTGGCGCAACTCGCTTTGCAGGCCAGTGAAAAGGGTAACCGCAACTCTCTGTCCGATGCTGGAGTAGCGGGCCTGACGGCCGCCGTCGCCAGTGTTGGGGCTTTGTATAATGTCCTGATTAATCTCAAGCAGATTGACGATCTTGCGTTCAGCACAGATATACAGGGCAGAGCGGTCGCCCTTAATGACCAGGTCGAGGATGCCGTTGCCAGGGTGAAGAGCCGGTTGAAGGATGAGCTGCTGGGGTAAAAGGGGCGCAGAGCCACCTGTCGCTACGGTCTGCAAATGATGCAATGGCTTGCGGCAAAACGTTATTGCCAGTAAAACAGGGGCCTTTGGGGTTTTGGGAGGCCTTGGTCAGCAAAGAATACTCTTGCCTTGAAACAATTATCTCAGTATAAATGTAACGCTTTATCGAGGCATTCAACAAGATACTTCAGATCTTCCGGATGTGCCAGCTGCCTGCTGGCACATCATGTGGTGCAATCCTGCGGGAAAGAGGATGAAAAATCCTTTTTCCCGCAGTTCTTCTTTCAGGCGAAAACAGTAGTCGATTATGTCGAATGAAATAGATTTTGATGAGATATTAAGCAAATATCGCTCGGATCCCTTTGATTATGTTGATGTATGCGCAACCCACACCGGCACCGTGACCTTCAAGGTCGTGGAAGGCGACGATGTCCAGGCGCCAAGTGGGGAGTGGTTGCAGATCCCGGGCACAGCCCTGTATGAAATCAACAGGGAGCGCAACCCGAAATTGATTGCGGCCCAGACCAACGGTGTTGTATCGACTGTCCGCACCGAACTTGAGGGCAGGTTCGTGGAAGCAGGCGAGAGGCTGATCACGATCAAACACCCGTTGAAGAAAAAAGAAATTATTGAAAATATCCTCAAAGAGGTGCTCTATCTTTTCCGGGCCCCGGAACGGGCAAAGTATTTCTTTGCCCTCGACGTACAGTCCCGCATTGAGAAAAAAGGTGCTCGAGCAGTAACCGTCGACCAAGGGGAGGAGGTGCTTACCATGTCGCTTATGAAGCGGGATACCCCTATTTATTACAGTGGGGAAAGGGGCGTCATTCACTCCGTCTATTTTAAACCCGGTGTCTCGGTCAGCCAGGGGGAACCCCTCCTCGGGGTATGCGCGCCGGAGAAACTGCCGCTCATCCAGAAAATCATTACCCGCGTCAAGGCCGATTGGGACAGTGAATAGCAGTTGTCTGTCCAAGTCCCTTTTTCTGTGATTTCAAGATCTGATGATACCACCCACCCTCGATGCAACGGATATGTCCAGCCTTTCGCTGACAACCGATGATATCAGGCGTCAGAGCCAGCAGGATCTCGAGCGTCGTCAACAGGCCGGTTCAAAGCTTGATGTGGAAAAAATCCACCGCTATGGCGCCTTTGTCGGTTCTGTGGTTGAACGTCACCGTTCACTTGCAAGGGCAATGGACTATTGTCGTGAGCTGATTGCCGCCACCGAAGGGTCAGGTCGATCGGTTCGAAGCGGCACCGTTGTCTTTGCCGACAGCCTGAATCGACCAAGGGGGCGTTTTGATCGGGTTTGGCATGCCCCGGTCGGCGGACTCTGGGGCTGTCTCATCCATGCCAATACACTTCTTGAAAGCTCACGTCGATTTGTGCCGCTGGCCGTTGGTGTGGCCTGCTGTGAAGCTGTAAGGGAATTGGGAGGAACGCAGGCGGTGCTGCGCTGGGTGAACGATGTCCTGGTGGATGGCAGAAAGCTTGCAGGTTTTCTGGTTGAAGGCCATACCGGCCCCTTCTATGGAGAAGAATACAATCTCATCGGCTTTGGCATCAATATAAACAACAGCTGTTTCCCAGCCGAGTTGGCAGGGGCTGCAGTCTCCCTGGCGGAAGTTCTCGGTCACCCGGTTGATCTCAACCTGTTTTCTCAGAGTTTCCTTGCCCATCTTTCTTTCACCCTCGGATTGCTTTATTTCGCTGAAGATGAGCTATTGCAAGAGGAAAACCAGGGGCAAGATTGGCATCCTCTGCTGTCGAGATGGCGGGAGCTTTCAGATAGTCTCGGTCGCCAGGTTGTTTACGGTCTGGATGTCATGATGAAACCGCAGTATCAGGCCTTTGCCGCTGACCTGTCGGTCGATGGCGGCCTTATCCTCAAGTTTGCCGATGGGTATGAAAAGATCGAGCACTGCGGCGAGATTCGTTATCTCTAATTCCGCCCTGCCACCCGCCTGATCTGCAGCCTAAAATTGTCAAGCATTCCCCACGAAATAATTTCCCTTTGAAATAAGTGCCTGCCGTAATGGTGGAGTACGTTAAGGCTTTCATCTACAATTTTCCCCGAGAACTTAAGGCGATGCAGTTTGTCAAGCTGAAGGTCCTGGGCGGATTGCAGGATTTTCATGGTTCCGTGGGAGATACGGATGGATGTCTGGTGCCTGGTGGCCGGGCAATTTGAGCAGATGATTCCGCCACCAAGATAGTTGAAGGTAGCCGATACAGGCATAGAACTTCACGAGAAACAGTGTGAGGATGCTGAGGTAGGGTTGTTTGAGATCAAGATTGTGCAAAGCCCAGAGTATCAGGCGGAAAAGATTTTCGTCTCGTTCGCCATCTCGCATGGCCAGGAGTATGCACTCCCTGATCACATTAGCAGTGTTGTACAGGGTGATTTCTTTGCGCAGGTTGATAAAACTGGCATAGAGTTCGGCATCGCTCAGAAAAAGCAGTGAACTGTTTGTCAGCTCGGAATAGGTAATGTGCAGAAAAGTAAAAAGTTCCAGTTTGTTAACGAATCTTTTCTGGCTTCGTTTGGCACCCTTGGCGATAGCTGAAACCCGGCCGATGTCGCGGCAGAAGAGGGTGACGATCACATCGGCCTCACCGTGATCCCGGCAATCAAGGACAATGGCCTCTGTTTCACGGGAGCGCGGTGACATGCCGGCTACTCGAGCAGGTATTCCGGGATAGAGACCTTGATTTCCTGTCCGGGGGCCTTCTTGGGCAAATTGAGAGGGATATCGTTGAGGGTGAATGCTGCACCTGTTCCCGCGGGAAGGGTGATAACGATGGATTTTCCGGCATTCCAATTCCGTTGTTCACCGGCTGCGAGGGACAGGCGTTCGGCAGGATTATCATCCACTTTGATTGTCAGTTGGGTTGGTTCTTTGGCGGTGACCTTGAGCAGATAGGTGGTGATTCCTGGAGTAATCGGCGTTTGGGCAGTTTTGTCCGGTTGGTTGCTCTGGGTTGGCTGGGTTGAGAACGGCGCTACAGGCGAGACTGTTTTCTGTTGTCCAGCCGGAGTCGTCGCAAGAGGGGCAATGGGAATGATGGGTGAGGTTATGGTAGATTTTTCAGGGGCAGGTTCTTCACCAGCTGCTGATTTCGTGGTAGCCTTGTCAGTGACCGGCGCTACTGCAGTTTCAGCCGGCCTGGATAGAGTTTCTGCAGTTTCTGTTGCAGGTTGATCGGCTGGTTGGCCTTCTGGCATCTGCTGTTCTGAGGATGTCGCTGGTTCTTTGGGCACCCCCCTCAGTTTCTGGCTGAGGTAGGTGGCCGGATTCCAGGAAAGATACCAGCAGACTGCGGCCGTGATGATAAAGATGGCCATGATTGAAAGGCCGATGATGGAGTTTGAATTTACCGAGGGGCGTTCGGCCATGCTGCTCGTTTCCATGGCGAGCTGGGTTGGAGTGGGTATCCTCTTGGTGCTCCTGCTTGGCATATTTTTCTGCTGCTGAACATACCGTTCTCTGACCATATCCGGGTCAAGGGAGAGATGTCCGGCGTAGATTCCGTAGAACCCTCTGACAAAAGCCTCAGCAGGCAGATTGGCGTAATCATCCTCTTCCAGTGCGGTAAGGATGGAGAGAGATATTTTCGTGACATTGGCAACCTCTTCGAGGCTCAGTCCCTGCTCCTCCCTGTTTCTGCGAAGGAATTGACCCAGGGATTCCTTCTCGTTTTCGGGAATATTTTTAATCATTTTCGAGTTCCTGTCAGAGAATGCCAAGGCTCGACGGATCGATTCCTTGTTCTCAGAGATGTGTTGTATTGTAAAGGGATTGCTGCGCGTGGAATTTCAGTCCGGGGACTAGAGTTTCTGGATATACGCCTTGTCTTTCAGCCCTGTTATCCATTCGTCATAGGACTTTTTCATACGCTGCTCGTACAGCATGTTTCTGATTTCTTCCTTCACCTGCTCAAGCGGCGTCTTGACAACAATAGTACCGTCTTCATTGTTGATAAGCTTGAATATCTGATATCCATCAGGAGTCTCGATGATCTCGCTTATCTCACCGGGCTTCAGGCCCTGAACTCCGTTCCGCATGTATTCAGCCATTTCGTCGATCTGAAAGACGCCTAAATCACCGCCATCCACGGCTGAAGGGAGTTCAGAATATTGTTTCGCAAGTTCTTTGAAGTCCTTGCCGTCTCTGGCCATGGCCAGGACTTCTTCAGCCTTTTTCATGGCCTCGAGTTTATTGACGCGCAAGACCTCCGGTGATGCGTCTGGATTTGCCTTGTCGCGCCACAGAAATCCTATTTGAAGAAGGTACAGGCCACCCTTGCTGACCTGGGAGGTGTAATGTGTGTCGTAATAATCAAGAATTTCTTCATCGGTGATGACCGTCCTCGACCTGACATCGGCACTGACGAGTTTGCCTTGGAGGACCTGGTATTTCAGTTGTTCCCTGTATGCGGGTTCCGTCATCCCTGACTCTTTCATCTTTGCCATGAATTCTTCTTTGCTCAGTCCTGATTTACTGACCATACGTTCAAAGGCATTCTGAACTTCTTCGGGAGAGACCGAGATGTTGTATTCCTTGGCTTTCTGGGACACAATACGGTTCTCTATGAGGGCATCAAGAACGTCTTCTCTGGCAGCGTTCAGTGTTTCCTGGAGGGATTCCGGCGGAGTTTTGGCTGAAATATTTTGAAATAATGCCCGGCCTTCGTTTTCCAGGTCCGAGAGTGTGATGACCTCATCATTGACCACCGCCACCACCCGGTCCAGCAGTTCAGCTGAGCCTTTTGCCGGCAAAAAGAGGAGAATGAACAAAAGTACCAAGAGAGAATGATCTGCTAATTTTTGTAAGTATGTCGTTTGTTTCATGGTAATTCCTTGATTGAACTGTTCCGCTGGCGCAACCTGGGCTGCATGAGGGTGTAGCCAGCCTTGCTCGGAAAAATGAAGCAGGTAAAATCCTGGTGCGGAAGAAATGTGTTCTTCTCTTTATGTTACAGGACAGGCAGTGTAGCACGTTTTTATATTTTCCACACGATATCTGAGGTGCAGAGTGGAGAATCTCTTTATGCTTTCTTGGGTCGCAAGACAATGATCTGCCATGTCATTGTAGTTGACTTTCGGTGGAGGTGGAATATTTTATCAAAACGATATATACTGTATCGGTAGAGAGAAATTTCCCCCAGGAGGGTGCTGATGAAAAAATCCCATAGTCTTTTTGGCATAGCTATTGCGTGTCTGTTCTTGACAGCAATCGTCCTGCCAAACATCTTGCTGGCCAGTACTAAAATGCCGGCTTTTGTCTTGGAAAATGTCGTTGACGGGAAAAGCGTGGATAGCGTGGATTTCCAGGGAAAAGCCCTCCTTGTCACATTTTTTGCAACCTGGTGTCCTCCCTGCATGCAGGAGATCCCAACCCTAGTAGAACTCCAGCAGGAATTTGCTGAAGAGGGCTTTTCGGTTATAGGCCTCTCCGTGGATCAGGGTGGATCTGCCGAAGTGGCCCGCTTAGTGGAGCGGCAGGCGATCAATTATCCGGTCCTTATGGCTGACGCCCAGACCGCTGAAAATTTCGGCGGGGTTTTTGGTATTCCAGTCTCCTATCTGGTCAACAAGTCAGGAAATGTGGTGAAACAATACACAGGCTTGATCCCTCATGCAGTCCTGGCAAAAGATGTCAGAAGCGTTGTCAAATGAGCAGGAAAATATTGACAATCCAGAGTAAGCAAGCTACAAAGGTATTTAGTTGAATGATTAATTTGAGCAATATATTTGTTGCGTTTCCAGGACGTAAAGTCATTTTCGTGCTGGTATCTGGCCGTATTCAGTAAGTTGGTCGTCTTGGGGGTGGCCCCGGAAATACTAAACAGTGAATGAGGAGAACAGTAATGAAGAAAAAGATTGTTTCTGTAGCATTGGCACTTATTTTCGCCTTGGGTGCAGTGGGTGTAGGTTTTGCTGCCAAAGTTTCCTGTACTGTTGACTCGGTTGAAGGCGGCAAGGTCACCATGACTTGTGAAGGTGCCGATAAAATGAAAGCTGGCGACAAGGTAAAGGTTACCACCGCCAAAGCTGGTGGCGTCGAAGGTTGCTGATTGACAGAATTTCTTAATTTCAGTACTTTTATCAGGTCGGTTGATGCTCAGTCAACCGGCCTTTTTTTTATTGATGCATGTGCTCTCCGGAATATCTCTTTTGATTTCATATCTTCTGACTTTGCCTGGGACTTTTCCGTGCATACATAAATACTTCACCTCAGGCAATTGTGGGATTGTCGGAAAGGATTGCGATGGATATCAGAACACTCCCCGACCGGGAGCGGCAGGTATATAATCGAATCAAAAGCAAGTATTCCCTTACTTTTGATCGACTGAAAATCGGTGGACATCCACTGCGGCTTCTCAAGGTTGCGGATCTGCAGGAATTTATAGGTGATACAGACCCCTTTGCGGATGTCTCGCAGTTTCCTTTCTGGGTCAAACTCTGGGATTCGGCGATATTGCTGGCGTATGTTCTTTCCGCAATTCCCGAACGAAAGGGGAAGACTCTTCTCGAACTTGGCGCGGGCCTTGGGGCACCGGGACTGGCCGCCGCTGCTGCCGGATTTAGCGTGACAATAAGTGACTATGAAGAAATCATAAGAGATTTCCAAATGGTCAGTGCCGCTGCTTCGGGATTGAAGGATGTTCGTTTCACCTTGCTTGACTGGTTGTTTCCGATCAAGGAAAATCATGAGAGAAGCGAGGAGCTGTTATGCAATTTGACAAGTTTACGTTAAAATCCCAGG
>JAIFKM010000161.1:0-12812 GCA_020049575.1 Desulfobulbaceae bacterium
TGACCAGGAAATGCGGCAGCTCAACTCGACCTTTGCAAGCCGTTCCCGCCAGAACTCTCTTGAAACTGTAACCAGAAATTGCCTCGCCGATCTGCAGAAAAGCAGTTCTCCAACTGAAACCCTCTACACTTTCGGCTCTCAAAGCCAGTATGGCGGAGCAGGCGAAAAGGGCCTGGACAAAGAAGGTATGGATGCGTCTCAGGGAAGATCACCCGACAGCTCCGGCAGTTCAAGCGGCAATGGCAGCAGTGGTGATGGTGGTAGCGGCGGCAATGGCGGCAACGGAGGAGGGGGCGCCGGTGGTGGAGACGGTTCTAATGGAGGCGGAGGTGGCGGCCAGGGTCGCTGATCTTCATTGTTGAATTTCTCTCTGGCGGATATGCACAACTCATGCTACAACCTCACGCAGTCTGACTCTCAAAACAACTCTTTTTTCCATCGCGACAGGCAGCAGAGGTTCGGCATGGAAGACATAAAAAATCAACAGCCGCCATGCCCGCTCTGTAACGGGATCGGCGAAATACCCTCGTTCAAGGGAGTAAGTCGATTTGTTCTCTCCAGGGATGAATGCCCCGCCTGCGGCGGCACAGGCCTGGATCTCTCCATCTTGAAAACCGTTCAGGATAGCAACGGGGAGGATGGTTCGGACTGAGCATTTCCTCAGCCGTATCACTCTGCATAGACAATGGAACTCCCCGAGTTTTTTTCTGCCTCCCATGGCATGCCGGCCCTCTTTATTCTCAGCTTTCTGGCGGCCACCGTTCTCCCCTTGGGATCTGAATGGCTGCTTATCCTGCTGATTATCGGCGGCCATCATCTCCCGACTGCCGTCAGTGTCGCCACCATCGGCAACTATCTCGGGGCCTGCAGCACCTATCTCATCGGCACCTGGGGATCTGATTTTTTCATTAAAAAGATCCTGCGCCTTGGTGAAAAGGAATCCGCACGGGCAACAGCCCTTTTCCAGCGATACGGCTCCTGGTCACTGCTGCTTTCCTGGCTGCCGTTTGTTGGAGATCCACTCTGCCTGCTGGCCGGAACTTTCCGCACCCCCTTTCCCCTCTTTTCGCTCTTTGTCTTGCTGGGCAAGGCCGGTCGCTACATCATTGTCGCCCTCCTGGCCCTTCAGGGAATGCCATGATGAAAAATATTGGCTGACAGCAAACAAAAAAGACTTATATTCGGACAAACCAACATTTCTCCCAAGGAGCGAAACACATATCCAATGAAAGAAGCTGTTTACAAGGCAATAGTCGAAAAATTCGCGGAATGGGCCTCCACCTATAGTCATGTCTGCCGCAAAGGTTGCAGTGCTTGCTGCACCCAGAACGTCACCATAACTGCACTGGAGGGTGAAAATATCCTCGCCTACATCCGCGAGAATGGCAAGGAGGCCTGGCTTGCCGAAAAACTCTGCCAAACTCCGCCTTCCAGTCGCCCCCGCATGACCACCAACGAATTTGCCCATATATGTCTGAGCGGTCGAGAAGCCGACCCTGGCGAGAGCAGCGTTCTCACTCCATGTCCTTTCCTGGAGGAAGGTGTCTGCGGGATCTACCCGGCCAGGCCCTTCTCCTGCCGCTGTTTCATCTCCGAAATCCGCTGCTCGGCTAGTCAGCCGGCCCATGTGCAGGAGTGCTATCTTTCAGCCTCCACTGTCATGATGCAGCTCATAGAACATCTGGGACAGAAGGAATACTGGGGAAATATGCAGGATGTCCTGCTCGCTCTCTGCGATATTTCCATTAACCGCGAGGTTGCTGAAAAGCTTGATGATTCCACGCGTATCATGCAGGCCCGGTTACGGACCCATTCAGCCCGGCCGCTACCGGGATTTCTCTTAAGTGAAGAGGATGAACGAATCATCGAGCCACTGCTGGCTGATATTTTTGCCATCCGTATTGACGGAAAATCGATTAAGGATATCCTCAACGGCAAATAATCTACGACATCTCTCAGGATTTTCGGTCCGAATCAACTCCCTTAACCCAAAAATACCCATGTCCAGTTCCGAAGAAAAAGTCCACATCACCGTTCTCTTGCCAGCGGGCAGACTCCCCCTTGACATCATGCAGGCAGCACTTGATCTGGCGAGCCGCTATGATCTTGAAATCTATCTCTCTATTCTGCAGAACCTGCGGCTGCTCAATGTCCCGCAGACGGCCGCCGAAGAAATCAAGGCGACATTGGCCGCCCTGGGTGCTGACTTCAAGGCTCCAGACAAATTCCCCATACCCCGCGTCTGTGTCGGCAAGCCCCATTGCAATCTCGGGATCATTGATACAAAGGAGCTGTCAGAGAAAATCCTGGCAAAATTCGCCGGCAGGACAAAGACCAAGGCCAAACTCAAGATCGCCATCTCGGCCTGCACTCTCAGCTGCTCCGGCACCAAGACGAGTGATATCGGCATTGTTGCCGGCCGAAACGGCTACGATATTTTTGCCGGCGGCAAGGGCGGTCCGGCACCGAAGCTCGGCAGACTGATCAAGAAGGAGGTGGATGAGGACGAGATGCTACGGACGATCGAAATACTCATCGACTTCCACGATAGCAAGACTCTCGGCAAACAACGGATGATCAAACTGCTCGATGATCCAGACTTCCCTTTCCCCGGAATTTGAACATTTGCAGCCTGCAACCAAGGACATAATGCAGCCTGCTTCGAAATCCGGCATCTTCGGGCTTGCGGTATTGTCGGTTCATTCATGCCTCCTTCCAGACTCTTTGGAGAAATCCTGCCCTGCCGGAGCCAACTTTATAGCTGTTGTAATGCTGGATATTCTTGAGGTAATAGTCCTGATGATAGTCCTCCGCCGGATAAAATGGACCAGCCGGCAGAATGGCCGTGACAACGGGTTTGCTGAAAACACCTGACTGCTGGAGATCCGCGAGAGACAGTTCAGCCTCTTTGCGCTGCTCGGGTGTGCTGTAAAAAATTGCCGTCCGGTAATGCCTGCCGCGGTCGGCGAACTGGCCACCTGCATCTGTCGGATCGATCTGTCGCCAGAATGTCTCAAGCAGCTGCCGATACGAAATCAAGGCCGGATCATAAACCACCAGCACCGCCTCGTAATGAGAGGTCTGGCCGCTCGAGACCTGCTCATAGGTCGGATTCGCCTCATCTCCTCCCGAATAGCCGGCCGTTACCTCAAGCACTCCATCAAGCCGGGCAAAAGGCGGCTCCATACACCAGAAACAGCCGCCGCCGAAAATCGCCTCTTCCCTTTTGGCCGCTGCCCTGATCGATTCGTTTACGGCAGCAAGGCCAAAGGCTGTGACGGCAGCGAAAAGCATCGTCGTCTGCATATTCTTTACCTCCCTTAGTTCTCATTTCGACCTGCGGTAACAGCTTCCCAGGTTCTACCATATTCATTGCCGGAGGGTCATACAAGCAGCCTCGGTGGAACTGTCGGAACAGGTTTCGAACAGGTCGAAATTCGGCCCGGTGTTTTGCTAAAAATAAGCCAGCAGACCGGGATTTTCTATTCCAAAATACAGGCTCCATTGCTATAGTGCCCGCATGAAAACATCACATACTACTAAACGGACCAAGTTCATTTTCGTCACCGGCGGTGTCCTTTCCTCACTCGGGAAAGGGCTTGCATCAGCGAGCATCGGGGCATTGCTCGAAAGCCGGGGGCTCACCGTTACCTTCCAGAAACTCGACCCCTATATCAACGTCGATCCTGGCACCATGAACCCCTTTCAGCACGGTGAGGTCTACGTCACCGATGACGGGGCCGAGACCGACCTGGATATGGGCCACTACGAGCGTTTCACCAACGCCGTCATGGCGCAGAAGAACAATTACACATCCGGTCGCATCTACTTCTCGGTGATCACCAAGGAGAGGCGCGGTGAATATCTTGGCGGTACTGTCCAGGTCATTCCCCATATCACCGATGAAATCAAGGCTGCCGTCCTGCAACTCGACGGCAGCGCCGATGTGGCTATCATCGAGATCGGCGGCACGGTCGGCGATATTGAGGGTCTGCCGTTTATCGAGGCGATCCGCCAGCTCCGTACCGATCTCGGCCGGGAATACTCGCTGTTCATCCACCTCACCCTGGTGCCTTACATCAAGACAGCCGGCGAGGTGAAGACCAAACCGACCCAGCACTCGGTGCGTGAACTGCGGGCCGACGGTATCCAGCCCGACATCCTGATCTGCCGTACCGAGGTTCCCCTTGAAGACAGCCTGAAGGCCAAGATCGCCCTGTTCTGCAATGTCCAGAAAGATGCGGTCATCACCGGCATTGATGTCGAGACGATCTATGAACTCCCCCTCTCCCTCTACAAGGAAGGTTTGGACGCCAAAATTCTCGAACTTCTCAACGTCTGGACCGGTCAGCCCAATATCAAGCCCTGGGAAGACCTGGTGCACAACATCAAGAACCCGAAAAACAGGGTGACCATTGCCATAACCGGCAAATACGTCGATCTCACCGAATCCTACAAAAGCCTGCACGAGGCCTTGATCCACGGGGGCCTGGCCAATGGCACCAAAGTCGATCTGCGCTATATAAGCGCCGAGGAACTGGAGGAAAAGGATCCGGAGGATCTCCTGGAAGGCTGTGACGGTATCCTGGTACCTGGCGGTTTCGGCAAACGCGGTGCCGAAGGAAAGATCAAAGCCGTAAGCCATGCCAGGATCAATAAGATCCCGTTCTTTGGTATCTGTCTCGGCATGCAGCTTGCGGTCGTGGAATTCTCCCGCAATGTCGCAGGCCTGAAGATGGCCAACTCGACGGAATTTGATTTCACTACCGCTGATCCGGTGATCTATCTGATCAAGGAGTGGTTCGATTACCGTACCAACCAGATGCAGGTCCGGGATGAAACATCGGATATGGGCGGCACCCTGCGTCTTGGTGCATATCCCTGTGTGCTGCGGGAAAATTCGCACGCCTCCAGGGCATACCAACAAATCGAAATCTCTGAGCGCCATCGGCACCGTTTCGAGTTCAACAACCTCTACCGGGAAAAACTTGAGGCCTACGGTCTCATCGTTTCAGGGGCATCGCCAGATAACAACCTGGTGGAAATTGTCGAGATCGAAGACCATCCCTGGTTCCTCGGCTGTCAGTTTCATCCGGAATTCAAATCAAAACCGATGAAACCCCATCCGTTGTTCCGGGATTTCATCAGTGCCGCCCTGGCCAAAAAACATAATGGTTGAGCCGATTATTCCAACCGTTGCCATTGATCGCCCCAACAGCCTGCCACTTCTGGTCGGCAGTGGCCAACCGCTGCTGCTTATCGGCGGCCCCTGCGCCCTTGAGTCTGAAGAGCTGGCCCGACGAGTAGCGGGCACCTTGCAGGAAATTTGCGCCAGACTGGGGATCAGTTATGTCTTCAAGGCCTCCTTTGATAAGGCGAACCGGACCTCCCTTGAGGCTTATCGCGGCCCAGGACTGCAGGAAGGACTGACGATCCTTGCCCGGATACGTTCCGACCTCGGGGTGCCTGTCATTTCTGATATCCATGATATTACCCAGGTCTCGGCCGCAGCAGAGGTCCTCGATATTCTCCAGATCCCTGCCTTTCTCTGCCGCCAGACGGACCTGCTCACGGCAGCGGCCCGTACCGGCAAACCGGTGAACGTCAAAAAGGGTCAGTTTGTCTCTCCCTGGGATATGCAGAACGTCGTCAACAAGCTGCGGGGGGCCGGGGGTAAGAAAATCATGCTGGTTGAACGCGGCGCAAGTTTTGGTTACAACAATCTTGTCGTTGATATGCGCTCCCTGCCTGTCATGCGTTCCTTTGGATGCCCGATCGTGTATGACGCCACCCATTCCGTGCAGTTGCCGGGCGGGGCAGGCGGGTCTTCCGACGGTCAGCGAGAATTCATCGTACCGTTGGCGCGAGCTGCAGTGGCAGTCGGTATTGACGGACTTTTCATGGAAATTCATCCCGAACCGGATAAAGCCCTCTGCGACGGACCGAACTCCATCCCCCTCAATGAGATCGAATCAATCCTGGTGCAACTTCTGCGAATCCGCGAGGCCTCTTGATATTCCCCTCCACCTTCTTTAACTGTTGATGAGCGATTCCTGCCACTCAAAATCCAGTACCGCATATCCTTCCGATTGTGAGATACGCGAAAATTACCGCAGTCTGATACGCGAAAAAGCCGAGCAAGGCAAACCGGCGCTGGATCGTCGGGTCATCCTTGAAAAGGCAAGCAAGATTAAAATCCTGCTTCTCGATGTTGACGGCGTCCTGACGGACGGGACGCTGCTCTATTCTGCTTCCGGAGAAGAAAGCAAAGCTTTCCACACCCAGGATGGTTTCGGCGTGCGCCTCCTGCACGAGGCAGGTATCGAGACGGGCCTGATAACCGCCCGCAATTCAGAGGCCGTGAACCGGCGGGGAATTGAGTTAAAAATGCGCTATCTGTATCAGGGGGCCTCAAACAAATTGCTGGCGTTCCAGGAAATCTTGCGGGAATCCGGCTGTCGTCCCTTTGAAATCTCCTATATGGGTGATGACTGGCTTGATCTTGTCCTTCTCCAGCGGGCTGGTTTTTCACTGGCGCCGGCAAACTGCGTCAACGCAGTGAGAGAGGTGGTGCACTATGTCACCAGCCTCCCAGGCGGCCGAGGCGCAGTACGTGAGGCCTGCGAACTGCTCCTTGAAAGCAAGGGCCTGCTCGCCGAACTTCAGCAGAAGTATGCCAACCGATGATCAATCAACGCAACATAATCTGGCTTGTGCCCCTCATCCTCCTTGTCACCTTTCCGGCATGGCGCATTCCTTTGGCGACATTTTTAACACCTCGCGGAGGCTATGACCCGGCGTATGCCAACTTGAAAAAGGACGTCCACAACTTCACGATGGATAAAGTGAGGATACAACAGATTCACAGCGGCAAGAAGACAGCGGAAATTCGTGCGGAAAATGCCAGGACTGCCGAGAAAGAAAATGAATATATCCTGACAAAGGTTGATACCGACATTTTCGACAATGAAGGGAATCTGACCAACATTATTGCCGACAAAGGCTTGTACAACGCGGTGACCCGACACCTGACCCTGATAGATAATGTCATTGTCCACAAAACAGCCGACAAGCAGACGCTCTACACCGACCTCCTCCACTATGATGATGAGAAACGGACCGTCAACTGCCCTGGCCCTACACGGCTTACAGCTGAAGGGGCCGAGATCCGCGGCAGCAGTCTGGACTTTGCCATAGACACTAGCCAATATGAGGTTGGCGGTCGGGTATATTGCCGCCTTGAAGGATTCAGCGAGCCTTGAGCTGTTCGCAGCTCAGGACCAGAACACCGCCTCTGCTGGTTTGCCAGCGGATATTCACATCCCAGAGCAGCATGCCATGTTCCCTTTCTCCGGCCCGCTGGCTCGCAGGGCGGGGATCCTGCCCAAGAATCTCACTGATCAGCACCTGAAGATCCCTCCCCGTCTCCAATTGATAGGCAGCGCAGGCTGCTTCTGCCTCCACCGAAAAGGCGACCTGCATCTGCGTCTGCGCCTGGCGGCTATACCCGCTAGTGGCCTCAGCCACCCCATCGGAATAGGGAAGATATGGTTTGATGTCGAAAACCGGAGTCTTGTCCAGGATATCTATCCCGGCTATATCAAGAAAGATCTTTTTCCCCTCAGTCCGTATGCCAACAAGACGTACGACGGATAGCCCGATGAAGTTAGGTCGATGCGGACTGCGGCTGGCAAAAACCCCCACTCTCTTCTGCCCTCCTAGCCATGGTGGCCTGACCGTCGGCCTCCAACCATCAGTTACTGCCTGGTGAAAGAGAAAATGAATCCAGATATGGGAAAATTTTTCCAGTCCCCTGAACATCTCCCGGCGATCGAAAGGCGGTAGCATCTCTATGCTGGCGGTTGCTGATCCAGCCAGACCAGGCTGTCTGGGTATACCGAATTTCTCGGTAAAACAGGAATGAATTCGGGCAATGGGGAGAAAAGCATATTCAGCCGGAATCAACCCTGCTGGATTTTCTGCAATGTCAGACGGCATGCTCTTTAGTCATCAAAGCAGAGTAACCGTAATCCGGTTTGGGGCGGACTGCGAAGGCCCGGATTCTTCTGGAAAGTGTTCGATAGGTCGTGAAGGTGTTGCCCGGAAGAAAATTAAAGGCCCAGGCCGAGGCCTCACCTTTGACCTCGCAACTCCAGACATCCGTAGGTTCTCTTTGAAACAAAGGGCTGATTTCACGTTTCCGCAGGTTTTTCCGATAGAGGCCGCGCAGCATTTCCAGCGTCGGCAGACTCCAGCCACCGCCGGCGACGTTCAGGCTCTTGACCCAGGCCTGGGCTTCATCCCAGCTTGTATCCCGATCGGGCCCCACCAGCCATTCCATTTTGCGGTAGCAGTCGCATATCACACCATTGCTGTAGGCAACATAGCGACCATCCCGCTGGACGATTTCCGGTGGCCGCAAGAGATTGATATCATAAATTCGACTGGGATTTTTCTCGGCCTTTCCCGCATCTTTGATCTCGTTGTTTGGCTCCTGAGCCAGCAGTTCCATGTCATCATCTCCGAAAACGTTTTCCTATTGCGTATCACAGCCTGTATTGTTCATTTTTATCGACGAGTCAGATGGAATACTTAATTGTTTCTTCGATGCCCGACAGGAAAACTCAGGAAAAGCCTTTTGCTTGCCTCAATGTTCGGTGATTCATGCTTCATTCTCGTAAAAATCATTCAGAAAAGAAAATTAGAAGATGAGGTTATTTCACTTACTGTCGAGTTAAGGCCACAGTCTCAGGATCGTTGGCATCGGCCACAACCCGCCACTGCTCACCCTCGTGATCAAAATCGGCAATCTTGGTGATATCCATCTTCAGATATTTACCGGTGCCCTCGATGGCCACTGAACCATCCTCAAGAAGGATTTCACCCGAACCCGCATATGTCCGCTTGCCGTCACTGACGATTCGCCCCACCACCCGGATTTCCCGATCCAAAGGTACAGGTTTTCGCAGGCGCATTGAAAAATCAACCGTAACGCCCCAGATTGCGTCTGAATACTTGACCATAATCGCCCTGCCGATAGTCTCATCTAGGATTGTCGCCGCTATCCCTCCATGCAGCCGTCCGGGATACCCCTGATGCTCAGAAGATGGCTGAAATACTGCCATTATCTCCCCTGTTTCCAACTCATAGAATCGACTTTTCAAACCAAAGGCATTCTGCAATCCGCAGACAAAACACATCCTTGAATTCGGTTGCTTTTTAACGATTTTTATCTGCATGCTTGTCCTCTCTGTTCTTCCATGCACCCTCAGGATGCAAGGGCGCATTCGGAGTTATAGGGATCTGTAAAAATATTCTGGAACATGATCTGCTCTGATTTTTTCAGGGGAGTACAACCGGTGGTCCCTTGATGAGCATCTGGGATATCGTCAGACCAACCTTGGGATAACGTCGCCGTTCGCCTTGCAAAAGATCATTTTCAAGCACAGCCAGGCGGCGCAGATAGGGTGTTCTCTCGGTCACGGGGATCTTACCCTGCTCCATGCCAAGAGCGCCAACAATCTCCTGACAGCGAAAACACCCTGGGAAAGTCAGGCGTCTCCCGTCCGGATGAGTCATGGCTGCAGGAACTCCATGGGTGCGGCAGACAAGGAGACGGTGGGTGTATAGTGTACACAACCCCTCTTCGTTCAAGGGGCACATGACCTGCGGCCGTTCCTGTCGCCGCAGTGCCTGCTCGCAGGCCAAAACCGCAGTTGAAGCACGCCGAAGGATTTCCTGCTGCTTCTCAGGATTCAACTGCCTGAAACCGAGCCAGAGATATGCCCATTCCGCATAGGTATGATGGAGAAAATAGGAATCACAACAATTGTCCGGACACCCTATACAGCTAAAGGAAAGCTGGTACGCTAGCGCGTCATACTCTGTCTCCAGCCCCTGGTAGATATCCTCCAATTCCCGAATCAGCACATCGGGGAGGCACAACTCCGTCATACTGCTTCCTCGGAGGAATGTACAACCTGATAGGTCCATATATCCGGGTGCATATCCTGCCAGGCGGATTCGTGCAGGCCCGCCTTACGGCAGAGCTGGTTGAGAAAGTCCTCGGTGCGGGGGAGCTGCTGCCAAACTTGGGGCAGAAAAGTGGACCGTGACGGCCCGAGCCTGAGAATCACCCCGTCAATGCCGGGCCTGAGTTTGGTGAGAAGATCGGACCCATCGGTGTATTCAAGAAGGACAGCTGGGCTGAGTAGAGAGATATCGATATGGATTTCTTCAAACTCTTCCGGTTTCAGTGGCGAAAATCGTAGATCATGAAAGGCGGCATTCAAGGCATTGTCCCGTATGCCATCCCAGATCGATCCAACCGGCTCGAGGTTGCCTATACACCCTCGCAATTGCCCCCTCTTTTTCAAGGTGACGAATGTTGCCCCGTTCTGCCTGAAAACCTCTGGAGATTCAGTTTCCTGACTGTGTTCTGTCCTGCCGAGTTTCAAGGCGATGGTCCTGCGGGCGTGCGCAAGGAGAATTCGCCCCTGTTCAGTCGTGATTTCCATCCTCAATCCTCCAATCCACCCCCAGCATCATGCAATTAATGCCACTGCCTATACCGAGGAGCGCCGCTTTCTGGCCCGGCACAAAAGCACCTTGTTCCATTGCCATTGCCATGGTAATCGGAGCTGAAACCGAGCCAACATTACCAAGGATTGCTAAGGTTTCGAAGTTTTTTTTGGTTTCCAATCCCAACCGGTCAAAGAGCAGTTTGGCATGAGCCGTTCCCACCTGATGACAGAAAAAACGGTCAACTTCATCAGTACTCCAACCTGGCCGCCGTGAAAATTCCTTCCAGGTTAGAAAAGCTGTTTCTACCCCCTGGAAAAGAAGTTCTTCAGAGTTGGTTTCCATCAGTGTCATATTGCCTCCGCTCTGATTGCCGTGACAGAGGTCCGAGTGAGCGGTGTTAGCCCGCCAGCAACCATGCACCAACCGAGGCCGCGTCTCCCCTGCACCAGCCTTCTCCATAATAAGACCGATTGCTCCAGAGCCGATGGTCAGAGAGGCAATAGCCGGCTTGATGCTCTTCCTGCTCAGATTGCTGTTCCACAACAGGTGGACAAGGGTTGATTCCAGAAGTTCCTCGGCCGTCTCCCCCGATACTACAAGGCCGTTGCTTACCTGGCCGAGTTCAATCATATTGGCAAGCATTACCATTCCGTCAAAAAATCCCAGGCAGGCATTGGAAATATCAAAGATCAAACAACCACCTGAAAGTCCAAGATTTTTATGGACAAACGAGGCTGTTGCCGGTTCCATCATATCTCGGGAAACCGAAGTGAAAATCAGACATTCGATCTCATCAGGCCTCAACCTGCCGCTCTCCAGAGCTTTTCTGCCGGCAAAACTGGCTGCCTCACTCGGCCTCGTGCCTTGGGGCCAGAGACGCCTCTGGCGAATGCCAGTCATCAGTTCAAGTCGCCCCTGGGGCAGACGCAATCTTTCATACACCGGGGCCAGACGATTCTCTATTTCCTGTGAGGTCAAGACCCGTGGAGGAAGTTCATAGCCGAAGGCGTCCAGGCAGACACGGGAATATTCCAACATAAATGCTCGATTTTATATTAATTAACAAATTAAAATACTGAAAATTTACTCTCGGCAGCCTCTCGCCTGGCTTGTTTCTATTTCCGGCATTTCGTCGTTGCTGATACTTTCTCAATACCAGCCAAGACAGGCGCTGCCGTCATATCGAAAATGCACATTAAATATAAAATCAATGACTTAACACAGAATCTCCCATTTTCACAAGAAGATCCCTTTCCTGAGCCAGAACAGCAATCTTTTCCATCAGTATTGCTGTTGTGATCGGCTTCTGCAGGTATCCGTCCAGGCCGTTCTCCAGAAATCTCCGCCCTTCTTTCTCGTCAACCCCACCAATACCGAGAATACAGGAGTGCTGACCGGAGTATTCTTCAAGCTTCCGTATTATCCTGGCTATCTCGATTCCATCCATCTGAGGCATCTGGGTATCGAGTAAAATGAGGTCAAAGTGGTTGAGAGATGCCTCGTAGGCAGCGGATCGACCGGTTTCCGCCAAAGTCACACTCCAACCTGATTCTATCAGCGAACTTATGATGACATGCTGACTCTCTGGGTCACCTTCAACAACGAGAGCAGTATTGGTCAAGTATTTAAGAAGAATATCAATGAGCTGCGATTTATCAATCGGTTTGGTCAAGTAGTCGTCCATTCCGGCCTGCAGACATTTTTCCCGATCGCCTCGCATCGCCAGAGCTGTCAGGGCAATGATCGTCTGGTGGCCGCCGTGCCGCTTTTCATACGCTCTGATCTTGCGGGTGGCCTCAAGGCCATCGAGAACAGGCATCTGCACATCCATTAAAATGATCTGATAGTCGCCTTTCTGGGCCTCTTGCAGGGCCTGCTGGCCATTTTCCACACTTGTCACAAGAACCCCTGCCTGCCTGAGAATAGTTTCGGTGAGAACCCTGTTTATCGGTTCATCTTCAGCAAAAAGGATCCTTGCTCCCTTCAGGGCATAAATGACCTTTTCTTGCCGACTCTCAAAACTGCGCTCCGCGATGTCTTCAATCGCCTCAAACTCGGCTACTTCCCTGACAGGAATGGTAAACCAGAAAGTCGAACCCTTCGCGCTGCTTTCCATACCGATCTCTCCTCCAAGCAGCCTCACCAACTGTGAGGAGATCGTCAACCCGAGCCCTACTCCACCCATTGCCAGAGATCCCTGGGCCTCAGCCTGGCTGAAGGTATTCAGGATTTGTTTTTGTTTCTCGGGCTTAATACCGATGCCGGTATCAGCTACGGAAAAACGCAGC
>JAIFKM010000161.1:12818-28990 GCA_020049575.1 Desulfobulbaceae bacterium
CATGAGAAACCCGTATGGTGATGCTGCCTTTCTTGGTGAAATTAATGGCATTGCCGACAAGACTGGTGAGAATCTGAAGCAATCGCCCCGGATCAGTATTGATGAAGAGAGGCACATCACGATCGATTTCACACTGCAGAGCAATGTCCTTCTGGCGGGCTGAGAGATTCAGCAGATAAAGATCGAGATCAAGATTTTCTTTCAGGTTGAAATCTTCCGATTCCAGGGTCAGCCTCCCCGCCTCAATTTTGGAAAAATCGATAACATCGGTTACAACCTCGAGCAGACGATCAACAGATTCATCAACCATCTCAAGATATTGGCGCTGATCAGCGGTGAGCTCAGTCTCCAAGACAAGATTCGTCATCCCCATTATTCCATTCATGGAAGTACGAATCTCGTGGCTCATGTTTTCAAGAAACTCGGCCTTGAGCCGATTGGCGCTCTCAGCCTGTTCAAGAGCAGCCTGCAACTCCCGGGTTCTGCGCTTGACCTCATCCTCAATCAGAGCAGTATCAACCGTCGTACCTGGTTTTTCTCCAGTAAGAATTGATTTTTTTACCTGTTCCCGGAGGAAGATGTTGGCCTTTTTCTGCGCGTTCAACTGCTCACGCAGATTCTGAATCTGCTCTTGAAGTTTTTTTGTCTCTGGCACGCGGACAACCTCCATCTCAAAAAAATTTCTCGGGTTCTTTTTATTTACCAGTGTGCTGACCACCTATAGGCATAGGCACATTCCATGCCCATTATCGTACCAGAATAAAATAAAAGGTACAGGACAAACATTGACTTAGGCAATCAATGCACTGTTCGGTCTATTTTGAAAGGAAAATGAAAAGAGTACAGCTCAAAGAATTTGGAACAGCAGGATCAGCAAAAACATCAAGCAGCAGGAAGATCGGCCAGCAGGATAGCCCCCCCTTGACGCATTTTCTCCACTACAGCCCTGTATTCATATACCTGGCCATCTTTTGCTGCAATCTCCATAGCCCTGGCAAGAGAAGCCCATCCATCCTCGCCCATGTTGAGAAAAAATCCTTTCAGACCATGGGCCACAGGAGCCAGAGCGTTACAGAGTTGATCGCTGCCCAGGGCAGCTTCGGCAGAAACAAGCGCTGTCTTAAGAGATTGGGAGGCACTTCTAATCATGAACTCGACCTGCTCATCTTTCAGTTTGTAAACATTTCTGAAATGTTCTCGCAGGGTTTCAAGATTCAATGGCGGTGGCGAAGGTTGTTCAAACATCACTTGCCAGGGTGTCAGCATATCACTGGTTGTCATGCGCTTTTACTTCCTCCGATGAGAGAATTGGGCTGACCGTTGCTGCTGCAGCTCAGTGTACAATTTAAAAAATATCCCGGATATTTTCTATTTTATCAAACCAAGATCTTTTATGTGGGCTATTAATTTTTCCCTATCAAGGGGCTTTGTTAAATAGGCTTCACACTGGCCCTGTCGAAAAGCCTTCATGATGTTTTTCGAATCATCGGCGGCCGTAACCATGATAACTTTTGTGGTATCCAGTCCCATGATCCCATGCCGTTCTTCCATTTTCCTAATCTCCTGAAGAGCCTGCTGGCCATCCATAACGGGCATCATAATATCAAGACAGATCAGATCATAGGGATCATTCTCGACAAAACCTCTCTCCACAGCATTCAGCGCCTCTTTGCCATTCACCGCTACATGGCAGATGCCGTATTCGGACAGTAGGGTGGAAAGAAGAGAACGAGAAAGAAAATCATCTTCAACAATTAAGGTCTTCATTGTTCCTCCCGGACACTGATTCCAATAACATTTTCCTGCTACATCAATGACTAGCCTGTAAAATAGTCTCGCCTTGAAAGCCGGAATGCACTCAACCTCAAGTATCGTATCATGAAAGCATGATTTCTGCAGGTTGAAAATTTACCAAGAATAATTCCGAATTATTCTTTTAATCTTTCCTCAGGCATCACAGGTCCAAAAACCTATGCGGCATGCTTCTCCACTTTTCGTATTCGCCAACACTGATGTATCCGCTGGTTTCGTGAAAAATCAAAAGGTATGGACTCTTGAGTGATATCCCGTACATCAAAGGAATTTTTAATCGAGGAATCAAGGGAAAATGTTCTGAAATTGGTTGAAAAGTACAGCGTCCCCTCAGATTCCAGGTGCTCCATAGTGAGCTTGAGAAGGTTGACGTGGTCACGTTGGATATCGAAAATGCGATTTTCCTTTTTGGTATTGGAGAATGTCGGTGGATCAACAAAGATAAGATCAAATTTTTCCCGGTTCTCCGTGAGCCACTGCAGGCAATCAGCCTTGACAGTAGTATGGGAAAAATCACTGAAACCATTAAGTGCCATATTCAGCCGAGCCCAGTGCAGATAATTTGCCGACAGATCCACGGTAGTCGTTGTCTGAGCCCCACCCATAGCGGCATGAACTGTCGCTGCTCCGGAATAGCCAAAGAGATTGAGAAACTTCTTGCCCAGGGCTTCTCTGCCAATTCGCCTCCGCAGAGGCCGATGATCAAGAAAAAGACCGGTATCGAGATAATCAGTGAAATTGACAAGGAACGAACACTCACCTTCGCGCACTTCAAACATCTTTTTCCGGCTGTCCTTTTGCTGATACTGCTCCCTGCCCTTCTGTCTTTGACGGGTCTTGATAAATACTCTCTCGCGCTTGACCCCCAAAACCTCACGAATATCATGCAGGGCAAGTGATAATCTGGCGCTTGCAAGTTCAGCCTCAACGGTTTTAGGAGGGGCATATTCCTGGACGTGTACCCATTTGCCGTATATGTCAACGCTGATATTGAACTCAGGCAGATCTCGATCATAGACCCTGAAACAGCTGATCTCCTCTTTTTCTGACCATTTTAAGAATTTTTTCAAATTCTTACCGAGACGATTGGCAAACTCACTTTCACCTGGAATAAGGTTTGGCCGCCACCTGAAGGGTTCTTCCAATTTTTGCGGGGCGGAACCCAGGAGCAGACGGCAGGGCAGAGAGCCATTATACAGTCGGTGTTTCTGTGTCCAGGTCAGAGCAAAACTGTCAGTCAGATCGGGATTTGAAATAAAGACACCGACCGTCCAGGCACCAAACCTCTCTCGCACTATCCTGCCGAAAGCGCGATACAGATATCCCACCTCTTCGGTTTCAGAAAGACGCTCTCCATACGGCAGATTCGAGAGGAGCATGCCGTTTTGAGAAGGGGGCTGCAGGCGGGCAAGTTCAGCCTGCTTCACCCGGATATATTCAGACAGACCAGCCTTCTCGATATTTTTTCTGGCCGCAGCCACAACTTTCGGATCGGCGTCATATCCTAGTAACAGGGGCCATTTCCTTGACAAGCCCACCTCTTCCCGAGCAACTGCATCTTCCACCAAAGTCTGCCATAAATCAGACTCGTGCTGTTTCCAGCCCATGAACCCAAAAGAGTTCCGTGACAGACCGGGGGCGGAATCGCCAAACATGAGAGCAGCCTCAATCAGCAAGGTTCCAGTGCCACACATGGGATCAATTAGGCTTGGCGGCATATCTGTATCCGGCCAACCACTCAGGGCAACAAGGGCTGCCGCCAGGGTCTCCTTGAGCGGAGCGATGCATCCGGTCAGCCGGTAGCCCCGCCTGTGCAAACTTTCGCCAGATAGATCAAGTGAGACTGTCGCCAGTTTTCCATCTAAATGCAGATGAATCCGCACACCCGGACGATCGGCGTCAACTGAAGGGCGTTCCCCGAGACGATCCCTGAATGAATCAACCAGGGCATCTTTGAGGCGCAAGGCAGCAAATTGATTATGACTCAAAGGTGACTCCCCCGAAAGAGTGCAGTCAACAGCAAAGGTAGTGCTTACCGCCAAATGATCATCCCAGGTTATTGATTTACACCTCTCATAGAGCATTTGTTCGTCCGCTACCTCGAATTGCGCCAACTGCAAATAAATCCTTGAAGCAAACCGAGACCAGAGACAAGCCCTATAGCCACTCTCCACTCCTCCCTGCCAGGCAACTACACCTTTGGAAGCGGTTATTTCAAGACCTTGGAACGAAATGACTTCCTTTTTTACGAGGTCCTCCAACCCGGCGGCACAGCTTGCAACCAGTTGGTACTGCCTTCCTTTCACCATGTCTTCTGCCTTATTTTGATTGTAAGCCTCTTGCCATTTTTATTGGAAGGTCCCGGAATAAACAAGAACGGCCACTAGAGACTATATGTTAATATATTGATTTTAATTTATTTTTTATAAAATACAATCTTTGTCCATGTAAACGATGGACAGGGAAATTAAATCCTGCAATGGAGATAAGGAATAATTCCCTTTGTTTCTCTGACAAATTTTCTTGACCTGCGGTCGATAAAAGATAGAATATACGATTTGTTGAAAACTGTACAAACTCATGCAAAGTGATTTGCTTTTTAATCGTTTTTTTTATGCAGAAACAGGAGAGTTTATGAAAAAATATATATGTCGAACCGCCATGCTGATCACCATCGTGGGTTCATGCGCATTGCTCGCTACCGGTTGCAGTAAAAAAGCTGTTATTCCACCCGACAGCGTAGCTGGCGGCGGGGCTGGCGGGGCATCGGGAGCCAGCGGCTACGATGAAAACGCAATACCGGCGGAAGGCACTCTTGACGATGCAGCATCAAACGGTCTTTCCACTCCGGGATCGGAATCGGACGAATACAAAAGACTGCATGGCCGATGCTCTGAAAATCTCTTTCCTATCTATTTCGATTTCGACCAATTCGGAGTTCGGTCCGATATGACCGAAGTTCTGGTAAAAAATGGTGAGCAGATGCAGCAGTCGCCAACTGCAGCCATAATCATTGAAGGTAACTCCGACGAGCGAGGTACCAACGAGTATAATCTAGCACTTGGTGAGAGAAGAGCCCAGGCCGCCAAGCAGTATCTCATCGATCTCGGAATAGACGCAGCCAGGATCCAGACCATCAGCTACGGAGAAGAACGCCCTCTCTTCCCAGGACAGGACGAGGACGCCTACAGTCAGAACAGAAGAGACGATTTTATCATGAAGTGAAAAGTAGTGCCACCCAGGCAGGCTAGGTTTCATCATTGCCTGTCTTGCCTGGGGTTCAATAGCTTTGCCGTTTTTCTTTTACAACCTCCAGAACCAACTGGCTGACTTCATCTATATTCCTCTCGCTTGTATCTATTGCCACAGCATCCACTGCTTGTCGTAATGGTGCTATAAGCCGTTCGCGGTCGTTCTTGTCACGCTCCAGGGTCATAGCTAAAATCTGCTGTTCATCAACAATCTCCCCTTTAGCCTGCAACTGCAGCACCCTTCGATGCGCACGTTCTTCCGGCCTGGCATCAAGAAAAAACTTATGCGACGCCTTTGGAAATACCACGGTTCCAGTGTCCCTGCCTTCAGCTACAATCTTTCCCAGCCTACCAATCTCTCTCTGCAGCCTTGTAAGTTTTTCCCTGATCACCGGAATAGCCGAAACCCTGGATGCCACCATGGCAATCTCTGGACTCCGGATATCTTCACTGACATCCTGGCCGTTAAGCAGAACCCCTACTTCACCATCTCCTGTTCGAGCAGGGAAGAGTTCAATCCTGATTGTCTCGAGGACTTGTGCCAGCGCTTGTTCGTCGGCAAGATCAATAGTGTTCCTTTCGAGATACAACCCTACGGCTCTGTACATTGCCCCTGTGTCCAGATAGGTATACCCCAGAGAGTCTGCAATCTTTCGACTGATCGTTGATTTGCCAACCCCCGAGGGGCCATCGATGGTAACGATATCCTGCCTTTCAGACACAGCCAAGCCCCCTCAGAATTTCACATAAGCTCTCGAGAAATCGAGTGTTTTCAACATCTGTTCCAATGGTGACACGGATACAGTCTGCAAATCCATACGCCGTCATCGGTCGAACAATTACTCCCTTGCGGAGCAAAGCTTCATAAACAGCCTGACCATCACCGCCGACATTCACCAGGAGAAAATTCGCCTGGCTGGGATAGACGACACACCCCAACCCTTCCATCTCGGTCTGAAGATGCGCCCTTCCTCGCCGAGTCACATCAACAATATAGTGATAGTAATCCTGGTCTTCTAAGGCAGCGAGAGCACCCACCTGAGCCATCTGGTTTATATTAAAGGGCTGGCGGACCTTATTCAGGCAACCGGCGATCTCTCCTGGCATGAGGCCAAAACCAACGCGCAAACCCGGCAGGCCATAAACCTTGGAAAAAGTCCGCAGCGAAACAACCGGGCAGCGCCCTTTGGTATTACGAATAAGGGAAAAAACATCAACCTGCTGTTCATTATCCATAAAATCAACATAGGCTTCATCCAGGACAACTATGACCGATTCCGGAACCTTGCTGAAAAAGGTATACACCTCCAGAGGATTGAGCGAACTGCCGGTTGGGTTGTTCGGATTGTCGAGAAAAATAAGTCGGGTTTTCTCTGAAACAACATCTTGAATCGCCTCCAGATCATGTTTCATTTTTCGCAGCGGAACGACAAAATTTTCCCCACCATGGACCTGAACAAACTTCTGGTACATCAAAAAGGAAGGATGGCTGCTGATAACCTCGTCGCCCTGCCGGACAAAGGCCTTGACCAGAAACTCAATCACCTCGTTAGATCCATTCCCCACAACTATCTCGTCAGGATTGAAACCTGTTTTGCCAGCTATACCTTGAATAAGGTCGTGACAGGAACTATCTGGATAGCGGTGTATAGTTGTCAGGGAACTACGCAAAGCCCTGACAACTTTGGGCGATGGTCCCCAGGCATTCTCATTGGAGGCGAGTTTGATGGAATTGGCAACTCCATATTCACGCTCGAGTTCCCCTTGGGTCTTTCCTGGTGGGTATGGAATTATCTTCTCGAGATTTTTCGGAATATGCAGTTTCAATCACGCCCCTCTTTGACAAAAATTATTGCAGTAATGGTAAGAACTGCAAATCTGTAACTCAACAAACCTTTGCGCAGCCAGCCTTTCCCAGACCTTTTTCCAGGGTATGGGCCACCCTGAGCAAGGTATCTTCGCGAAAATGAGGACCTTGCAGCTGGATTCCAATCGGAAGTCCATCGCGGCTGAATCCTCCCGGCACTGACATGCTGGGAATACCTGCGAGATTGGCTGAGATGGTGAGGATATCGGAGAGATACACAGCAAGGGGATCATCTACATTCTCACCCATTTTCCAAGCGGGGGTCGGACTAACGGGAGAGATAAGCACATCGCAAACTTCATAGGCCTTGGTAAAGTCCTGAAGTATCATGGTTCGGACCTGTGATGCCTTTTTGTAATAGGCATCATAATAACCAGAAGAAAGTGCGTATGTACCGATAAGAATACGGCGTTTTACCTCGGCCCCAAAACCTGCTGAACGGGTGTTTTTATATAGGTCAAGAAGTGAATCGGCGTTCAGGTCGCGAATCCCGTAATGCACCCCGTCATAGCGGGCCAGATTGGAACTTGCCTCTGCCGGGGCGATAATATAATAGACGGCCACACAGTATTCCGTGTGGGGAAGGGAGACATCGACGATTTCAGCCCCAGCCTGCCGCAAGAGCTCGATTCCTTTTCGTACCACCCCTTCAACCTCGGGATCAAGTCCTTCGACGAAATATTCCCTGGGAATACCAACCCGCAACCCCCGGACATTATCAACAAGCGATAAAGAATAATCCGGTATCTCGCGCTTGACCGAAGTGGAATCTCTGTGATCATGCCCACCGATAACGTTCATCATGAGAGCACAGTCCCTGACATCCCGGCAAAGAGGGCCCACCTGATCTAGAGATGAGGCAAAGGCCACCAAGCCATAGCGGGAAACCAAGCCATATGTCGGTTTGAGCCCGACAAGACCACAAAGTGAGGCTGGCTGACGGATTGACCCACCAGTGTCAGATCCAAGGGAAACCAGACACTCCCCGGCCGCAACGGCAGCCGCTGATCCACCAGAAGATCCGCCGGCAACATAGCCATTTTTCCATGGGTTCTGGGGAATAGTATAGGCACAGCTCTCGGATGTTGAGCCCATAGCAAATTCATCCATGGCTACTTTTCCTAAAACCACGGCACCCTCCGCCTTGAGTCGCTCAACCACGGTGGCATCATAAGGTGGGATAAAATTCTCCAGGATTCTCGAGCCACAGGTTGTTCTTATTCCTTTGGTGCAAAGAAGATCCTTCAAAGCCACGGGAATACCGCCAAGAAGGCCTGCCTGCCCTGAACGCCTCCTGGTGTCTGCCTTCCGCGCTTGCTCCAGGGCTCCTTTCCGGTCCAAGGTTATAAACGCTTGGATCTTTGCCTCCACCCGCTCAATGCGATCAAGGCAACTTTGGGTCAGATCCACCGAAGTAATCTCACGCGCCTGCATCTTTTCCATTGCCTCGGCAACGGTTAATTCACACAAATCCATGTAGTTCATTCCTTAAACAAATAACACATTACCCATGATGTGCTTAATCACGGGAAAGGTCACAATTTTTAAATAACCCTTGGAACTTGAAATAATTCCTCAGTGTGCCGGGGGGAACAGGCAAGCGCCTCCTGTTGTGAAAGTGAGGCCTGCACCTCATCTTGGCGAAAGGCATTGCTTGCGGAAAAGGCGTGGGTTGTGGGAGTAAGGTTCTCAGTGTTCAGTTTTTCAAGTTTTTGTACATAAGAAAGAATAGTATCAAGCTGCTCCGTCATTTTCTGCAGCTCGCTTTCGCTTAAATGCAAGCGTGCTAGGTGAGCAACGTGCTCAACTTCTTCTCTTGAAATTTTCATTTTTATCATCCGGAGGCTTATCCCTCCTGTAAATTTTCAAAGGGCTGCTACAACCGCCCCCGATTGTATATATTCTCTAGATATTCCTCGGAAAAATCACTTTTTGAAGGGGTGTAGTCAACTATGCTTTTGGCGAAAAAATCCACAGTGGTCTTGTCAAACTGGGTGCCACTACATTTAACAAGTTCCTCCAGAGCTTCTTCCATCCCCATGTTGTGCCGATAGTTGCGGCGCGAAGTCATGGCGTCATAACTATCGACGACGATGAGGATCTTGGTAAGTTCATCAAGTTCCTCACCTTTGAGGCCATCCGGGTACCCTGTGCCATCCATCCGCTCATGATGATGCCGAATGATAAACTGCTCTCGTTCCATGAAACCCAGAGGCTGAATAATATTTGCCCCGACGCTGGGATGTTTTTTTATGAGAAGCCACTCTTCTTCCGTCAATTTGCCAGGTTTCTGGATACAGGAAAGGTCAATTACCAACTTTCCGATATCATGAAACTGCGCCGCTCTTCGCAGGACAAGAATATCCTTTTCCGGGAGGCTCATCGACATACCGAGCATTATGGCATAGTCTGTCACCCGCATTGTATGGCCGGCGGTATAACCGTCCTTTTCCTCCATGGCATTCTGCAGACTGCTCATGAGCTGAACGGTGGCATTTTCCAGGCTGTTACTATATGATAACAACAGCTTATTCTGCTCCTCAAGTAGATCGGCCTTCACCCGAATGTCATCTTCGAGAGACTCTTTATACCGCTTTTCTTGAAGGACGTACATCCGCTTTTCGATGGCCCGGCGGATCTTGACGTTGAAAATATCCAGATCTTCGATGGGTTTTGTCAAAAAATCATACGCCCCGAGGTTGATCGCTTTAACGGCATAATCCATCGATCCTGCACCAGTCAAAAAAAGGACCGGGATTTCATATTGAAGATCGTTGAGGGCGTTAATGGTCTCAAAACCATCCATTTCCGGCATATTGATGTCAAGGATAATTACATCAAAACTATTATCAACCTCAGCTATCACGCCCCTACCGTCAGCTGCCGTCACAACATCATGACCAAACATCTCAAGTATTTTTGAGACTGTTGTGCGGACCATCATGTCATCATCCGCAATGAGAATTTTGGTTTGTGCTCTGGTCAACTGATTTTCTCCGGTGAAATTGCTCGGGACTCATACTGCGCTAACAAATTTTACATTTTCCTCTTCTGTTTTGCAACATCCCCACCCGAATCATTCCGTCAACCTGGCATGCTCCCCAAACATTACTGTATTAGTAATGGCAGTTTTTCCTTAAGTATCAGCCGAATGATTCTCAAATATCCCTCGGCGCTCCGACAATAACTCTTTCTTCGGATATGATATAATCGACAGGTTTATCATGAGCCTGCTGAGGTACCCTTTCCTGTATCTGGAGTTCAAAAGAAAAGGCAATTCTCTTGGCCCGTGTTGATATCTTTTCAGCCAGAAATCTGTCATAAAAGCCGCCACCATACCCCAGGCGTCCACCTTTGAGATCGAAGACAGATCCCGGCAGGACGACAATATCAATGGTTGAAGGATCAATCATTCTTTCTGAAACAAGATCATCTTTTGGTTCAAGAATTCCGTAATAACCTGGAATCAGATCATTTTGGGGATCGAGGAGGCGCACTGCCCGCATGCTTTTCGAGGCGATGGACACCAGGGGGACAGTAATAATCCTCTCTTTTACCAAGAGTTTTTTTATGAGCCCGATCGTCTCAACTTCGCTCCTGAAACTCACGTAAATAAAAATTGTCTGGCTTGGAATCGATTCAATCAGCTGTAAAAACCTTTCCTGAATAATTACACTCTTTTTTTCCAACTCAAGAGAGGAAAGGCTGTCTCGAGCCTTTAAAGATTCTATGCGATATCTTTCTGCAGTTTTCATCTGAGCTCCATAAAAAAGGCCGCTATCTCTCGTAAGAAGAGAGATAGCGGCCCAATATATTATTATTTCCCTTTGTTCACATAGGTACGATCAGCTTATTGGAATCCTCGTTCCAGGAGACAACCAGATACCACGCAACCATCAAGAGAACAATAAACAGCAGTGTCCCGCCGTAACCCATGACATCAGGAAGATAGACAAAAGAACCGAGAACACCATCAGCCTCGAAGTCATTATCTTTAAACCAGGCGGTCATTATTGAATTGGTAACACTGAAAAACGGCACAACCATAAGCAGTTTTACCTGTCCCTCTCCAACCCGCCACAATGTTCCCGATCCACAACCACCGGCAAACATGGCACCCAAACCAAAAATAAAACCGCCAACTACACCTCCCCAACCAAAAGTCCCTCTGACGTAGTTAATCGGGTCAAGCACAGCTTCACCTCCGGTTCGCATGGGAACCTCGTACTTCAGCACTGCAGCACCAATAGCGACTACTATGATGGAGAGCATGACAGATCGGGCCATGGTAAAATCACCAGTCATGTGGGGTTCGCGAAACCCCTGAACCATACACCAGCGACCGCGCTGCATCGCATAGCCAAGACCCGCGGCGATCAACAGAACACCCCCGAGAGAGGCCAAGTATTCGCTCTCCTCATTCATTGAGTACACATACGCACTGTAAAAAAGGAAAATTAAGCCGATAAAACCACAGATCGGAACAAGTGCGGCCGGAAGGCTCAGGGTTTTTGCTCCACCTTCTCCCCACTGGATATGCTCCATTTCCAAATAAAGCAGCTTGAGTCCCAGGATAACCCCGAAAACCATACCAAACATCATTGTTAATCCATTTGCCGCCAGGTTTCCCAGTGCGTTATAGAAGCCGCCGACATTGCAGCCGCCAGCCAAAGTAGCGCCAATACCCATGAGAATACCGGCAATTACAGCCTTGAGCATCTCCCGGTAAGGAGGAATTCGAAGTGCGAAATCCTTTCCCAGACAGGCACTGATAAAAGCCCCGCCAATAAACCCGAGGCCGATAACAGAACCGGAATCTGCAAAAATCGATCGAGGCGCTTCATCATAAAAGGCAAAAATCCCGGCATCAGTTCCGAGAAGACTTGCCAACCCATACATGATCCAGTCACCCCAGTTTCTAATTGCCCCGACCGCCCCCCATGGTCTCCACCAAGCCATCATCATTACAGAGAGAAAAGCTACAATCATGCCTGTCACTGTCGGGTTCCACTCGCTTTGGCAAATTTTTTTGTAGAGTTCTTCGGCCTTGCTTTTCCAAACGCTTTCTTCACCCATAGAGCATCCTCCTAAAATAATGTTATTGCACTTGTTATCATGTTGATTTCCTAAGCTCTACTCAAGGAAAATTTTTTTGTCAAGGCAGTATGGGGTACATGTTTTATAAGTCATCTTTTATCTTTAAAAATCAAAGGGCTTGAAGATAATTTTTGCTTATTATCGGATACTTATTTATGTCCTTTTTTCATCTTGACTTTAGTTTTTGCCTCAAGTATAGCTCTTTGTGTGAGCTGTAAAATTTGGAAGAAATATGTTCACTTAGGCCGTGTATAGACACAAAAAGCCAACTCAATTTCCAGGAGGACTACCATGAGCGATTTCAAAGTTGTTGACGAAGGTGTTAAACCCAACGCTGTTTTGGATGCTAAAGGTCTGAGTTGCCCGATGCCTCTTCTTCGGACAAAAAAAGAGATGGGCAAAATTGCTACAGGTGAAGTTCTCCAGGTTGATGGTACCGATCCGGGTTCCCGTAACGACATTCCCGGTTGGTGCGAGCGGGCAGGCCATACGTATCTTGGTGAAAAAGAGCATTCAGGATATATCAGTTTTTTCATTAAGAAAGGTTGATGCTCACTTGATAAAATCCTCTCCTGCAATCGAAGAAACATAAATCCAATCAACGGTTGTAAGGGTATCGTAGATTTATTCAACAGAGAACAGCACAACTTATTTTCTTGATGGAGGTTTTCACTATGGCTAAGAGTCTCGGTATTTTTGTAACAACACAAGAGAGCCTTCCTCACGTCCTGGGTATTACCAAGGCCGCGAAAGCTAAAGGCTCAAATGTAAAAATTTTTTTTACATGGATAGCAACCCATTCAACCAAAGACCCCCTTTTCCCTCTTATTTGTGAAATAGCCGACGATGTTTCCATCTGTGTTGATAGTTATAAAAAGCAGGGCTACGACATTAACGACATCCCGCCAGGCCTGACTGCCAAGAAAATGGCAACCCAGGCTCAACATGGTATTATTATTGAAGATTTTGACTGCTATTTGAGTCTGTAAAGGAGAAAGGCTATGTCATACAAAAAAGTCTGCTTGATGTACCGACATAAAGATTACGCCGTGGATGGGATTCGTTCAGCCCTTGGGCTCGCGGTTGAAAATATGTACGCTTACGGTGTCGTCCTGGATACCGAACTTGAGACCTTCGACGAAAACACCCAGGAGAGTATTGAAATGTTGCGCGACATGGAGGGTGACATTTTTTCGACCATTCCCGCAAATGTTGAAAAAAATGGCCTAACAGCCATAACATTGGAAGAGTTGGGCGAAAAGCTCCGTGAAATGACTCATATTGTTCCTTATGGAATAAAATAATTATCTAATGGGGAGTTACTTCTACGATGAAAATTCTCAACATCTACAGATCTGAGCCAGACAGCACGACAAAAACTCTTGTTGAAATTGTCACCCGTGACAGGGATTCTGATTCTTTTTTTCTCAATACAGATACAACACCCAACTACGACAAACTGGTCGATATGATATTTGAAGCCGACCAGACAATCTGCTGGTGGTAAAAAATCATCTTCCTTGATTTCTTAAACGGGAGGGCCGGTTGAAACAACCAGCCTTCTCGTTTCAACTCCTCTCACCTGGGCTCAAAAGATCTTCCATGACGGTATCATGAAAGATTGGTCTGAACTGACGAATTCCTTCATTTTCACGTGTCGGATGAACTCTGTTGGTCAAAAGAACAATTGAAATTCCCCTCTCCAAGTCGATCCAAAATGAGGTTCCGGTAAATCCCAGGTGACCTGCACTCTTTTCAGAAAAATACCTGCCGCTGCTCGACCCTATGACTGACGGTGTATCAAAACCATACATCCACGAAGATTTTTTATACTTTTTCAAAATACTACGCAGATTTTCAGTTGAATAGGCCGGATGTATTTCCTCTCCTCTAAACTGTCGTACAAGATGATTACAGAGATGCAACACACCATCAATTGTTCCAAAAAGACCAGCGTGTCCAGCTACGCCTCCCAGGACCCGGCAGTTTTCGTCGTGAACAACCCCGGATAGCATCTTTCCGGTCCATGGACAATTCTCCGTCGCAGCGTATGTATTTTGTGTATCGAGATATTTTTTTGGATTAAAAAGAAGAAATTCTTGAAGTCCCAGATGTTTAACTATCCTTTCAGACCAATAAAAATCAAGAGATAGACCACAGAAGTCTTCAACTATCCTTCCTAGAAGGATATATCCAAGATCACTGTAAGTGATTATTTTTCCAGGTGGATTTTCAATTTTTTCATTCAATATCCAGTCTATTATTTTTTCTTTTCTTTCTGAAAGATATTTTATCTCAATTAAATTTTTATAATATTCCCGATAAGCTGGAAGACCTGAACAATGGGCCATCAACTGACCAATTTCTATATTTTTCATCTGTGCTGGAATTTTTCTCTTTAAAATATGTACTATCGGCGTGTTAAGAGAAAAATCTTTTTTATCCAGAAGAGAGAGAAGAGACAAAACAGTAACAAGGGGCTTAGTCAGAGATGCGAGATCAAAATAAGTTGACTTTGTTATTCTGTTTTCTCCTTTATTTTCAGTTGTTCCAAAAGCCCATGTTTTAATTTCATTTTTATGATTGTTGAGAAAGGTGTATCCAGCTGTAGCTCCAGAGAACAGACCTCTATCTAAGGCTTTCTTAAATATTCCTTTAATCTTAACGTCAAGATCAACCTGACAACTCAATCCGGGTGACGTTTTCATATAATTTTATTGAAATTTTTACCTTTTTCCACTAGATTACAAGGACGCATTATTTATAATTATCTGTTTGTTTTTCTGATAAAATTTAATATTTTTTCCTTGAATTATATGGGTTACTTTGGTCACTTTTCAACATTTTTATCTGGTGCTTGTTCAAACATCTTTTTGTCAGTTGTTAATCTTTTGTTGATAAAGTGCTTTCAAAAAAACAAGTTCGTTTTCCCACACCTAGGTTGTTTATAAAATTCTTTATTATATTATATACTTAAATAACTCATCAACATCTTAAGTGTCATAATAGTAATAAAAAAGAAATACTACATTATTTCAGGAGTCGACGATGCCCCTTCACTGCATGATATCGCGAAAAGAAATTATTGAAAGCCTCAATAGCTTGCAAAACATAACAAATAAAAAAAGTACAACAATGGCTATCTTGGCTAATGTACTCATAGAAACAACGCAGAATGGTTTGATTCTTACAGGTACTGACCTTGAAATTGGTATGAGAATACATGTACCAGCCCAAATATCTGGAGAAGGAACTCTGACGTTGCCCTCAAAAAAATTGTTTGAAATAGTAAGGGAATCAGGCACGGAAACAATCACCTTAGAGGAAACAGGTAATAACTGGGTTACAATATCCGCTGGACTCAGTACGTACAATTTGGCCGGTATGGGGAGTGATGAGTTTCCTGAATTTCCTGAATTTGAAAACACAACCTTTACCTCGTTTCCTTCTCACGTATTTCTCGAACTTATTGACAAGATCATTTATTCAATCGCAAATGAACAAGAAAATATCTATTCCTTGAATTCAGTTCTTTTTGAAAAAGAAATACGAGAAAACACCTCGTATTTAAAAATGATTTCTTCAGATGGTCATCGACTTTCCATTATGGAGAAAGAAGTGAGTGAAAACCTTGATGGTCTTATTCTCAATCCCGTAACCCTTATTCCCAAAAAAGGAATTCAGGAATGGAAAAAATTCTGTGAGGGAAAGGACAGAATAGAAGTCTCCTTTGAGAAAAAGCAACTTGTTTTACGCGATTCGACTTCCGTCATGGTTATTCGCTTGAAAGGCGGTGAGTTTCCCAATTATTCTGCAATAATAGATTCTATACGATTGGACAATTGCATAGAAATAAATCGTATTCCTTTCCTCGATTCCCTGAAAAGAATCAATCTATTTACAGAAGATAATTTTCATACAATTCAAATAAATATACAAAATGATGTAATGGTCCTGTCGTCGCAGAGTGCTGAACTTGGCAATGCAAAAGATGAACAGGTTATATCCTACTCTGGAGAACCTCTGGTTTTAGGATTTAATTGTCGATATTTTATTGAAACTCTGCAGGTGATGGAGTGTGAAAAACTTGAAGCCTATATTAACGGTAATAATAACCCCTGTTTGTTGAAATCAAAGGATGATCA
>JAIFKM010000038.1 GCA_020049575.1 Desulfobulbaceae bacterium
CGGATCGTCTTTTCGTAGATTTTCTGGGTTTTCTTATTATCGGGTAGCAGCTATTGCCTCTAAAAAAGGCTCGAGACCGACCCGCTCGATCATCCTTCCAAGGCGCTCACTCCCTTTGGCATTTTCTTTATAGTAGTTTACAACATCCTCAACGGCTTTCAGAGCAGCTTCGTCGTCTAGACCATTGATCAACTCTTTGCCGATACGGGGCTGAGATCCTACATTGCCGCCAATGGTAAGAATCCAGCCGTCTCTGTCACCAATCAGCCCGATATCTCTTACCCATGATTCAGCACAGCTCAGCTTACATCCAGAGACTGCCATTTTGAATTTTCCAGGTAACTCGAGGGCATGATATTTTTTATCCATTATCATGCCAATACCAATGGCGTCTTGTTTTCCAAGTTTGCAGAAAGATGTTCCCGGGCAGGTCCGTATACTGCGGACACACATACCGACAGCGGCGCCTTTTTCCAACCCAAGCTCTTCCCAGACTGAGTCGATATCATCTTCTTTTAGCCCAAAAATAGCGATACGCGCAGCACCAGTTATCTTAATGGTTTTTGCGTTATATTTTTCAGAAACATCTGCAAGCTTTCTCAGCATTTCCGGGGTGACAAAACCACATGGGATATGTGGAGCAATCGCATAACTATCTTCCTGATTCTGTGGAATAACTCCTTTTTCTCCAAGCTTTAGCATAATTTACTCTCCAAATCTGCAATCATTTAGAATTAGGTATAAGGTAACGGATAGAGGCATAAAAAAATATTCTGATTACCATCGAACTTCAGCCAGTTTGAGCAGGCGCGGCGGGATCGGCTGAGTTCGTAAATATTGTGAAGGTCGTACATGCGGTATGTTCGTGTCAAATAGGAAAACGTTCTCCAGCACCCCACCAGTTGGTCACCTTTTTTTACATCTTCATTCACTTCAATGTAGAAAACTCATTCTGAAATGATTTTTTTCGTGGTGATGTGCTTGCTCTTTGTTTGCTGTGGTTAAGAGCATATTTAATAGGTACTACCTAACGATATAATGAAATGGAAAAGAATTGTTATGCAGCGTGATATTACATCACGCTGCCATGTTTTATTACCTGTGGGCTCAGGCAAGCTTTTCAGCAAGTGCTTTACCGTATTGCTGACAGGATTTCAGGCCTTCATTGCTCAGCACCATTGACTCGGTGAGGTTGAGAGGACCTAACTCCGTCATGTCCATCTTAAAAACATGGAGCATAGTGTCGTAGATCATAGGCGCACTCTCGCCACTATGTGTGTGTGAACCGAAGGCTCCGCCAAATTTGCCAACCAATCTGGCTTGTTCCGCCTTGAAAAGAAAATTCTTCATTCCACCCGTCATATCCTTGTGGTAGGTTGGGCAGCCAAATACATAGCAATCGTATCCAGCGATGTCTTCTGCAGTTTCAAGGGCTGAGATTGGTTTTACCTCAACGTCACACCCCGAAAATCTAATGCCTTCGGCAATGTAGTTTGCCATAGTTTTGGTCTTTTCTGTTCGACTTGAATAGGCAATAAGTACTTTTTTCATGCAAGCTCCTTTAGGGTTTGAATGTTGAGAAAATCCCACAATGTAGTGCAATTGTGCTGTTAAGTGCTTACAAAAACACAGTGATAATGATTAATCCTAATGGAAGTTTTGTCAATAGATTACTAAGAATAATTATCATTATTTAATTATATTACCCTAAATATGGCTGCAGAGGTATCAATAACAGAGATCGTATCATGTCAACCTTCAACCTGCAGGGTAGCGACGCCTGGACCCGCTACCTTTCTGCACTTGATTACCGACCTACCGACATTGCGCTGAAAGTCGCTTTATTGGCCGGAGGTCAAAGGATGGAACAACTATTGAAATCGACATTAGCCGACTGGGACCAGAAGGAAAAAACCCTGCTTCTCTACGATAGCAAAGGCAAAAGAACCACCCCAAGAAAACACCTGTTACCCCTGGCTAAAAAGGCGGCTGCTTTGGTAAATATTCAGGCAGAACCGGCAAAGGCTGGAGGTAAAGAGTATCTTTTCTATTCCGAAAAAAGCGATCGAATCGAAGTTTGTACCCCAGGCAAACGAGTGAGAGATATTGCTCTTGCCTTGGGTGGGCCGATGTTCGACCTTCGTGACATCCGGCGGACCTGTGAAACCCATCTTGCCAAAGATGGTATCAACCAGGACACCAGGGCTCAACTTCTTTCTCATGGAATCAGCAGCGTGCAGGCCAAGCATTACGACCGCTACAGCTACGAAAAGGAAAAAAGTGCCGCTCTCGTCCGATGGGAGGATTACCTTCTGGCTGGCGGCACCAAGGCAGAAGTGATTCACTTGTCAGATCGGCGGGCAACACTGTGACAAGATGCAATGCATCCCCTTGAACTTTTGTGAACCATGGGTTACATATGTGATATGGAGATTATCCAAAGCGAAACATTTAAAGAATGGTTTACCCGATTGAGGGATCGGCAAGCACAAGCTCGAATCGCAGCACGAATCCGCCGAGCGTCGCTCGGGAATCTCGGAGATATTAAACCGCTGCGAGAAGGACTCCTTGAGCTGCGGATCGACTACGGCCCCGGCTATCGGTTGTACTGCATAAGGAAGGGGCAAGTAATAATCGTGCTGTTGTCCGGTGGAGACAAAAGCAGCCAGGGTGCCGACATTGAAAAGGCTCTTGCCTTGGCAAAAGAATGGAGGGATTAAACATGGCTGAGAAATTCACCCGATGGGATGCTTCAGATCATCTCAAAACGGAAGAGGACATCACAGCGTACTTCGAAGCATGTCTTGACATTGGCCAGAGATATAGGACTTTCTCGGGAGGGTTTGTACCGAGCGTTGAGTACTGATGGAAACCCGGAGTTTGCCACGATAATGAAAGTGATAAAAGGTTTGGGCTTACGTCTGCATGCTGGAGCAAGACATCACGCCTCGCCAGGTGGAAAGAATACCTCTTGATCGACGGATCCAGGATAGAAGTGTTTCTCTTGCAAGCCGAAGAGCTGTTATGGACCCTATGGAACCAGAAAGCAAAAAAGCACCTACCGAAAAACTCGATAAGTGCTTTATTTTACTGGAGCCAATATGCGGAATCGAACCGCAGACCTACTGATTACGAATCAGTTGCTCTACCAGCTGAGCTATATTGGCGTGTGATCGTCTGGCCTATATATCAGGTAAAGATTGAAAATTCAACTATTATGACATATAACGACAGTGTTCACAGAGGCAGGGAATATGATGTTTTTCTTCATATTTTCAGAAATATACATACCATTCTTCAGGGGACCTGGCTGTTTTGCGGAAACCGACCCTCCACCTTGGATTCATTCTCGCAATTATCTGTCTGCTTCTGCCGGGTTGCAGCAATGAAACACCTCCGACAGTTATTACGGTAAAGGATTGCACAGGCTGCCATCGCATGGATCTGGACCTGAACCACCAGGTTGCCTGCTCTGTCTGCCACAAAGGAAACGATACGACCGGCGACAAATCGTTGGCCCACACAGGACTTATTGCCCAACCGTCCCACCCTGAAACAATGGCCGAAAGCTGCGGTAAATGCCATCAGGAGCAGGTCAGCAACATCCATCAAGCCGGGCACTTCACACTCAAAAATGAAGTCAACATGGTGCGTCGCTCTTTTGGTGCAACCACAGATCTGCAATCACTCACAGACATTCCTGAAAGTGCCCTCCCCAAAGACCCCCTCGCCCTCGCGGACGATCTTTTGCGCCGCCGCTGCCTGCGATGTCATCTTTATTACCAGGGGGATAACTATCCGGCGGTGTCCCATGGGACTGGTTGCGCCGCCTGTCATCTGGATTTCCAAAACGGCAGGCTCACTTCGCATTCCTTTCTGGCTCGCCCGGGCGATCGGCAATGCCTTTCCTGCCACTATGGCAACAGAGTCGGTTTTGATTACTATGGTCGGTTTGAACACGACCTGAATGTCGAATACCGCACTCCCTATACAACAAAAGAGGAGCACTTCAGGCCCTACGGCGTAGAATACCACCAGTTGGCCGCAGACATCCACCAGCAGCGCGGGCTCACCTGCACCGATTGCCATTCCGGCCGGGAACTAATGACTAAGGATTCAGCCACTTCCCGTCCCAGTTGCGCCGGCTGCCATGATCAGGTGGAGTTGGCAAAGCAATTGCCCCAAGGAGTAAAGATGAGCAACGGAAAGCATGTTTTTCTCGCCGGGAAGGAGCAGAAGGAACATCCCCTGCCGCTTATGACCGACCCTGCTCATACTACCATCAACGAGAAGATCTCCTGCCAGGCCTGTCACGCCCAGTGGACATTCAATGATTTCGGCAAATATTTTCTCCGCTCCGATCTGGACGATTTCGATGCCTGGGATCGACTGACAACTCAAGGAAGTTCGGAGGTTTCCGCCATCCTGGAGAACAACACCGACCCAGCCAGACCAGAGATGGAACCAGCGATGATTGATAAAATTCATTTCAGAAAACAGAATGGTTTGTGGTATAAAGGATTTGGTGTTCGTCGATGGGAAACAATTTTCCTGGCGAAAGACCAGAATGGCACAATCACCACGGTACGGCCCCTGCTCGATTATTCCCTTTCCTGGATTGACGCGGAGGGGCGCGTGAAATTCGATAACCAGACATCCAGAGCGGACAACCGCGGGATGCAGCCTTACACGCCACACACGACCGGCAAAGCAGGTCTTCTGTACATGCAGCGGCTCAGGGAATTCCATTTACAGGAACACAGCCGGAAAGATTAAACGGCCCCCCCTGAGCTATAACTCTGTTCTCAACCACAATAATCACAGACAGTTTCTGCCTATGATCAATTGCGCCCCCACCACCAGGATCCGATTGGAAGACAATAAAAAAAATAGTTCCCTCAACCTGCAAGCACCCTGCCTGCAGCGCATGCTTCTCTGCCTGTTGGCAGTCTTTTTCTGTACAATCCCAATACTTCATGGCTCGGCAACCGCCTCTTTTGACAGTCAACTGCCGCACCAGAATCCCTTTCTTTTCAGCGGCAAGACCAACCTTTCCACACCTAATGGGAATGGCTATACGGAAACCGGCTTAGCTTCTTGGTATGGCCAGGAATTCCAAGGAAGACGGACATCAAGCGGAGAACGCTACAATATGCATGAGCTGACGGCAGCTCATAAAATTCTGCCGATGGATACCCTCTTGCTGGTGAAAAATCTGGAGAATGGCAAAGAGGTGGTAGTGCGGGTGAATGACAGGGGGCCTTTTGTCAAAGGCCGGATCCTCGACCTGAGCCAGGGTGCCGCAACGGCTTTGAAACTCATGGGAAAAGGTACAGCCCGGGTCAAGGTCGTGGCCATGTCCGGGGTCAGGGAGTTGTTAAGGCCACCTCCGCAGGATAAATCATTCGACGAGTCGGCTGGTAATTTTTATATCCAGGTCGGAGCATTTGTTAACGAAAAGAACGCCGAGCAGATGCAGAGACGCTTTGCCAGCACCGCCTTCACAGCCATAATCGACAAGGTTACCGGCAAAAAGGCAACCATTCACCGGGTGCTTGTCTTTGCCGGAAAAGATCGCCAGACAGCTCTTCTCGCCCAGAAAACACTGCAGCAAAAAGGCCACAAGGGAGCTTTCGTGATGGCCCTGTAAGGTCAGCCGTTCCTGGCTTTATCAGCCTTGCGGACTTCTGCCAGCAGGGCCTGCAGCTTCGCATGGTCTTTTACTCCGGGCTGCAGTTCCACACCTGAATTGATATCGATGGCAAACGGCTGCACCACGGTTATTGCAGCCCCGACATTGTCCGGGGTCAGACCGCCAGCGAGGATTATCGGGCGGGTCAGATCCAGAGAAGCGATAATTCCCCAGTCGAAGGTCTTTCCTGTGCCTCCTGCCCTGTCAGCCACATGCGTGTCGAGCAAAAAGCCCTGGGCAACATCCCGATAAGGCGAGAAGTCCGACGCAACGCTGTGCGTCCCCACCCTGAAGGCCTTGATGATTCTGCAGGAAGACACCGCGGAGGCCAGCCGGCTGCAGTATTCGGGCGATTCGCTGCCGTGCAGCTGCACCCAGGAAAGGCCGCAGTGTCTGATGATTTCCACAACATCAGTCAGCTCCCGGTCGACGAAGACCCCCACCCGGTCGACGAAGGGCGGCAGGCTGGCGGCTATCTCTCTGGCCTGATCTGGTTCGATACAGCGGGGACTGGCCTGCACAAAAATAAAACCCAGGGCGTCAAGCCCCTGCCGGACTCCCTCCATGGCATCAGAGAGGCTGGTGATGCCGCACATCTTTATGCGTGTCCGCCGGCAGGTCATCACACCGGTCACCGCAATCCCTGAAGGACATCACCGGTGCTTCCGGCCCGCATCAGGGTCTCGCCGATCAGGGCCGCCGTGACACCCGCTTCAGCCAGATTTCTGATATCGGCCTGGTCCCGCAGACCAGATTCGCTCACCACCGGGATGCCGGCAGGGATCATCTTCTTCAGCCTGAAGGTCGTCTCCAGATCCATCGTGAAATCCTTGAGATTCCGGTTGTTTATACCGATCAGCTGGCTGTCCGCTCTGAGCGCCAGCTCGAGCTCAGCCTCATCATGCACCTCAACGAGCACGTCCATGCCGCTTTCGCCGGCATATGCCTGATAGTCCCGCAGCTGATGCAGGTCCAGAATCGCTGCGATCAATAGCATGGCATCAGCGCCATGGAGCAGGGCCTCACGGATCTGCAGTTCGTCGATTATAAAATCCTTGCGCAGCACCGGCAGTTTCACCGCCTCCCGCACCTGCATGAGATAAAGCAGGCTGCCCTGGAAGAAGTTCACATCTGTCAGCACGCTGATGGCCTGCGCCCCTGATTTCTGGTAGTTCAGGGCGATGGCGACCGGATCAAAATCAGCGCAGATAATCCCCTTGGAGGGAGACGCCTTTTTCACCTCGGCGATGATCGATACCCCGTCATAGTCGATAAGCGCCTGACGAAATCCCCGAGGCGGTTCAATGTTTTTATCCTGAAAGGCAGGCGGCAGGTGAATCCCACCGGATTTCAGGGCTGCGACCTCGATCTGTTTCTGCCGGACTATTGTATCTAAAATCATATGTCTTTCACGGGCCGAGGCTGCATAGCCCACTGGCGGGTAGTAATAATAGGATAATTTCAGCCGCCTTTTTCAGGCCTTCTGCTGCCTGAGGGCTGTACAGAGCTGAACGAGTTCATCCAGCTTGGCCAGGGCCCTGCCGGAATCGATAACCCCAACGGCGGTTACTATTCCTTCGGCAATGGTTTCTGTCATGCCGGCTGCCATCAGGGCAGCCCCGCTGTTCAGCAGCACCATATCCCGCTTGGGGCCA
>JAIFKM010000071.1 GCA_020049575.1 Desulfobulbaceae bacterium
CCTTTCCCTCGACGCTCTCAACCCCGATTGAGCCGTCCTGCATTTCCACCAGCTGTTTGCAGACGCTGAGACCGAGACCTGTTCCACCGTATTTGCGGGTTGTCGAGCCATCAGCCTGGGTGAATTTTTCAAACAACCGGTCAATGACATTGTCTGCAATACCGATACCGGTATCCTCCACGGAGAACCGCAGGGTCTGTATATTCCCCACCTTCTCGACCACTTCGACCTGCAGGACGACCTCACCCTTCTCGGTGAATTTCACCGCGTTGCTTACCAGATTAGTGAGAATCTGCCGCAGCCTGGTAGGGTCACCCTTGATCCGGCAATCGATGCCGATCGGCACAAAGCAGACCAGGTCGATATTCTTGAGGTTTACCGCATCGATAAAGAGTTCCGAAGTTTCTTCCATCAATTCCCGGAGATCGAAGATGATCGATTCAAAGTCGATCTTACCTGCATCGATCTTTGAGAAGTCGAGGATGTCATTGATGATCAGCAGGAGCGAGTCGGCCGAACGGCTGGCACTCTCGAGAAGCCGGCGGTACTGCTCGCTCAGGGGAGCGTCCCGCAGCAGGGACAACACGCCGATGACGCCGTTCATCGGCGTGCGGATTTCATGGCTCATATTGGCCAGGAACTCGCTCTTGGCCTTGGCTGCTGCCAGGGCTTCATCGCGTTTGGTGCGCAGTTCCTCGGTACGTTCCTGAACCAGCTTCTCCAGGTTGTTCCTATGCGTATTCAACTCCGCATCACGGATCTCGATTGCTTCGAGCATTGTATTGAAATCATCGATCAGGTTGCCTATTTCATCGCTGTATTTGCGCTTCATACGGATCGAATAATCCCCCTCTTCGGAGATTTTCCGGGCTGTTCTGGCTAGCGAAAATACCGGTTTGGTCATCAACTGCTGCAGGCTCGAGGAGAGCAGCAAGGTTATTACGAGGACTACAAGAAGACTCAGAACCAGGAAAATGGCCGAATCGGTCAGCTGGGCAACCGCCTTGTTGGTGTTGGCGAGAATATAGAGAACGCCAAGGGGTTGGCCATCGAGGGTGATGGGATAAAAAAGCTGCAGTTTGATCTTATGGTCCTGAAAAATGAACTCCTCTCCCCTATCGGGCAAGGCATCGGGCAGACGGGCAGTCACGGCATACTGCGGGTTGAGATAGTTGGCAAAGGCCACCTTGTCTTTCGTATAAATGACGGCAAGCTCGATATCCGGGTCTGCCTTCAGGGTGGTGAGGACTTGGCTGGCGGTGGACACAGATTTAAAACTCAGGGCTGCGGTACTCAATTCGGCGATGGATCCCGCCATGATATTCAGGTTGTCGATCATCGAGCGGCGCAGCAGACGGATCTGATTGAAACCCGAAAGGATCGAAAAAAGCAGGAGAGCCGTGCCGGTTATGATCAGGATCAGCAGGGTCAGCTTACGCCGTATCGGCAGGGCATGAAAATATGAGGTGAAGAGAGAGATCATTTGTCTATTGTCCTGTTTGCGGCAGCGTCCATTTTGACCAGTTCGGCCATCTGCAGCAGACTCGGGCTTATACTCATACCTGAGGCATTCAGCGCCTCGACATTGATAATCACATCGACTCCCTGCTCGCCCCGGATAAATCCCAGCATGCCGCCTGACTCGGCGAATTCCCGGCAGTCACTGATACTCAAGACGCCATGGATGCCCTGCCCGGCAACTGGATAGTCGCGGATCCTGGACGCCGGCAGATAGACTAAATGACATTGGGCAATGTCTTCCAGCGTATCGATATCGACTTTGCGCAGGCTCCGACCTTTGATTGTATCCCCCTGCAGACGCTCCTGCAGGGCCATTCCCGTCTCTGGATCCTTGTAGACGCAGAAGACTAGAGGGCTCGTCTCATCCGGGAAGGCGTCGGCCGGCCAATTGGCAAAACGGGCGGCACTCACCAGAAACGATGCGTGGGATTGGGACAGTTCTCCGACGATGGTTTCCGTCTCCCCGGCAGGCGGACTGCACCACAGCAGCGCGCTGATGAAAAGAGCGGCGCGGAGCTGCCGTGCGCATGTGCGGATGCCCTGTTTGTCTGAACCTTTTTCTGGAAATGGTAGCATCTGGCCGCCACTGTTTGGACTCTTCAGCATCGAATCAGTCATCGGTATACATCATAGTGCGCAAAAATTACTCCTGATGTGTTGTATCGTACAAACAAATTTTCTTTCAAGAGAATTCACAACAGCTGGATGTATTTGTGCAGGCAGAACCGTGTGGCCTCTAGCGAGAGGTAACAGAAGTCCAGTGATGGGACAATAATCGACATACCGTTGATTTCCTCTGACAAATACGTATCATTTATTTCATAAGCTCGCTAAACGACAGAAACGGAGGTGGAACGGTGGAGAGCGAACGGGTTGGAGAATATCTCATCAGACGGCTGACGGAACTCGGCATCAGGCACATCTTCGGCATTCCCGGCGATTATGTCCTGGGATTCTATGACCTGCTGAGCAGATCCGCCGATCTTGAAGTTATCAACACCAGCGATGAGCAGGGTGCCGGTTTCGCGGCCGATGCCTATGCCCGGGTCAAAGGGCTTGGCGCAGTCTGCGTCACCTACGGCGTGGGAGCGCTGAAGATTGCCAACACCACAGCTCAAGCCTACGCCGAAAAATCACCGGTGGTCGTTATCAGCGGCGCTCCCGGCATAGCAGAGCAGCAACAGCGGCAGCTCCTTCATCACCAGATTACCGACTACGGCATGCAGAAGAGGGTGTTCGAAGAATTCACCGTCGCTGCAACCGTCATCGATACTCCCGAAACAGCCCGGGAAGAGATCGACAGGGTCCTGGCAGCCGCCCTGCATTTCAAACGGCCGGTCTATATTGAATTGCCGCGGGACCAGGTTTTCGCCCTCTGCCCTCCGCAACGCAAACCCCCGATCAAGAAAGAAAAGAGCGACCCGGCGGCCCTGCAGGAGGCAATCGAGGAGGCAGTCGGTCTGATCAACGCGGCACGGCAGCCTGTCATCCTGGCTGGAGTCGAGATCCACCGCTTCGGCCTGCAGAAAGAACTCTGCCAGCTTGCCCGGGCAAAGGGCATACCGGCAGCCGCCACCATCCTCGCCAAATCAGTCATTGCCGACACAGAAAAATTTTACATGGGAATTTACGAGGGGGCGACAGGCCTCGAAGAAGTGCGCTCATACGTTGAGTCGAGCGACTGCCTGCTCCTTCTTGGGGCCTTTCTCACAGACATGGACCTCGGTCTATTCACCGCCAATATCGATCCGTCCACCTCGATTTACGCCACCAGTGAGCGGATCAGCATCCGCCACCACCGCTTTGACAGTGTCCTCTTCCATGATTTTATCAAAGGACTGCTCAAGGCGGCAATTGTCCCGCGCAAACTGCAGGGTACACCGCACCCGCGGGCACCGAAGCCCTTCCTCCATGGCAGCGACAAAAAGATTACCGTGGCCAGCCTCTTTGAACAGGTCAACGCCTTTCTCGACACTACGACCATGGTGGTGGCCGATATCGGCGACGCCCTGTTTGGCGCCAACGACCTGTACCTTCATCATTCGACCTCCTTTCTGTCGCCGGCCTTCTATGCCTCGCTCGGGTTTGCCGTGCCCGGTGCCCTCGGCGCCCAGTTGGCGAGTCCCAAGGTGAGGCCGCTGGTCCTGGTTGGCGATGGCGCTTTCCAGATGACCGGCATGGAGATCTCGACCATCGCCCGCTGCGGTCTCAATCCGATCATCATCGTACTCAACAACCAGGGCTATTCTACCGAACGACCGATGCTCGATGGTCCCTACAACGATGTCCACCCCTGGCATTTCAGCAAAATCCCCTCGGTAATCGGCACTGGCATCGGCTTTATCGTCGAAACCGAGGCCGATTTGGAGCAGGCCCTGCTGACAGCTAGGAAAAATACCGACAGCTTCACCATCATCGATGTCAAACTCGACAAACATGACCGCTCCCCCGCCCTCACCCGTCTGACCAAAAAACTCGGAGAGAAGGTGCAATCCGCCCCGTCAGGCAGGACAACCAGCCACGGCGGCAACAAACAGCATTGATCTCCGCATGAACAGCGGGTAAAATGGATATTTTCCCCTGTTATCTCACGAGGTCAACATGAACACACCGATAACCTGGCAGGATTTTACCGCCGTCGAACTGCGGGTCGGCACCATTCTCAGCGTCGAGGATTTCCCCAAGGCCCGCAATCCCTCCTTTATCATTACCGCCGATTTCGGCGCTGAAATCGGGGTCAGAAAAACCAGCGCCCAGATAACCGCCATCTACGGTAAGGAAGAGCTCGTTGGCCGACAAATCGTCGGGGTGGTCAATTTCCCGGTGAAACAGATCGGCCCGATCCGCTCGGAATTCCTCCTGACCGGTTTCTACCGCGACGACAACGAGGTCGTCATTGCTATTCCTGAACGGCCAGTTCCCAACGGCGCCAAACTCCTCTAATCATTTCCCGCCGGAAATCGGCACAGTGAAAACACTATGATCAAGCATATTGTCTGCTGGAAACTTGTCAACCGCACTGAACCGCTTGAGGAAAACGCCGATGCCCTGGCCATCCGTGAAGCTCTGCACGGCCTGCGGGGAAAAATCCCGGGGCTTGTCCATCTCGAGGTCGGTTTTGACTGCAGCGGCAAGGAAACGGCAGGAGATATTGTCCTGTATACGGAATTCGACAGCAGGGAAGCGCTGGCCCTTTACCAGCATCATCCGCTACATGTCGAGGTCGGCGGGACCGTGCGTCCGCGCACCTGCGAACGACGGATGATCGACTACGAAGTGTAAAAAAGAACACTCCTCTCTTGCCTCAAAGTGAGGCATAAACACGATAGGCTGTCCCTCTTTCAGATTCTCGGGGGAATGTCTCTTTTTTCAGGGTCTTCCTCAGCCACCAGAATCCCCTCGTCGACCGTGCTGATCGGCGCCTCTTCTCTCACTGCCCGCAGAACAACTCCCACGTCGGGAAGTTGGTCGCGGAAGGCGTCACCGTAAATCTCCCAGACGGTGATGAAGAGCGCCGCGACAATCGGCCCGATGATGATACCGAGCAGACCGAACATGGCGATCCCTCCGAGAGTGCCGAAAAGCACGAAAAGATCATGCATCTCGGTATCTTTACCCACCAGACGGGGCCGGATGAAATTATCCAGATTGCCCGCCACTGCGCCACAGAGTACGGCCAGAATCGCCACCCCCTGAAAATCACCCTGCAGGGCCAGTACTATCAGTGCCGGCACCCAGATTATGGCCGTACCGAAAGCGGGGATGATCGACATAACGGCCATGACCGTTCCCCAGAAAACAGGCCCTTCTATGCCGGCGACGGCAAAGGCCGCCCCACAGATTGCCCCTTGCATGATACCGATAATGATGGTGCCCTTGATCGTCGCCCTGGCAACCGAAGTGAAGCGGCGCAGCAGCAGTTGCTCGTCGCGGTCGTGCAGGGGAAGAAAATAGAGGATCTTCATCAGCAGCTTATCGCCCATGGTCAGGAAATAGAACATCACATAGAGCATGATGACCGAACTGAACACCGCCTGCATGGTCATTTTTGTCACGGAAGACAATGAATCGATAAGAAACGAAGAGATGGAACCGACGAATTCGCCCACCTTCTGCAGGATGACGTCGCGGTACGGCAGTATCTGCTCGTAATAAGGAATTTTTTCCAGATAGCGGGTCATCTCGCTCGGCCTGCTGATGAAGTCCTGGACCCACGGGGTAATAGATTGTCCGACGTGGATGGCCTGGGCTACCACCACCCCGATGAGAACAGAAAGGGGACCCAGAACCAGGAAGACGATACCGAAAATGGTGAGGATCGAGGCGATATTCTCCCTGCCTCCCAGCTTTTGGCTGAGCCAATGGTGCGCCGGACTGACCATGGCGGAGAAGAGGCCTGCCATAAAGAGCGGCATGAGAAACTGGTTGATCATCACGACAAAGACCGTCGAGATGAGAAAAACGATTACCAGAAGAACGGTCTTGTTGACTGTTCCACGCTTCATGATTCCTCCTCAGATATGGGTTCTGGCGCTTTCGCGGGGACTGCCGATGCCGTCTGTCAGCCGGATGGGCTCAGCTGCGGCCAGTACCATCCTAGAGCATCCACTAGCCTGCGGCAAGCAATTTTGCCGTTTCGCAAGTGTGGCAGGATCACCTTTTCTTTTCTAAAAACAGGCGCATCAGGGGTGCGCTGGTGATACTGGTAACAAGCGCCATGATGATGAGGGCGACAAAGATCTGGTGATTGATCAGACCAGCCTCGTAGGCCAGGCTGCCGAGAATGATCTCCATCGCTCCCCGGGCATTCAGACCAAAGCCGACGGCCATGCTGTGCCGCGCCGACATGCCGCCCCAAAAGGCCCCGATTCCGGCCCCGACCACCTTACCGACAAAGGCCAGGACGAGTACCAGAAGAACGATGCCCAGATCAAAATTCTGCACGAAATCCACCTTCAGCCCGATGGAGACAAAAAACAATGGGGCAAAAAAATTGGTGACGAATTGGTGCATGATTTCCCTGGCCTGCTCCCGTAAATGGACTGAATCGCCGATGGTAAGCCCGGCGATGAAGGCGCCGAGGATGGCATGTATATGGATGCTCTCGGTGAAGGCCGCACAGAGCAGGCAGAGCCCAAGACTCATGGACAGCACCCCTCCCGGCCAGGAAAGGCGGGACTGGACCCAGGGCAGGATGCGATTCAAGACAAACCTGCCGATCACCAGCATGAAAGCGGAGAAGGCGAAGATATAGGCAATCGTATAGCCGATCTCGCTCATGTCGCCACCCTTGCCAACCATCGACAGGATAAAGGAAAAAATCAGCCAGCCGACGACATCGTTGAAAATAGCCGAGGCAATGATGACCATGCCGATCTCGGTCTTCAGCATCTTCATATCAAGCAGGATTCTGGCTATGACCGGCAAGGCCGAGATGGCCATCGCAGTTCCGAGAAACAGAGGGAACAGCAGATGATCCCCGGCTGTTGTCTGATGATGGAACCACACCGGAAAAAACCAGGCGACAGCAAATCCCGTAGCAAAGGGCAGGATCATACTGCCGAAACCGGTGAATATTGCCACCCGACCATGCTGGAGAAACAAGGAAAAGCGCAGTTCCAGGCCAGCCACGAACAGGAGCAGAATCACCGATAGGGAAAAGATGGCGTCAAGCGCCAGGGAAACTTCGGCATTGGTGGAAAAGGGGAAGAGGGTGCCATAGCTCACCGGAGAAATCGCCCCGAGAACTGTGGGACCAAGGATCACGCCGATGATGAGTTCCCCCATGACCATGGGCAGGCCGATTTTTTTACCAAGTTCGGCCGCCGCTCGCGACAGTATCAGCATGGTGCTGAGAGCCAGCAGCAGAACAACAAGATCGTTGGGGCTCAATTTTGCCATGTCTTAATCAATCGGGGATACGCGAATGGACAATGAGCATGTTACAGGGCATGTGTTCGAGGATATGCTCCATATCGTGGGTGAATATACGATCCATAATGCCATAACGGCTGTCCGGCGAGTTGATAACCAACAAATCGGCTCCTGCATTCTCAGTATACTGCCGTATGGCAAAACCTGGACGTCCGGGAATCACCCCGGTGCTTATCTGAATTTCCCCTGTCTGGCAGCGTGAGATCACCTCCCGCAGGGCCCCGATCTCACGATCAAGGAGTTGATCTCTGATCTGGGAAGTCTCTCCTATGGTGCTGTCATCCGACATCGCCATGGTAAGGCCAGCCTGATCCACTTCCCTCACCACATGGATCGCCACGGCACCCATCCCTTTGGCAAAATAGACTGCAGTTTTAAGGGTATGTTCCGATTTGGGGTGATCGATACAACTGACCACAATCTCCTGAAATACCGTTCCATGTATCTTGGGTTCGATCAGGAGAAGAAGAGAGCACTTAGCCCTGCGGCTCATCCCTCTGGCTACTGAGCCAAGATAATACCGAAGGACATTTTCACGACGCAGTGCCCCGAGCACCAGCAGATCGACGGAATTGCTCTTGCAGGTCGTCAGCAGCACAGACACCGGATCACCGTCCTGCCAGATAATCCCGACATCCGTGCCGAGGCCAAGCCGCTCGCACATCTCCGAGAGGGCCCTCTCCTTTTCCTGGGTTCGTTTTCCCACATGGACGAGAATCAGCCTCGCTCCGAAGGTTTCAGCCAATCTTTTTGCCTCGCCAAGCACACCCTCAAGCCTTGGCGAAAAAGCCACTGCTACCCCTATTGTCTCAAAGGGATAAGGAAGACGGCCTTTCAATGTGCGATAATCCATTATCATTGGCACCCTTGTCATTTCTATTCCGGGCGGAAATCAAACTTCCTTCCCGGCAATCCGCCTTTTCTTTGTCAATCATTGGACAGCATAGTAATTTTTCTGGAAAAAGGAAAGTAATCAAGAGACTTCATTGCGCTCCACCACTGGTACAAAACAGCGCACAAGTCCTCCGGACCTTTTTGGCATTGCCATTGTTTTTTCCCTCTCGAAATTGCTATACTTCAAATATACCAGCTGCAGTACCCGAAGCCTCCTTTATTACCCATCGACGAATATGACAGAGCAGGGACACACATCTTCCACTCCCTTAATGGCCACTGTACCATTTTCCCCGGACAGCTCCCTGCTCAACAGCCTCCTGCACTCGCTGCCGCTTAACGTCTACGTCAAAGCCAAAGACGGCCGCTTTCTTTTTGTGAATAACTTATTCTGTCATAACGTCGGCAAGAAGCCCGAAGATATTCTGGGCAAAGCCGATTACGAAGTCCATCCTGGAGCCCTCGCGCAGAAATACTTCGAAGATGACCGATACATTATGGAAACCCGGGAAATCCTGGCAATCGAGGGAAAATGGCAGCCCCTCGGCAAGACCGATTTCTATTTCTCCGACAGGGAAGAGGCAAAACACTACTTTGAGGACGAGCAGCATCTACTCGATACCGACAGGTCTGTTATCGACAAGGGAGAAGCCGCCATTGACAAGGAAGGCCGGGAACGCTGGACCCTGACAACCAAAACACCCTTTTACACAACCAAGAGCAAACACCGAGGCACCGACCTCGGTCTGGCCACCGTTTTCGGCATCGTCAAGCAGAACTGCGGCCATATATGGCTTTCGAGCAAGGAAGGAGAGGGAACCACCTTCAGGATATTTTTTCCGCAGGCAAGTGATCAGGAAAGCGAAGATAAAAGAGAAGAACCGCAGAAAAATTTGGCCGCATCAGGCCACGAAAACATTCTTGTCGTGGAGGATGAGTCATCCCTGCAGGATCTGGCCAAATTGATCCTCGAGGGCCATGGCTACTCCGTCACCACGGCTGCCAACGGCCAAGAAGCCCTGATGTCGGTAGAAAACAGCGATATTCCCTTTGATCTCCTGCTGACCGATGTGATCATGCCGACGATGAGCGGCAGAGTGCTCGCCGACCAGCTCAGCAAACGCTTCCCTACCCTGAAAGTGCTCTATATGTCCGGTTATACCGACGATGCCAATGTCCATTTCGGCAGGCTCGAACTTGGCATCGAGTTCATCCACAAACCTTTCAGTCCCAATGTCCCGGCCGGCAAGATTCGCTCCCTGCTCGACAGAAAGACCTGAGAAGAAATGCGGCTGAAATATATAACTTACCTGATGACAGCAGCTCACTCATTTCCGCCAATAGAAAGAAAGCAATTTTCAGACAATCACAACGCGAGAAGGAAGAACAAAGATGGAGACCACCCTGGATACAATCGAGGTTCGGATACTTGGCAGCCTGATGGAAAAAGAAATGGCAACGCCCGAATACTATCCCCTCTCCCTGAATGCCCTCATCGCCGCCTGCAATCAGAAAACAAGTAGATTTCCCGTCCTCACGCTCAACGAAAAAGATGTGTTGAACGCCTTGCAATCTCTCAAAGAGAAGCACCTTGTCTATCAAAGTGACGCAAGCCGTGTACCTAAATACTGGCATGATTTTTTTAAAAAGAACAACTTGATCAGGCGTGAAGCGGCGCTCTTCTGCCTTTTGTTGCTCCGCGGCCCCCAAACTGCTGGAGAGTTGCGCAGTCGTACCGAGAGGCTCTGTTCATTTGAAAATCTCGAGGAAGTCAACCAATACCTGGAAAATCTCTCTGAGATTGGTTTGGTTAGCAAATTACCTCGGCAGCCTGGTCGGAAAGAGCAACGCTTTGCCCATCTACTGGCAGGAAATCCCGAAGGAATCAACGAGGAAGTCGCTTGTCAGGAGCCGAATCTGATTTGCCAGGAAACTGTAGTTGACCGAATTGCCGAACTTGAAAATTCAGTGGCGTATTTAAAAAATGAAATCGAAATACTCAAGAATGAGCTGTCATCCCTGAAAAAAGATAGACATTGAAACCTTGCAGCACCGATAGCGCATACAGAAAAAAACGTGGGAGTAAGGGTGATAACAGATGAAATCGACAGCTGCCAGCATCATGACAACTCAATTTCCGACGCTGCTTGCCGAAACGCCTCTTTCCGCGGCAATAAACATATTTCGCGAATCATTCAAAGAGCATAGACGGAGATTGTTTGGCATAATGGTCATTGATAAAAATCAACATCTGGTCGGAATACTTTCGATGTACGACATTCTTCTCTATCTGCGGCCAAAACATATTCAGGTCTGGGGCTCAATGGAGGATCTCGAGGTAAACGGTTTGATGGATGCCGCCGGCAGTCGTATCAAATCAATCCTGGTTGGTGATATCATGACGCCCGACGTGATCACTATCGGCCCCGGTGTCGATGTGTTCATGGTCCTTGATATCATGATCAAAAAACATGTCCGCAGGTTGCCGGTCGTGGAGGATCAACGCATAATCGGCATCATTTATATTTCAGATCTGTTTAATTATCTGCTGCAGCGAATCGGCGACTGAGTGCGAGCCTGGTCGCAAAGGATCCGGCCCGACACGCGTGAACTCCTGTGCTGCATATTGCCCACCACCAGAAATACCAACAATCGGAGATGTTATGGCCAAGATACAGGCAAACACCCTTAGCACTCTCAGTGTACACAGGGCGATGCGCCGGCAAGTCATCTGCCTTGATCAGAACAAGACTATTGACCACGCGATCAACGTCATCATAAAACACAAAGTTAACGCTCTTCTCGCCGTTGACTCACTGCGAAAACCGGTAGGCGTGGTGTCGAAAACCGATATTATGGGGGCCTATTACGCGGGGTTACCGATAGATTCTCCCCTTGAGCATATTATGATATCGCCCCCTCTCTTTTGTCAGGCGGAAGATTCACTGGAAACTGCCCTTGAGCAGATGCGCGCACATAAAGTTTACCGTTTGTATGTTGTCGACGATGTATCTGGGGATCTCGCGGGCGCTCTGGCATATCCTGATATTGTCGGGCTTCTTTACCAATATTGCCATAAGTGTGAATACAGTCATTTGAATCCTAACAAGACAGCAATCAGAAACGGTACCGTCCGCCGTTTCAAGGTCAGAGAACTCATGACCTCCGGCGTCAAAAGCCTTTCCGGACATCAGCCATTGAGCGCCGTGATGGAAGTCCTGTCGGCGCACAGATTCGGGGCCATGTTAATCACTGATGAAGACGGCCAACCACGCGGGGTATTATCCAAAACCGATCTGGCCCTCGCCTATAAGCATGGTGTCTCTCCCGACGTACCTGCGGAGACGATTATGCAAGCACCCGTTCATACATGCGACGCCGACTCATTATTGGAAGAGGCAATACACCAGATGATCATATCGGACATTCACAGGTTGTTCGTCCATGAAGCCAATACCGATACGATTATCGGCGTCCTTTCTCTCTCGGATGCGGCCCGGGGTCGCTCCGGTTCATGTCATGGATGTGTCTCCAGCCGTATCAAGATCGAAGATCATATATAATCGTACCGGAATTTTTCAGGATTTCCGCAAGAGAGAATGAAAAGGACAGCGCCCCGATGAAACAACCAGCAGAAGAAGTCGTTCAGATAGTCGACCGGCAGAATCGCATAATCGGCGTACAACCTCGCAGCGTCATGCGGCGGCAGGCCCTGACCCACCGAGCCAGTTTCATCCTGGTGTTCAATGCCCGGGATGAATTCTTTCTGCAAAAACGTACTGAGACGAAGGACATCTACCCCAGTTACTGGGATGTGGCAGCCGGTGGAGTGGTGCTGGCCGGCGAGTCGTACGAGGAATCGGCAAGGCGGGAGTTGGCGGAGGAACTGGGGATCGCCGCGTCGTTGACCTTTCTTTTTGATCACTACTACGAGGATGACAACAACCGGGTCTGGGGCCGGGTTTTCCGCTGCCTGCACGAGGGTCCATTTGTCCTGCAGACCGAAGAAGTGGCTTCCGGCCATTTCATTGACATCGACGAGGCCCTACGCCTCAGCGAAAGCGAAGCCTTTACCCCGGATGGCCTCGAGATTCTGCAGAAAATCCGGAAAAACAGGAGGAAATAGTAAAATGCGCCCGACAGGATCAGCCAAGCAGTAATGAATCGAGGGCCAGTTCCTCACCCTGGGTCTTATAGAACTGGGCCAGGAGATCGGCTACTGTCAGGTTGTCTTTGGCCGGACCGCTGAGATCGAGGATAATCCGGCCCTGGTGCAGCATGATCAGCCGGTTGCCAAAGGCTATGGCGTGTTTCATGTTATGGGTGATCATCAGGGTGGTGAGGCCTTGTTGCCTGACAATATCATGGGTTAGCTGCAGAATCTGGTTGGCAGTCTTCGGATCGAGAGCGGCGATATGTTCGTCAAGCAGCAGGACCTCCGGCCTGATCATCGTCGCCATGAGCATGGTCAGGGCCTGGCGCTGGCCGCCGGAGAGCAGCCCCACCTTGTCGAGCAGACGTTCCTCAAGCCCAAGGCCCAACTGCGCCAGTTCCCGCCGGAAGCGGATACGGTCGGCTGCCTTCACTCCTGGGCCCAGGCCTCTGCGCATACCGCGGCGGATGGCCAGGGCCATATTCTGCTCGATGGTAGCTGAGGGGCAGGTGCCAAGCAAAGGGTCCTGGAAAACCCGGGCAATAAAGCGAGCCCTCTTGTGCTCCGGCCAGTTGCTGACATCGTGACCGCTGATCGATATCGTACCGGAATCAGGAAAAAAACCGCCGGCAATACAGTTCAAAAGCGTTGATTTACCTGCCCCGTTCGAGCCGATGACCGTGACAAAGTCGCCTTCAGCGATCGATAGACTAAGGTTATTCAGGGCAAAGACCTCGTTGACGCTCCCTTTGTGGAAGTATTTTATGATCTTGTCGAGGGCAATCACCGGGCAATCAACCTTCTCTTGAGATTGGGAAAGATCAAGGCGACAATAACCAGCACGGCTGTAATGAGATTGAGATCACTGGGATTGAATTTGAATCCGCCGATTTCAAGACCTAGAGCCAAGGCGATGGCCAGGCGGTAGACGATCGAGCCAAGCAGGGCGGCAATAAAGGCCCTGGCGATGGTCCGGCAGCCGAAGACGGTCTCGCCGATGATCACCGAGGCCAGACCCGCGACGATGGTGCCGATGCCCATGCCGACATCGGCCGCTCCCTGGTTCTGGGCCACCAGGGCCCCGCTCAGGGCCACCAGGGCATTTGAAATACCGACACCGAGAATTATGACCGCGTCGGTATTGACGCCCAGACTCCTGATCATCTGCGGGTTGTCGCCGGTGGCCAGGATGGCCTGCCCCAACTCAGTGCTGAGAAACCAGACCACAAAACAGACGACCAGGACAGCAAAAGACCCGAAGATAATCAAACCGGCAAAGTGAGTAGGAATTCCGAAACCGGTCACCGCATCAAAGACAGTCGCTGAACCAAGCAGGGCCACGTTCGGTCCTGCCATGATCCTGATATTGATAGAATAAAGGGCGATCATCGTCAGGATCGAGGCCAGCAGGTGAAGGATCTTGAATTTGGTATTCAGGATCGCGGTCACCATCCCGGCCAGAAATCCACCGGCCAGGGCCAGCAGCAGCGAGAGATACGGATTGACGCCGCTGGTGATGGCCACTGCCGAAATAGAGGCCCCGAGCGGTAAACTGCCGTCCACCGTTAGATCGGGAAAATCGAGGATACGAAAGGTCAGATAAACCCCGATAACCATGATGCCATAGACAAAACCCTGCTCTATGGCACCCAGTGCCGCATACAAAGTCATTCCAGTTCCGACTTACTCGTAAATCTTGGAGGCCTTCTGCAGGAGTGCCGCAGGCGGGGTAACGCCCATCATTTTTGCATATTTTGCATTGATGAAGAGTTGCAGATCCTTCTGGAATTCCACAGCTATTCCGGCAGGTTTTTCACCATTGAGTATCCGTGCAGCCATGGCGCCCGTCTGGTAACCATGTTTATAATAATCAAAACCCATGGCTGCAACTGCTCCGCGGGCCACTGAATCGACATCTGCCGCGAAAATCGGCAGTTTGTTCTCGACCCCGACTTTGATCACAGACTCAAGGGCTGAGATGATCGTGTTATCGGTCGGTATAAAGACCGCGTCGGCACGGCCCACCAGACTCTTGGCGGCAGAGAAGACATCGGCTGTTTTTGAAGCCGTGGCCTCGACTACTTCAAATCCCATCGTGCCGCTCAGTTCCTTGATACCAGCAACCAGTGATTTGGAATTGGCTTCGCCGGCGTTGTAAAGCAGGCCCAGACGTTTGATGCCGGGTTTAAAGGTCATGACCATCTTCATATGTTCCTCGAGAGGCAGCAGATCGGAGACACCGGTGATATCTCCGCCTGGCCGCTGCAGATCTTTGACCAGACCAGCTGAGACCGGATCAGTTACCGCCGTGAAGAGAAAGGGGCGTTTCATCTCGGCCGGGGCCTTGCTCAAGGCCTGGGCGCAGGCCTGGGCCGAGGGGGTGGCGATGGCTACCAGGAGATCGGCCTTCTCGCCGACCATCTGCTGGGCTATCTGGGTAGCCGTACCCATATTGGCCTGGGCGTTATGTATTTTGTAATCAACCGCCACATTCTTTTCCTTGAGATAATCCTGAAATCCTTTGAGAACCGCATCAAGGGCGGGATGTTCGACAAACTGATTGACGGAGATGACGGCGGTTCCTGCCGCCAGGGCTCCCTGCACCCCAAAGGCGAGTGCCAAAAATGCACCGAGAATGGCTTTTTTCATAAATCTTTCCTCCAGTTCCTGCTGAATTTCAATATATGCTTCTTAGGCTGCTCACCCGTCTTTCAGCGGCATTACAGCACCGTCCGATGAGGAGTTACGTCGATCCAGTGAAGACATCTAGCCCATATTCGCTTTTTGGTCAACGATGGTTTCCAAAAAAAAAAGCCCTCCTGACAACACCTTGTCGCCAGGAGGGCCCGGGGTGGGGAGGAGGTACCCCGAAGTTCGATTACATTCTATTACCCATCATCATTCCACGACCGCCGCCATGACCGCTTTTCATACCGCAGCCCATACCCATTCCCATACCGGGGCCGCCGATATACTCATCGACGCCTGCTGCTTTGGCCTTGTCCTGCATGGAGGCCCGCAGATCAAAGAGCTCACCGCTGAGCTTGGACACGGCTGCTGAGTTGGGGTTTTCACTCTGCATCAGCGCACGCATCTCAGCGTGTTTCATGACAATCTGCTTACGCAAGGCCTGGGTGTCTCTCTGGAAGGCATCCAGTTTATCCTGGGTTGCCTTGTCAAGTTGCTGATACATCTGTCCCTGCATTGGCGGACAATTCGCCATTCCGGATCCGCCGCCCATACCACCTCGGGCTGAGGCAATACCTACTGAACCTACTGTTGCGAGAGTCAATACAAGGGCGAGTGCTGCTATTTTCTTTTTCATGGTTGTACTCCTGTGTGTTTGTTGTTGCGCTTTTGAGGAAAAATGTCTCCATCTTCTGTTTTTCATCGCTGCCGACCGATGGCATCGATCGTCACCGTGCCATTCTGTTATGCAAAAGATAAAGCAACAAGCATGCCATTGCCTACAAAATATTATAACATAACGATTTTAAACATAATAAAAATCCAGAACTGCATATCCACATATTTTCAACCTGGCAATGTGAGAAAAAATTACCCAGTCGCTTTTCCCGACTGCCTCTCTTTTTCCCAGGTGTCACACAGTAAAGCCGTGGCGGATGCACGTTGAGAATCCGGCAAGATATTCCGTCCCCCCTTTCCCTCCAATCCTCATCTCCTCTTCACCGCGGTGACCTCCAAGCTGCTTGTAAAGTCAAAGAATAATTGTTATCATTTTGCCATGGCAGAGAGCGTTACGCCCATTCTGCCACAAAAATGCGTCAGGCAGGCAGAGGCAAAAAGAGAAGACTGCGGCTTATAATCAGATATGGGATCACGATCAGAGATATGCCAAATTCTCTCCAGACACAGGTCAAGGAGTTCTGCGCCGCTGCCATCCAGCCATTCAGCTACAATATTCTGGAGAATGCCTATATCTGGTTCGGCGTCTCCTGGGGCCTGCCGATTCCAATCGTCACCATCAGCCTGCACTACCTCCTGCTCAGCGCAACAGGCAGCACGACCCCCACGTTGGAGATCCTCAGCACACCGCTTCAGTGGTTCTTTCTGATCCATCCGGTACTCTTCGGCACACTTTTCGGTATACTCGGAACCGTCAGGAAGGAAAAGGATCGGCAGGTAGCCCAACTCATCGAGGAACTGCAGATCCTGTCAATCCGCGACCCGCTGACCGGTCTCAGTAACCGCCGCGATTTCACCCATGCCTTCGCCGACGAACTGGCCCGAATCAGCCGAAAAGAGGCCAGCCTCTCACTGATTTTTGCCGATCTTGATCATTTCAAACGAATCAACGATGACCATGGCCACCATGTCGGCGATGAGGTGCTCAAGGCGACAGCCGCCCATCTGCGTTCCTACTGCCGACCCTATGATACAGCAGCGCGCTGGGGCGGAGAGGAATTTGTCATTCTCCTACCGAATACCGATGAACTTGAGGCGGAAAGGTTCGCTGAACGAATTCGACTCACCCTGCAGGAAGGACTTGCGCCAACCATTCCCTATCCGACAACCATCTCCATCGGCGTGGCCGAGTATAAGTCTGAAGAATCTCTTGAGAATTTTGTCGACCGGGCAGACCAGGCTCTCTATATGGCCAAGCAGAATGGCCGAAATCAAGTTCTGCGCTGGAGCAACATTGCTCCTCTCAAGTGAAAACAGCGAGGGGAGGACAAATCATCCTCGATAGATGTCTCGGTGCAGGACTGCAACATTTGCCACCTGGGGAGCAAGCAGTTCCTTCAGCCTCTCGACAACAGCCACCGACCGGTGCTGACCACCGGTGCAGCCGATAGCCAGCCACATTTCTTTTTTCCCCGCGAGACTCTGTTGCTCAACAAGAAACTTCAGAAGTGGCTCAAGTAGCCGGAAAAATTCGATGGCCGACGCACTCGTGAGGACATAGGCTGCCACATCACTGTCAAGTCCGGTTTTTGGACGCATCTCCTCGACCCAGTAGGGATTAGGCAGAAACCGGACATCCCAGACCAGAGTGGCCTCCGCCGGGAGACCATACTTGAAGCCGAAGGAAGAAAGGGTAAGCTGCAGCGTTGAATTCATTTCTTTTCTTTTCCTTGAGAAGCCCGTACATTTGCCGCCACAGAGAATCCAGAACCTTGAAAATCACGACTGCTGAAATTTCTCCGAAAACCGCCGCTACGGACCAGAAATATGAATATTTCGGACTGGTTTATAAATCAGCCCTTTTACTTCCCTTCGAGAAACTACCATGCCCAACTGGCTTACTTACTGGCGGCAAAACGCCCGATATCATGATGTAGCCCACGTCTGCCTGCCTCTGGTCATGGGTATTTCGGCCACCACCGTGATGGAGTTCACCGACCGGGCATTTCTCGCCAACTACAGCCTGGAAGCCATCTCTGCTGCGGCCCCGGCCGGGATCGCAGCTTTTCTGTTCATGGCCTTTTTCGGCGGCGTTGGCAGCTACGCCGGGGTCTTCATTGCCCAATACAGCGGCAGCGGCGCCCGTAACCGGATCGGCAGGGTACTCTGGCAGGGCATCTATTTCTCACTTTTTTCCGGTCTTATCTTCTGGGGACTGTCGGAATGGGCAGCCGAACCGCTGTTCCGACTCGCCGGTCACAATCCAGAGGTCCAAACCCTGGAGGTGGTCTATTTCAATATCCTCTGCCGGGGTGCCATCCTGCACGTGGCAGTGGCCACCCTTTCGACTTTTTTTAGCGGCCGGGGTCTGACCCGACCGGTGATGGTCATCTCCGTTATCGGCATGCTCATCAACATCCCCCTCGATTACGCCCTGATCTTCGGACGTTGGGGGCTGCCGGAGATGGGCATTGCCGGGGCAGGCCTGGCCACGGTTGCCTCCTGGGGCGTGAGCCTGCTGCTGCTGATCATCCTTATCTTCACCCGGGAACATGACCGATGCTTTGCCATCTTCAGCAACCGAAGCTTCGACCGGGAAATCTTCCTGCGCCTGATGCGCTATGGAATCCCCGGTTCGCTGCAGTTCAGCATCGACATCCTGGCCTTCACCATCTTTATCCTGCTGGTTGGCCGCATCGGCACGGTCGAGCTTGCGGCCACCAATATCGTGCTGTCTATCAACGCCCTCGCCTTCATGCCCTCCATGGGCGTCTCCCAGGGCATAAGCGTCCTGGTCGGCCAGGCCTTGGGGCGTAAACGGCCGGATCAGGCCCGCTTTGCCGTCTGGAGCGGCATCCATCTCCTGCTGCTCTATATCGGCATCGTCGATCTGTTCTTTATCTTCTGTCCCGAAACAATTCTCCTGCCCTTTATTGCTCCGGGCCAGGAGCCGGCCGTATCAGCGCAGGTTCTGGAAAATGCCGTGGACATCCTGCGAATTGTCTCCGCCTATCTTTTCTTTGACGCCCTCTATATGGTCTTCAGCGGCGCCCTCAAGGGAGCAGGCGACACCCGCTTTCTCATGCTCTCTGTCGGCCTCGCCTCGTTTCTCTGTCTCATCCTGCCGGTCGGGTTGGGCATCGCCTATTTCCAGATGGGCATCCTTATGGCCTGGCTCTTTGTACTGATCTTTGTCTTCGCCCTCTTTCTGCTCTCCGTCGGTCGCTACCGCAAGGGAAAATGGCAGAAGATGCTGGTCATCGAGGAGTCTGCCCGCTGACCAGCCTGCTTCGTCAAGCTTCAGTCAAGACTATTCTATTGACGGCATGTTTGAGCTTGTGGGTGAAGAACAGGGCCAGGACGAGCATACACAATAGCGTTGCCAGAAACATCTGCCAGCCAAAACGCTCAAACACCGCCCCGGGGAGAAAAGAACCGATGGTGCCGCCGGTATAATAAAAAGAGATATACACCCCGTTGGCGATGGCCTTATTCTCCCGGGCCAGCTTGTTGACGAAGCCCGACAACAGGGAATGGGCCATGAACAGCCCGGTACAGAAGACAAACATGCCGACGAACATGATGCTGTATTTCTCCACCATGAAGATCACCGTGCCGATAAAGAAGATGACGATCCCCGCCGAGATCGCGACCGGTTCGCTGCCGAAAAATCGGATAATCGGCCTGGTATTGATCGAAACCAGAATCCCCATGCTGTAGCCGAGATACAACAGACCGATTCCCGCCTCGCCGAGAACAGTCCCCATCTTCCTGAGTTCAAAGGGCAGGATGTTCATCAGGGCCGAAAAGACGAAAAAAAGACAGAAGATGGCGAGATACAGCCAGAGGAATTCCTTCTGCCGCAGAAGACCGGCGATTTCCGAGAAATGGGGTTTGGCATAGGTCATCCGGGCGTCACGCTCAAGGGGACGCAGGAGCAGGCTGGCGAGCAGCAGCAGGATGCCGAGAATGAAGAAGAAAACCCGCCAGCCAAACAGCTCCGTCGACAGACCCGAAAGAAATCGGCCGAGGAATCCTCCCATGATGGTGGCACCGATATACAGGGCAATAGAGTGCTGCACATCTTCCCGAGCCGAAGTGAAGGAGATATAGCTCATCAGCGAGGTGAGAATGGCGGGGATGATCAATCCCTGCACGGCCCGCAGCAGAAGAAGTGTCAGATAGGTATCGGTCAGGGCGAAAAAGAGTTCCAGGATCCCGAGAATTGCCAGGGCCCAGCGTACCAGGATCTTGGCCGAAAATGACTCGAGAAGAAAACCGTAGAAGAGAGGCGCTATCCCCAGAGGCGCCATCATCAAGGTGGTAAAGAGAATGGCCTGGAGACTTGTCAAACCAAATTCTTCTTTGAATACCGGCTGAATAGGCTGGGCGGCATAGAGTGAGCAGATAGTGACGATCGTCGCAAAATAGATCAATCGAACGGGTGAAGATGACAAGAAAATTCTCCTTTACTTCATTGATACGCCTGAAAATGCCTCAGAACATCCAGCATACCAGACTTTCAGGAGAATTCCACACACCCTCGCTGGCCGAACACTTTTTCCTGTTGCTAATCTTGCTGGAAAAGGACAGCTACCTCCCGTCCGAAGCAATGCTCATGAGTCTCTTGATGTACGCGAAGGGGCGGGCTGAAGATAAACAAGGGCAGGATGGCTGATCAGATGCCTATTTTTTGGTCAAAAGCGTCGGCTGACGGGAGACAGGATACAGATTTTCAGGACTGGCGGTATTTGCAGACCAGCTTCTTGTAGGGGATGAGTTCCACGAACAGATTAAAGGACGGCCTCGATGGCCTCCTGGAGGGCTTGCATGTCAAAGGGTTTTTCGATCACGCCGCGGAATCCGTATTCAGCGAAGTTTGTCATGATCTGATTGTTTGAATAGCCGCTGGACACAAGCACTCTTGCCTGCGGGTCAATGGCAAGAATTTCAACGACGGCCTCGCTGCCGCCCATACCGCCTGGGATCGTCAGATCCATGATCACCACATCAAACGGTTCACCGCTTTCGAGTTGCTGCCGATAAACCTCGATGGCTTTCTCGCCGCTCGTCACGTGCATCGACTCATAGCCGATGAACGAGAGCATCTGGCATGCTATCTCGCCGATCATGATTTCATCATCCATTATCAGGATCTTCTTTTTCCCTTCAGCGGATCCCACATCTTCCTCCTGCCAGATTGTCAAACATCTTTTTGGAAATATTTTATTCTGGTTAAAGTATGCCAGAATAATTCGAGGACAGTCAAGACAATTGACCCGGGGGTGCTTCTCTTTTTTGACAGATTCGCTGAACGATCTATAATGACCAGCGAGAGTATCAGGAACTGCCTCTACAACGGAGTCTTTCATGGCAAACAACCCATCCACCATCCTCCATCGGGAGGATTGGCACGATAGTCTGGTAGAGATTATCGAAAATGGAGATTTCCGCTCCCTGTACTTTTCCTCCAGCCTTCTCCAGAGCCGGATGTCCATGCGTTGCCCCGAACAGCTGCAACTCTCCTATACCCGTTACATGCTGCTCCACCTTCCGGCAACGTCCGATCCGGGGAATATTCTCATCATCGGCATCGGCGCAGGCTCTCTGGTTCATTTCTGCCACCACCACTTCCCTCGATGCCGAATCGATGCGGTGGATTCGTCTTCCCGGGTGATTGACCTGGCTCGCGGCTATTTCCAACTTCCCGAAAACCGGCAGGTCCGGGTACACTGCCACGAAGGCCACGCCTTTCTAGAAAAGGTGGCGAACAATAGCAGCTACGACCTCATCCTGGTGGATGCTTTTAACCACACGGGCATGTCCGAAACAATCTATCGAGAGCCCTTCTTTAAACTTTGCAGGACTGCCCTTGAGAAGGACGGCATCCTGAGTTGCAATCTCTGGAGCGGCGAAAGTCAGAGGTTACAGACAATTCAGGAGGTTTTGCAGCATTTCTTTCCCGGATATCTGCGCGTCCCTGTGCCTGAAAGGGGAAATATTGTCATTCTGGGCGGGCCGGAACTGTTTCCCTGGCAACAGTTCAATCGAAGCAGAGAAGAATGGCGTCTTGTTGAAGAAAGGTTCGATCTCGATTTCAGGAACATGCTGACCATTGCACGCCGTCATAACCAGAGCACCCTGCAGCGTCTTTCCGCGTTCATACGCCAGTTGACCCTGCATTGAGTCAGAATGGAGCACAGCAGATCAGAGCATATTGCCGAACGAAGATGGGGTCTTACGAATTCGCATCAACTGGTCCTTGAGGTCGTTTATCTCTCGCTGCCAGTAATCGCGCGTACCGAAATCATCGATAGCCCGGGTATCGCCATCTTCGAAGGCCTGACGGGCGCACCAGGCCATGTAGTGGATATAGCGCAGGGCGCGCAGGGGTTCAACAAGGCGGAGCGATCGCCGGTCAAAAGGCCGGAAGGTCTCATAGACCTCGACAAAGAGGTCAATTTCGACAAAAGATTCAGCCACATCACCGGGAAGCAGCATCCACAGATCCTGTATCGGAGGCCCCATGACCATGTCATCAAAATCAATCAGGACAAACGACTCCCCCGGCCGGTGGATCATGTTGGCGAAATGACAATCGCCATGAATGCGGATCTGCTCGCAGCCGGCGAAAAGAGGTCGGATCTCGGCGAGGATAGTCGTACAGATTTCCCCTAGCTCTCCTTTGAGTTCCGTCTGCACGCAATCTCCCTCAAGGAGATAGGCAAGCTGCTCGACCGCCGAATGATCAGGCCCCAGCACAGGACGATGCGGCGCCCCCCTGAGGCCGCCGATATTGTGGACACGACCGAGAAGGCGGCCTATTTCCAGCCATTGGTCGTCGGTGTATTCATCACAGCTCCGCCCCCCGCGTTTAGGGAAAATGGCAAAGAACAATCCATTGGCGCTGCCAAGCGTTGAGCCGTCCTGCAAAATTACCGGAGCGACAACCGGGATTTCCTGCTCGGCAAGTTCGAGCAGAAAGGCATGCTCTTCGCGAAGAGCTGCCTCGGACCAGCGGCCCGGTCGGTAAAATTTCACCACGAGCCCCTGCTTGTCCACCTGCTCAAGCTCAAATACTCTGTTGATATAGCTGTTCAAAGGCCGGAACATATTGCTGCAGCGAACACCAAGCGCCTGTTCCACAACATTCAGGACCACATCCGGTCCCAAACCGGCAAAAGGCTCGCATTTCTTTTTTTTGGCAACTTTCATTGATTCCAGCTATCCTCAGCGACAGATATTTTTCATTGACCTACTCTCATTCCTTTTTAGCCGAATCAGATCAAAACCGCTGCTAAATACCTTCCTTGCCCCACTTCTGACATGATACGACGTCTTAATTTCAATGAACCTGCCCCCGGAACACCTTCCGATACCCGTTCCCGAAAACTCCTGCCGAAGCTGCAACAGCACATATCCCAGGGCTATTGTCAAAAATGCGGCAGAGACCATTCACTCGGTATGGCGGAGGCTGAGAAACACTGTTATGAACTCATGGAGCACTTGGAGGAACACAGGACTATAGATCTTTTTCCAGCCACTGCAGCCCGGGACCCGCAACTCTCAACGGACTTCCTCTTTGGCGAAGCCCGAGGGAAAATGTTCGGTATCCTGACATGCCGAACCAGAGAGGGCGCTCCCGTCAACCTGCGGGCCTTTTCCGGTCAGTTCAATGGCAGATGGCAGGTTCCCGGCTGGGCTCCGCCACTGTTTAACGTTGAAGATATGGAGTTGCTGACTGCCGATGTTGAAAAAACCATCAAGAGGATGGGGAGAGAGATACTTCACCCCGACTGCAGCCGGCAACAGCAGCAGGATGTGCGCCGGCAACGCCGGGAGCTTTCGCGAGAACTGATGAAGGAGATCCACAGCCTCTACCGCCTGTTCAATTTCAGGGGCAAGGAAGAGACAATTTTTACAGCATATATTGGACAGAACGGTATTCCTAACGGTACCGGCGATTGCTGCGCGCCAAAGCTGTTCAGCCTCGCCGCCAGAAAAAACCTTATCCCGCTTGGTATCGCAGAGTTTTACTGGGGCAGAGAAAACAGTTCGAAAACCAGATATCATGGCCGGTTTTATCCCTCCTGCCTGGAAAAATGCCAGCCGATCCTCGGTTTTATGCTCTGCGGCCTGGAGGAATTGCATGCAGCAATCAACCGATGATCCGATCATAGTCTACCGGGATACTGCCTTGGTGGTGATCGTCAAGCCGGGAGGATTGCTGGCGGTCCCCGGTCGCGGCATTGAAAAACAGGACTGCGTTGTCGCACGCATCAGAAGGATGCTGCCTGGGATGATTGAACAACCGGCCGTACACCGGCTCGACATGCACACCTCCGGGCTTATGGTGCTTGCCGTCACCTCGCAGGCCCACCGCCTGCTCTCCTGGCAGTTCGAGCGGCGTCAAGTGGACAAACGCTACATAGCCCTTCTTGAAGGCATTATCAGCCTGCAGGAAGGAGAAATCCGCCTGCCCTTCCGTCTTGATCCCGACAACAGGCCCTGTCAGGTGTATGACCCGCGGCAAGGTAAAATGGGCATCACCAGATGGAGGCACCTGGGAGCGGAAGAAGGCAGGACCCGCATCGAATTCACTCCGCTCACCGGCAGGACACACCAACTCAGGGTGCACTCAGCCCATCCACTCGGCCTCGGCACGCCCATCGTCGGCGACCGGCTCTACGGCAACGGCCAGGAAGGAGAGCAGATGCTGCTGCACGCCTCCCGCCTGGCCTTTACCCATCCGAGTTCCGGAGAGCCGATCGCTTTCGACTCCCCGGCACCTTTTTAGCAACACCCTGCGTACCATCATCAAAAAAACCGAACTGCCGACCAAGGGCAGACTGTAGCTGCCGGAGGCACTCCGCTGACTTTATAATATTCTTGCGAGACATCGCGCAGCGAAGTATATTATCATTTTTTTCTGCCTCCTCCAGCCATGATCCATCTGACAAATATCCGTAAACAACACGGCGCGCAGATCCTCTTTCAGGACGCCAGCCTGCAGATCCTCCCCAATACCCGAACCGGCCTTGTTGGCCCGAACGGCGCAGGCAAGACCACGATCTTCCGCCTGATCACCGGCGAGGAAGAAGTGGACCGCGGCGAAATATCCTGTTCGAAAAAGACTGCTATCGGCTATTTCTCCCAGGATGTCGGAGACATGACAGGTAGATCGGTACTCGCCGAGGTCATGTCGGCAGCCGGTGAAATTGTCGAAATGAGTCGCCAGATGCGGGAGATGGAGGCACAGATGAGTGAGCCGATGGCCGAGGAAGAATTGACGGCCCTGCTCGAACGGTATGGCAATATCGTCGAGATATTCGAACACCGGGGCGGTTATGACCTCGATGCCCGAGCCAAAGCTGTACTCACAGGCCTCGGTTTTACAGACGACGATTTCGAGCGGCCGGTCGAATCCTTCAGCGGCGGCTGGAAGATGCGTATCGCCCTGGCCAGAATCCTGACCATCAATCCTGATGTCCTGCTCCTTGATGAACCAACCAACCATCTGGACCTCGAATCCATCGTCTGGCTGGAAGAATGGCTGGTCAACGATTACAAGGGCGCTCTGCTGATGACCTGCCACGACCGTGACTTCATGAACCGGCTCGTCAGCCGCATCATTGAGGTGGCCAATTGCAGCATCACCACCTACAGCGGCAACTACGATTTCTACCTGCAGGAGAGGGAAATCCGCCGCGAGCAGCTGCTGGCCAGCCATCGCCGCCAGCAGGAGATGCTCGCCAAGGAAGAGGAGTTCATCGCCCGTTTTGCGGCTAGAGCCTCCCATGCTTCGCAAGTCCAGTCACGGGTGAAGAAGATTGAAAAAATTGAACGGATCGAACTGCCGCCCGAACAGCGCGCGATCCGTTTTGAGTTTCCACTGCCGCCCCGCAGCGGCGACGACGTCCTGCACCTGAAGGATCTCGGCAAGGTTTGGCAGACCCCGGAAGGTAAAGAAATTCAGGTTTTCAGCGGCCTCACTGGTACCGTCAGGCGCCAGGAGAAGATTGCCGTGGTTGGGGTAAATGGCGCCGGCAAGTCGACGCTACTCAAGATCATCAGCGGCCAGACCGAGGCCAGCACCGGCAGCCTCGCCTTCGGGGCAAGTCTCAGCACCGGCTATTTCAGCCAGCACGCCATGGATATTCTGCACCCGGCGCAGACGGTCTTTGAGGCTGTCCAGGAAGCCATTCCGCTTGAGAATATAGGCGTCATCCGCAACCTCTGCGCCGCCTTTCTTTTTCAAGGCGACGACGTCCACAAACGCATAGCCAATCTGTCCGGGGGCGAGAAGAGCCGAATCGTTTTGGCCAAACTGCTGGTCCAGCCCCTGAATTTTCTGATCCTCGACGAGCCGACCAACCACCTCGACATCCAGTCGCGCGAGGTCCTGCTGGAGGCCCTGCAAAAATTTGACGGCACGGTCATCCTGGTCAGCCATGACCGCCACTTCCTCCGCAGCCTGGCCACCAGGGTCTTTGAAATTGATCATGGAGAAATGCGGATGTACGAAGGAAATTTCGACTACTACCTGCGCCAGACCGCTCAGGTACACGCTGGCCATTGAACCGGCCTGCTTCACCCAGCTTCCCGCCCGGTGCTTCTCAGATCAGAGTGCGGCCGGACATCACTTTCATGGAAAAAGTACAATGATACACGCCTCCAATATCGCTCTATCCTATGGCAAACGAGTCATCTTCAAGGATGTCAATATCAAGTTCACGGCCGGCAACTGCTACGGCCTGATCGGCGCCAACGGCGCCGGCAAATCGACCTTCCTGAAAATCCTGGCCGATCAGCTCGATGCCGACAAAGGCGAGGTCTTCGTCGGTGCCAAAGAACGCATCGCCTACCTCAACCAGGATCAGTTCGCCTTCGATGAAGAAACAGTAGCCAAGACCGTGCTGATGGGGCATACCCGCCTCCACGAGGTCATCGCTGAGCGCGAGGCCCTCTACGCAAAAACCGATTTCACCGACGCCGACGGTATCCGCAGCGGCGAGCTCGAGGCCGAATTTGCTGAGATGAACGGCTACGAAATCGAATCGGAGGCGGCAGTATTGCTCAGCGGGCTCGGCATCCCGGAAGAAATGCGGGAGAAGAAGATGAAGGAACTCGAGGGCGGCGACAAGGTCCGGGTCCTGCTGGCCCAGGCCCTCTTCGGCAACCCTGATATTCTCCTGCTCGACGAACCGACCAACAATCTCGACATCAAATCGATCATCTGGCTGGAGGGTTTTCTCGAACGCTTTCAGAACACCGTCATCATCGTCTCCCATGACCGGCATTTCCTCAACCAGGTCTGTACCCACATGGCCGATATCGACTTCGGTCGGATTCAGATCTACGTCGGCAACTACGATTTCTGGTACCAGGCCAGCCAGCTTGCCCTGCAGCAACGCCAGGACGCCAACAAGAAAGCCGACGCCAAGGCAAAGGACCTGAAGGAGTTCATCCAGCGTTTCTCCTCAAATGCCTCCAAGGCCAGACAGGCGACCTCGCGCAAGAAGCTTCTCGACAAACTCGAACTCACCGATTTGCCGGTCTCTTCGCGCAAGTATCCCTTTATCCTGTTCAAACCTAACCGTCCCTGCGGCGATGTCATCCTCGAGGTGGACCACATCTCAAAGACCATCGACGGCACCGAGGTTTTGAAGAATTTCACCCTGACTATCGGCAAGGGGCAGAAGATAGCCTTTGTCGGCACCAACAGCCAGGCCATCACCACCCTCTTCCAGATCCTGGCCGGAGAGATGAGCCCTGACAGCGGCACTTTCCGCTGGGGCCTGACTATGAGCAGTTCTTATTTCCCCAAGGAAAACAGCGCGTTTTTTAACAGCGACATGACCCTGGTCGAGTGGCTGGGCCAGTATACTCCGGTGACTGAAGGCGAGAGTTTTGCCCGCGGGTTCCTTGGCAAGATGCTCTTCTCGGGCGATGAAGCCCTGAAGAAGACCTCTGTCCTCTCCGGAGGAGAAAAAGTCCGCTGCCTGCTGGCCAGGATGATGCTCAGCGACGCCAACGCCCTGATTCTCGACGAGCCGACCAACCACCTCGATCTGGAATCGATTACCGCGCTGAACAACGGCATGCAGGCCTTCAGCGAGATCATCCTCTTTTCCTCCCATGACCACACTCTGGTCCAGACCGTAGCCAACCGGATCATCGAGATCCTGCCCGGCGGTGGTGTCATCGACAAAATGCTGCCCTACGACGATTATCTCGCCGATCCGGAAATCCAGGCAATGCGAGAAGCGCTTCTCGCAAAAAGGGCCTGACGACAAACCAAGGTGACCTGAAACTTGAAACACTTTTCTTGCCTCTCTCTCCATCTGTAATGAGCATACTCGCGGCCTTTTTCGTCATTTTCCTACTGGCATTCTGCTGGTTCGGACTGTATTATCTCAATGACAAACAGCTCAAAGATCCTGATGGCAATGCCAAGATTACCGGTAACTGCGGCGATACCATGGAAATCTCTCTGCAGTTCAGCGATGGCAGAATCACCGATACCTACGCCTGGACCAATGGTTGCTCATTCAGTCAATCCTGCGTCCAAGCTGCCACCCAATTGGCACAAGGCAAAGGAGTAGAGGAGGCACGGAAAATTTCCATGCTGACAATCATGGAGGAGATCGGCAGACTGCCGGAAACCCATCTCCATTGTGCCCAATTGGCTGAAACCACGCTGCAACGAGCGATCACCAACTACTTGAGCAAACAGACGATATCAGCCAACAGCGGCGCAAGCTGAACCCACCCCGTTGGAGCCTGGCGAAAGATCTCCTTAATTTTCTTTTGTGGTTCACCCGGTTTTTACGTAGAATACTCTGTGAAAGATCACCATTCGCAGATGAATCAACCGCCAGAAAAGCTGCCTGCCCCTGTTGCTTCAAAGCACCTGCGATAACCGTAAAATTGCACCTCCCCCACCTCGCCGAAAACACACAGAGGTACATCATGAGAAAAATGGTCAACAAATTGAGTGATGCGATTTTCGTCATCACCGAGGAACGCTCATGCCCCATCTACAATCTCGGCGAAGAATTCAAGGTTGAGAATCTGGGTCTCACAGTCCCTGCCCATAAACCCGGCTGTCTCTACCTTGCGCAGGCAATTGCCAACATAGTTACATCGAAAGATCGTTTCAGCGGAATCCCGAAGTTTGGTGCCCAGAAATCAAGATTTGACTGTGGCGGCTGCGAGGGCAGGATCTACTTCGAATTTAAAAAGGAAAGAGACTTTGCCACACTGCAGATGAAGTTGCTCAACGAGACAGAGGAACGGCGTCGAAGGCAACATCTTGATAAATTTTTTGGCGTACTGCGGAATCTTGACTTCTTCGAATCCCTTGATGACGACGCTTTGAGCGATCTCACCATGCTCCTTGAGATGAGGACCATTCCCGTCGATCATGTCGTTTTGAAAAAGGGTGACTCCGGCAGCCATCTCCATATCGTGCTCTCAGGCCGAGTGGCTGTTGTTGCCTCGGATGGTTCGAGGATTGCGGAAATGGGCAAAGGAGAGATTTTCGGCGAGATGAGCCTGCTCTCCGGCGAACCTGTGAGCAGTTCCATCCACACCATTGCCGATACCCAGTTTGCCATGTTGAGTATCAAGAATTTCAAGCATGTACTGAAAAAATATCCGGTACTTCAACTCTTCCTGTTCAAGATGCTGGTCGATCGGGCTCAGACCCTGGCGCTACGCTCGGGCAACATCTCTTCGGGAATGTCCGGTGAGCTTTCGGAAATCTCCACCATCGACCTCTTCCAGTTGATCAACTCCGCCCAGAAAACCGGAACAATCGATCTTGCCCTGGAACTTGGCAGGGGAATGGTTTTTTTCAGAGATGGCGAAATCATCCATGCCCGTTTCCTCAAACACCGCAACTCCGACGCGCTGTTTGCCCTGCTGCACGAGAAACGCGGTCACTTCAGCTACACCAAGGGAATCCCCAAAGAGCTCGACAAGCTGCCGCCAATCGGCGGTTTTATCGGCTTGATGATGGAAGGTCTACAGAGGATTGACGAGAATCGCTGATTGTCAGCCTTTTCTGGAGACGATTTTATTAGTCCTACGCTCTTTTGCTGCCGCCAGCCAGTTTCCAGCCTTCACAGCATTCCTCTTTTTCGATAGGCCGCATAGATAAGCCGATCGATTATCACAAAAAAAACAATCGGCAGGGCCAGAAAAACCAGGGTTAAAAGCGAGGCCACGCTCTTGTCGGAGGAGTTGAGCAGAGGGAAGATATACCCGGAATACGATGGCACCGAGCCCCCCCCGACAAGAAAGACCAGAAAATATTCGGAAAAGGCCACGAGAAAAACGATTGTCGCCCCGGCCAGCAGAGCCGGCAGCAGTTGGGGCAACTCGACAGTAAGCAGGATTCTGAAAGATGAAGCACCGAGATTCCTGGCGCACAAGGCAAAATTCTCACCATAGGCCTGATATCCCGCCGTCAGGGCCCTCAGCATATACGGATAACTGACTATGGCAAGAATCAGAATCACCCCCCAGACTGTATCTGCAATTCCCAGACGAAGAAATATGAAGTGAGCCCCCATGGCGAAGGCCATGGGGGGAATCAGGGCGGGAGCAAGCAAGAGCCCTTCCAGGAGATTCTTACCTGTGAAAGCTACCCGGGCAAAAAGCTTTGCCGGCAGAATTGTCATGAAAAACGTCAGCAGGATAGTTCCCAAAGAATAGAGGCAGGAAGAGAGCAGACTGAGACCAATGTCATGCCAGTGCTGCATGAGATATCGGAGGCTGCGCAGGCCCCAGATTGCGGGAACAATATCGGGAAAGGACCATGAAGACGAAAAAGCGTTGAGCAGCAGGACAATGACCGGCAGAGCAAAGATGAGAAACAAGAAAGCCAGAAAAATCAATGCTCGTATGACAGTCACAGTTTACGCACCTCCTGCGCAAGCCTGCCAGACAAACGCAGGTAGAGCGCAATACAGATCAGTGAGAAGGCAAACACAAGAGTAAGCATGGCCATGGCCACAGGCCGCTGAACAAGATCCTTCTGAAAGAAATATTCATAAATCCGTATACTCAGCATGCCCGGATAACTGTCACCGAGGACAAACGGCAGATCAAAGCCGCCAAAGGTGAAGATAAAAAGAATGATAAATGTGGTATTGATGGCTGGCAGGATAAAGGGAAGAATAAGAGTAAGAAAAATACGGAGTCGGCCGGCACCGAGCATCCTGGCCGTATCGATCTGCCGCCTGTCAAATTTGACGAGCATGGCATACACCATAACCATGACAAAGGGTGTCTCCTTGTAGACATAGGCCGAAATCAAGTCAATGCCGGAAGGAGTATAGAGCAGATCGGGGAATCTTTCAAAGGAGTCGATCAGCGACAGATGATAGGCAATGGACGAGACAATGCCGGTCTTGGCCAGGAAGATAACGGCCAGATAACCGACGGCGATATGCGGCAGAACAAGCGGTATCTTATAGATGATGGCGAGCTTGCGGTATCTCTGCGGCAGCTTCCAGACCATGTATGCCAGGCCGGTCCCGAGGACGATGGAGAGAATGCTGCTGAGCAGGGCGACATACAGGGAAAAAGCCGCCGAACGGAAAAACCAGGAATCGGCGAACAGTTCCCTATAGGCAAAAAACAGCGTTTCGTAGGTATAGGAAAACATCAGCAGGCCAAACGACTGCAGCAGGGTGATAGCCAGACCGCAGCCGAAGACCAGCACAAAAGGCAGGAGCAAAGGCAGCAGACGAAGCAGGAGATCAACGCGCCGCATCGTCTTATTTGGCCTGCAGCACGAGTTTTTCCCAGTCTTTTTCCAGATGTTCAAGATAATCGGATGGTATCTCCGGCACTGCCGCCTTGGCCAGATCGGCAAGCGGCAGGGTTGCTGCGCCCAGATCCAGGGTTTGAAACTTCTCGCGATCCCCTGTGCTCAATCTGCTCAGATCCAGGGCGGTGAAATCGCCCCAATTGGTCGGGTTATTTTTCGACAGCTGGGCCTCGGGCGAGAGCAGAAAATTGGCCACCACCATAGCCCCTGCCTTGTTCGGGGCATTGAACGGGACAGCGGTGAAGTGGGTGTTATAAATGGAACCGTCGTCCATGACGAATGTGCGTACGGACTTTTTATAGCGCCCCTGGAGAATTTTGCTCTGAGCGCTAGCCTGGTGATAACTCATATTGATCAGAACCTCACCGCGTTCAAACAGCGTGTCGAGTGCCGCGATATCCTTGGGATAGTTTTTCCCCTCTTGCCAGAGATACGGTTTCAGCCCGTTGAGATACTCCCAAATCTTACCGGATTTGCTGGCATAGAGAGCACTTTCAAAGCCAGCCATGTACTGACTATGGCCACCGGTGACGGCATAGAAAACCTGGCGGATAAAGGCCGAGCCGGTAAAATCAGGCGGCTTGGGATAGCTGAATTTCCCCGGATTCATTTTCACCCATTCCTTGAGCTCGGCAAAGGTTTTCGGAGGGTTCGGAACCTTGGCTGAGTCATACTCAAAGACAAACTGGGCACGCCCGTACGGTACTTCGTACCCTTGTACCGGGTAACCGAAATCAAACTCAACCGATGCCAGATCGACAAGATTGAAATTGGGCAGAAAGTCGGTTACCGGCCCATGCAACAGGCCATTTTCCATGGCATTCTTAAAATTCTCACCGTTGATCCACAGCAGGTCCATGCTTCCTCTGCTGCTTCCTGCCTGTTTTTCCGTCAGGAGTTTGTTGACGAAGACGGATGCATCCGCCGGCACCCGCTTCAAGGTAATATCGAATTTTTCCTTCACCATCGAGGCCACATAGCTATCAACCCAGGAGTTGATCGTTGTCGATCCACCCCACATGAACCACTTCACCTCGGTTCCCCGAGCCTGCTGCGCCATATCGGCAAACTGGCTGGCATCGGCTGCCGATACGGGATTCCATGTCCCGGCAAGCACCAGCACTGCCATGATCAATCGAAACACGCATTGCATAATCAATCCCCTTTCAGTTGTATGTATCGCTTCACTATGAGCCTGACACGGTCATGGATCTTCAACATTCCACCGGAATTATAGGCCGTGACCGTCAGATCGTCAATTCGAATTCGGCAGACGCTGTACTGCCCGGCAAAGAGCATATCCTCTATCACCCCGGATCCCTGAGGATCTTTCTCAATTATCAGGGATTCTGCCCGTACACTCATATCATAACCATTGCCCTCGGCCGCCTCCGGCAGTGACAGTAAATGGAAATATTTCCTTGGGATTGTGTTCACATGCCCGAGAAATGCGGCCACCTGGTCGGACGTCGGTTCATTGTACACCGCCTGGGCATCATCGTACTGGCAGAGCACACCGTCGAGCAGTACGCCGATCTTGTCGGACATCATCATGGCCTCCTGCAGATCGTGGGTCACACAAATAGTGGTGATCGTGTATTCCTTCTGGAAACGCCGGATGAACTCAGCAGTGCCGCCCTTGAGGTTTTTGTCGAGGTTGGCGAAGGGCTCGTCAAGCAGAAGAATCGATGGATTGACGACCATTGCCCGAGCCAGGGCCACCCGCTGCTGCTGACCGGAGGAGAGCTGATTGGGAAATTGGCCAGCCTTGTCGACAAGACCAAAATAGTCCAGCATGGCCATGCTCCTCTGCCGTATCTCAGTCGCACCCTTACGACGGGTTTTGAGACCGAAGGCGACGTTGTCAAAGACGGTCATCGTAGGAAAGAGGACATAATCCTGAAAAACCAGGATAGCGGGATTGCTCAGGAGATCAGCCTTTGAACGGATGCCGCCCGAATCCGGTTGGTCAAGACCGGCAATGATCTTCAGCAGGGTGGTTTTCCCCGCCCCGGAAGGACCGATGAGCGAAACCAATTCCCCCTGTGCCACAGAGAATGAGACATTATCGAGAACTCTCTGGCCATGATAGCCCTTACAAACCGAATCTATGACAAGAAACATCGGGTCTCATCCAAATAGGAGACAATTTTTCTGAAGGTAGCGTCGTTCGTTAACGCTCGGTTTCGGCTGGTGTATTCATGCCAGGCCATGTAACACCAGCTCAGGGCCCGGAGCAGAATGACCCTTTCCATGATGGCCGTCTTTTCGCGGAGTTCGGTCAGGGGGATGTCGAGACCCGACTGCTGTCTGTATGTTTCGAGAAAGACCCCTCTCGCCTCTTTATTCAAGCGACAGTCGGTCTTCCAAAGAGTCGTAGTCGGCACCAGGAAATGCGCCAGATCCTGATAACGGCAGGAAACCACGGCCTTTTCCCAATCAACCAGACAGGATCGCCGGGAATCGACCAGGAAATTACCGGAATTCACTTCGGTATTGACTATACACCGGGACTCCCCCTCAAACATCAGGGGCGAATGGGCGGCCATTTCAAGGATGTCCTCGTAATACTGCAGCAGCAGGCTGCGGACCTCGCTATATTCACTGCCATTATAACGCTTGAGCATGCCAAGGGATTCTGCGGCTATATCCCGAATGGGATCCTCCTGCACTATCAACCGGGGATCTGTCGGCAACCTATGGATGCGGGCAAAGATTCGGGCAGCGGTATCGAGATCCCTGCCATAGTCCAGCGGCCTGCCGGGGATATACTCCATAAGCAGCACGCCATTGCCAAGCCCGCCGCCATCAAGGCTATAACGGTATGGCCGCGGCGTGACACCCGAGGGAAAAACTGCCTCGAGGACATGAAACTCGTACTCGATCTGACGGGAAAGTCCGAGTTGAGTGCCGTGGTTGATCCGGAAAACATACTCCTGCTGCTCGTCGACAATTCTGTAGTTTTCGTTGTACTCGCCAGCCGCAAGAAAGGTGCACTGCAACGATCGAGAGAGCCAGCCGTGGTCTTTGAGATATGCCGATACAGCCGTCGATTTATCCATGAGTCACCACATATCTCCGTCAAGATCAGCGAGACGAAGGGGGCAGAGCAGGATGGCAAAGTTGCCGGCCTGCCGGTTTCCTGCCCTTGATTTCCAACCGGGTCTGGCGTAGCGCTGGCGCGAACGCATCCGCCTCTCCCGTCGCCTTCAGTGTCTCATCTATCAAGATCAGGGCCTCTGTGAAACAGCCTTGCCGAGAAAGCGCCTCCGCAAGATTGTTGATAGCCGCGGTATGCCGCGGCTGAATTTCAATAAGCTTCCTATAGATTCCTGCCGCCTCATTCGACTGACCCTGAGCCAGCAAGGTGTTGGCCAGACCAAAAAGAGCATCCGGTTGATCGGGCCACCGCGCAAGAGCGGCTTCATAGGCAGCCCTGGCACTATCGAGACGCCCCATGCTTTCAATGGCGGCAACTTCGAGCAGATAACGCTCCGGCACCGCCGTATTGGCCGGCAACTCGCCGGGACGCAGCAGGACCATTCCCCAGCTATCAGCCCGCCGCCACGTCGCGGCAAACCGCCCACCTGCCATCACCAGCCGCCGTTCCTCCCCGGAACGCAGGACAACCTGGTCATCATCCAGGATACCGATGACCACCGCATAGTGGAAGACGGGAATCAAGCGCAGGCCGAGGTTCTGCAAAACAAGGACAGGCCGGCCAGCCAGGAGCTCTGCCTGGAGCGCCGATGGCTCAGGGTCAATGACATAGGGAATCCGGCCGAATCGCCGGCTTGCAGAAATAACTTCCACCTGCAGAGAACCTCGTCTACCAGGAAGATACAGATACGGCGCCAGTTCATCCGGCCCGACAGTGCTGCCGGAGCTCCTGAAAAGCGTGGCCAGGGCAGCCGGGCCGCATTGAGATGTTTTCTGCGGGAAAAATGCGGTATCCTCGAGTTCGACAGACTTCAAGCCATCCACCGCCGGAAAGCTCGCCAGTCTGGAGACTGCACATCCCGACAGAAAAAGACAGAAAAAGATCAGCGTAAGAATCCGGTGCGGCAATCCGACCTCTCACAGTTTGTGAAAGATATTGATCACGCCGACCAGTTCCAGGATGAGCAAAACGATAAAAAGGATTCCGATCACCTCGATAGCCCCTGCTCCGGCAGGCAGATCGCCAATGCGACTCTGCAGTTTGGCCACCTCATCCTGGGTCAGGCTTGCGACCCGCGCCTTGGCCTTCTCCGGATCAACACCCAGAGAGATGAGTTGAGTTCTGACATCCTGCCGTTCCAAAGCTGCCTGAAGTTGATCCTTCGCTGTCAATTTGCCGACGGCGAGATGGGTCTCTGTGCTTATGACTCCGGCACGGGCGGCTGGCAGGAGGCTCACGGTTGAAAAGAAAACAACCAACAGAGAAAGTACTGCGCATTTCATGATACGGGTCTGCATATTTTCACCTCATCGGAAAAAAACTACGGGGGAACAGCCTCAAAACACCGGCTGCCAGCCATCCAGCCAGAAATCACCACTGCCAGTTAGTATCGCAGATGACCTCCAAGGCTAGCGCACAACACCGCGATCAGCAAGATTTTTTATTATTGCCACCGGTGGGTTCCGGTGGCAGGCTGCTCGTTGAAAATCTTGTCGAGCCCGAAGAATAACAGAGGAAAGGCAAAGAGGCTTTTGGTATACTTCATTATATGAAACTTCTTTGGAACTACAAAGATATCTTCGATCTTGAGTACTTTCTCCACAAGGACTCAAATGTCGCAGATGGCACGCTGCGCCAGAGAGACCGCGCTCTCTTTGTCCAACATATCGAACCTGCGCTGCAACAGTGTCCCAAAGATCAGCAACGACTGTTTATCCTGCATAACTGGCTTGAGCACCGGCGCCGGGCAGAATTCGGCACAGCCGACAGCCTCAGCCCGGGGGCCCTCTTCGTGGAGGCCCACCGCACCCTGCGTCTTATATCCCTGGTTGCCGGCCTTTTCTTCGGCTCCATTGCCGGACTGAGTTTTTTCAACTACGCCGGGACCACACCGGTGAATATTTTCTCCTTTCTCTTCTTCTTCATATTTACCCAGATCGGCGCACTTCTTCTCCTGCTGCTTTCCGGTCTCGTCCGCTGGCTTCTTCGTGGCAGGAGAGTCACCCCGCCGTTGTTAATACGAATTATGGGTGAGTTGATTACCAGGACCATCCTCTGGGGACATCGCAATATTCTCGGCAGAATGTGGGCGGAGTCGAGGGACAGTCTGGCAGCTTCCCTTGGTCTGATTAAAGGAAGGCAACGGATTTACGGTTCTCTTTTCTTTTGGCCTGTTTTTGCCCTCACCCAGCTTCTTGCTATTGGCGCCAACGCCGGAGTCTTCGCCGCAACGCTTTTCAGAATCCTCACAAGTGACGTGGCATTCGGCTGGCAGTCAACTGTACAATTTAGCAGTCACGCTCTGTATTCCTTCGTACAGATTGTCAGTCTTCCCTGGTCGTGGATCATTCCGCAGGATTTTTCCCATCCCTCGCTGACCGCCATCCAAGGCAGCAGGATCATCCTCAAGGACGGCATTTCTCATCTCTCCACTCAGGATCTGGTGTCATGGTGGCCCTTTCTCATTCTCTGCCTGATGGTCTATGGTCTGCTGCCACGGATTATCCTCTACGTCCTTGCCATCTACATGCAGTACAAGAACCTGAGCGAACTGCGGCTGCAGCACTCGCCCTGCCTCCGTCTGCTGCAAAGGCTGCAGACACCGCAGGTTTCAACCCAGGCAGCACCAGAATTCCGCAACATGCAGGAACAGCCATTAGCCGAGATTCCGCCTGCAGGCGAAAAGGACATTGGCCGTGAACGAGATTCTCAAACCCCGGTTCTGGTGCTCATCCCCGACGAGATATATTCTCTCTACCAGGATGATGCCCTGAAGACCCTTCTCGCCCCGCGCGGTCTGCACCCAGCCGGGAAGATGAGATTCATGGCAAGCTACGACGCAGACCGTAAGATACTTGAGGATCTTACCCGGCAAGATTGGACGGAAACAGAAGGAATTGTCATTCTCATGGAGGCATGGATGCCGCCGCTGATCGCCTTCCTGTCGTTTCTCAATACTCTCCGCGCGGCCGTCGGACCAGACATCACCATCACCATTGAACTCATCGGTAAATCAGGGCCAGAGCACCTTCCGGCCCCGCCATCAGGTAACGACTGGGCGATATGGGCCAAGAAAATCACCGCTCTTGGTGATCCCCTGATTTCACTGGAGCCTCTCGGGGCAAGCCAAATATGATTATCCAGCAAACCGCACTCGCAGGGGCCTAAGATATGGTACCTGAAATAGCGATAATGGGACATCCGAACGAGGGAAAATCTTCGGTCCTCTCGACTCTGGCCGAGGATGATTCCGTGCGCGTAAGCCCGACGCCTGGCGAAACCACCCATTGCCGTTCTTTTCCAGTGATCATCGACGGTCGCGAAGTGCTGCGCTTTATTGACACCCCCGGTTTCCAGAATCCTTCCCGGGTTCTCAGCGAACTGCGAAGACTGGCTGGTCAGGGCGACGGGATAATCAGACAGTTTCGGGAATACGCCAGATCAATCCCGGAACTGCGCGACGACTGCGAGCTCTTGCAGCCCGTCGAACGAGGTGCCGGCATTATTTATGTAGTGGACGGTTCACGACCGGTGCGAAACGTCGACCGGGACGAGATGGAGATTCTCCGCCTCTCCGGCAATCCCCGGATGGCCGTGATCAACTGCAAGGATCAGCGGGAGGAGTACCTTCAGGACTGGAAGGAGGAATTCCGCAAGGCTTTCAATGCCAACAGGGTTTTCAGCGCCCACCGGGCCACCTATGCCGAACGCATCCTCCTTCTCGAGGCCTTGCAATCGATAGACCAAGATTGGCATGAGGTTCTGGGCCAGGTGATCAGCGCCTTCAAACGTGACTGGGCCGCCCGCAACGCCGCAACCATCGATCTGATCATCACCATGCTGAGCGACTGCCTCACCTACCGCCGACTGATCGATGCTGGCCCGGAAGAGCTTGAACGGCAGGACAGCGAACGTTTCCTCAAAGCCTATAATCAGGCCATCGCCGAAAAAGAAGAGGCTATCCACCAGAAGATCCGCAGTCTCTACAAACACAACATCTTCAAATATCAACTACCTGCAAGATCGCTGCTCCGAGAGGAACTGTTCAACGAGAGGACGTGGCAGATACTCGGTCTCTCGAAAAAACAGCTGGCAATTATCGGCGGTTTAGGCGGTGCGGCCATCGGCGCAGGGCTCGATATCGCCCACGCCGGTCTGAGTATGGGCCTCTGGGCCACCGTGGGTGGCGCGATCGGTGCTCTGGGTGCCATCCTCGGCGGCGAGACGGCTTCCGCCAACGCCACGTTCATGGGCTTGAAGCTGGGCGGTCAGCAATTGCAGATCGGCCCGAGCAAATCGATCGATCTTCTTTTCATACTGCTCAACCGATCCCTGCTTTTTTATTTTCACACAATAAACTGGGCCCATGGCCGGCGGGATTATGCCAAGGCCTCAGGCTCGGAGGACCGCTCCCCCGACCAGCTGGGTTTCACCCGTAACTGGTCATCGGCCAGAATCAAGGTCTGTCATGAGTATTTCAGAGCATTGCAGCAGGAAAACGACTCGGCCCGGTACAAAAGCGAAAGTGATCTCAGGGAAATCCTGGAGACGGTACTCATGGAAATATCCCAGAGATCCTAGCCGGGTCCGCACGCCTCCCCTGAAATGAGCAAGCCAGAACGGAGGATATAAAGACCATGGAAAAGATCATCACCACCGAAAAGCACCCGATCAAGCTCTGGCTCAGAGACATCGATGCAGATACCCTGACCCAAGCCAAAAACCTCGCCAACCTTCCTTCTATACATAGCCACGTCGCCATCATGGCTGACGCCCATGTCGGTTTCGGCATGCCCATCGGCGGTGTGGCCGCAACGACCGACATCGTCATCCCCAACGCAGTGGGCGTCGATATCGGCTGCGGCGTCTGCGCCGTTCCTACTTCGCTCAGCGAAATCGACCGCGAGAAACTCAAACAAATCCTTGGCGCCATCCGCAAAACCATCCCTTTGGGTTTTGCTCATCATCGGCATAGCCAACCAGCCCATCGTATGCCCGCGCCTCCGAAGGGAAGTCGGATCTCAGATCTGCCGATCGTAAGTAAAGAATATGAAAGCGCTCTCTTCCAGATCGGTACCCTTGGCGGCGGCAATCATTTTATCGAGATCCAGAGGGCCGACGATGGACATATATGGCTGATGATCCACTCCGGCAGCCGTAATATCGGCTATCGAGTGGCCAACCACTACAACGATCTGGCCATCGCTCTCGCCAGGAAATACGGCTGGACTCAAGGAGCCGATCAACAACTGGCCGCACTCTCGCTTGACTCCGAAACGGCTCAGAAATATCTCCTCGAGATGAAGTATTGCGTGGATTTCGCCAGAGCGAACAGACAGCTGATGCGCGAAACGATCGAGGATATCATCCAGCAATTCTGTGCCCCTGTCCGTTTTGGCGAAGCCATCGATGTGGCTCACAACTACGCGGCGAAGGAACACCATTTCGAGCGGGAGGTCCTGGTGCACCGGAAGGGGGCAACTAGAGCAGGGCTGGGCGAGACCGGCATCATCCCGGGCTCACAGGGAACCGCCAGTTATATTGTCAGGGGGAAAGGGAACACGGAGAGTTTTTCTTCCTGCTCGCACGGGGCAGGACGACGGCTCGGTCGCAAGCAGGCGCAGAAACAGCTCGATCTACAAAAAGAGATCAGGATGCTGGAATCCCAGCAGATTCTTCATGCCATCAGGGGCAGGAGGGATCTTGAAGAGGCCGCGGGAGCCTATAAAGACATTGAAGAGGTACTGTGTTTTCAGCAGGATCTGGTCGAGGTTGTCACTCGACTGAAGCCGCTTGCCGTCGTCAAGGGTTGAGACGGCAGCGGTTTTTGGCAATTAATAGCAGGAAACCAGACTTTTACGGCGCCAACCGTTCGATTTTCCAGCCGCCTGCCGACTCATTTCTAGTATAGAGAAAACGATCGTGCAAACGGTTTTGCCGGCCCTGCCAAAATTCAATCTCAACCGGTTCGACCCGGTATCCTCCCCAAAAAGAGGGGATAGGTACTTTGCCCTCCCCTATTTTTCGTTTCATCTCCTGGAACTTCTGCAGCAGGATCTGCCTCGAGGTCAGGGTATGGCTCTGGCTTGAGACCCAGGCGGCCATCTGGCTGTCTTTAGGCCTAGACATGAAATATTTGGCCGACTCGGCTGCAGAAATCCGGCTTGCCGTGCCGTTGATTTGGATCTGGCGCTCCAGATCAAGCCAGACAAAAAGCAGGCTGACCCGAGAATTGGCGGCGATTTCCTGCGCCTTCCTGCTCTCGAAGTTGGTGAAAAAGACAAACCCGCTGTTATCGTAATATTTGAGCAGTACCGTGCGCTGGCTTGGCTGGCCGTTGCTGCCGACTGTCGCCAGAACCATGGCGGTGGGATCAGGGATCTCCGTCGATCTCGCCTGCTCAAACCATGTCGTGAATTGTTTGAGCGGATCCGGGTCCAGGGATGATCGGGAAAGCCCCCCTTTCAGATACTCTCGACGGAAATGACTGATGTCCAAACTCTACCACCTTTAAAACTCGTATTTTCAAATGCATCGCGTATCGTCACTCGGCTATCAGCCGTTGATGACCTTGATGCCTTCCAGTTTCCAGTTCTGGGTGCCAACTGGACGAGCCCAGGTCCATTCTTCTTCAAACTTGACCGGGGTTGTCGTGCTGCCGGAAACAACCTCGTTGGTCTTCTCGTCAACGGTGTAGTCGAGCAGATTTGCGGTAAACAGGACGGTGATGAAATCCTCACTGCCATCACTGCCGGCAGAGACGATATCAACCTTGCGTACGGCGATGCTTTCCAACTTGTTGATATGACCAAGACGTCGCATTTCCTCGAACTGCTCTTGATATTCTGCTGCCAGGGACTCACCGAGCAGATGCCGGTAGGAGTCAAGATCACGACGCATCCAACCTGCCTGGACCTGGAAAAAGACATCCGAGGCGATTTCGAGAAAATACTTGGTGTCAAAGGACCGATCCGTTCCTCGAATCTGGGCTATTCCCTCTTCAAGAGCATCCTGAGGTCCGAGCGGAGGCGGCGGAGGCGGTGCCACCGGCGATG
>JAIFKM010000042.1 GCA_020049575.1 Desulfobulbaceae bacterium
CCAGTAAATCCATGGAACGACTCCAAGCTGATCCCCAATTGGCCAAGATGGGTATCTGCATGGTCAAGACCCACCTGTCGCTCTCCGATAACCCAACACTCAAAGGCGTGCCGACAAACTGGCGCCTCACCATTCGCGAGGTTCTCACTTACGGTGGCGCCGGCTTTATCGTTCCGGTGGCCGGGGCTATCAGCCTGATGCCTGGCACCAGCTCCAACCCTGCTTTTAAACGGGTCGATGTCGATGTCGAAACCGGTAAGGTCAAGGGTGTGTTTTAGTACCTTCGAAATACAATTCTTGTTTTTCGTGAAGGTACTTATACCCCCTTGTGGGGTGTTAGTCTGATCTGAGATGTTCCGCAGGGGGTTCCCCCTGCGGTGCATTTCGATCCTCGTCGCAATCCCCGGGAGCGGCAATCAGCCGGGACCGCGAATATGCCAATCCAAAAGTGAAGGAGAACGAGCATGACTGCAGAGCTTATCAGCGGAACCCAGATTCGCAAGGAAATCCTCGCCGAACTGTCGGAAGAGGTCAGGGCGATGAAGGCGAAGCACGGCCGAGGACCTGGCCTTGTCACCATCCTGATAGGGGAGAATCCTGCCTCTATCAGTTATGTCACTCTGAAGGTCAAGACAGCCGAGGACCTTGGTTTTCACGAAGTCCAGGATAACCAGCCGGTGGATATCTCCGAGGCCGCTCTTCTGGCTCTCATTGAAAAGTATAACACTGATCCCGCCATTCACGGGATATTGGTCCAGTTGCCCCTGCCAAAACATATTGATGAAAAAAAGGTCCTCAATGCGATCAACCCGGACAAGGATGTCGACGGTTTTCATCCGGTCAATGTCGGTCGCTTGATGATCGGCGGCGATGAAGTCCGTTTCCCGCCATGTACTCCCGCAGGAATCCAGGAACTGATCGTCCGGTCAGGGACCGAAACTTCAGGAGCCGAGGTGGTGGTGGTCGGTCGTTCTAATATCGTTGGCAAACCCATTGCCATAATGATGGCCCAGAAAGGCAAAGGTGCGAACAGTACCGTTACGATAGTCCACACCAGAACGAAGGACCTGGCTTCGCATTGCAAGCGGGCTGATATCCTCATTGTTGCTGCCGGGGTGCCTGATCTGGTGAAACCTGAGTGGATCAAACCGGGAGCAACAGTTATCGATGTCGGCGTCAACCGGGTAGGTATGAACGAGGCGACTGGCAAGGCTATTCTCAAAGGTGACGTCGATTTTGAAGCCGCCAAGGAGATTGCCGGCAAGATAACGCCGGTACCAGGTGGCGTCGGCCCGATGACCATTGCCATGCTGATGAAGAATACTGTCAAATCGGCCTGGCTGCATATGGGCAAATAATCGACTTCGGGCGCATTGAGACCTCACAGTAATGGGAAAATGCAAAAATCATCCGGAGGTGGAAACATCGTATTGCTGCATGAAGCATAATTATTATCTGTGTGAACAATGCATTGCCTGCAACGATCCGGAAATCTACTGCAAATTCCGCTCATCATGTGCCATTTATTTTCTTGAAAAAGAAGCACGCAGGAAAAAAGAGCAGAAAGCCGGGTCCTGAACGATTGCCGAGGCTTTCTGCTCGGACCGCCGAGACAACATGTCTGAGTGAGAATGTATGTTAGGCTCAGGCAATTAAGGTTCTATCGAAAATCGAAGGAGGTGCACCATGACAGATCAGCATTGTCCAGGGTTTGAGAGCAACAAACAGCTGAAAGAAGTAAAGGTTGTATGTCCGGCCTGCAAAGCGGATATCGAGATCTTCGCTGATGAACTGGAGAAAACATTGAAATGCCCGAAGTGCGGCCAATCGTTTGACCCGAAGACTTGCCAGGTTCCCAGCAAATGAAATTTGCCTGTTTTGTCGTTCGGTCTTCGTTCTGAAAGGAGGGGGCCATGTCGATTGTCAGCATCTCACGCGGAAGTTATTACCGGGGCAGTGAGGTGGCCTACAAGGTCGCCGGACTGCTGGGATATGCCTGCATCTCACGGGATACGATCCTCGAGTCCAGTAAGGATTACGATGTCCCTGAAATCAAGGTCATGCATAATTTCCAGTATGCCGTCCAGACCCTTGAACGACTCTCTTTTGGCCGTGAGCGGTATATTCATTTTATTTCCTCGGCAATATTGCGGCATCTAAAAAAGGATAATCATGTTTATCACGGACTCGCCGGACAGTTTTTCCTTCATGATGTCGGTCACGTACTGAAGGTTCGGATAATCGCTGATATGGAAGAACGAGTTCACGCCGAGGCCGAAAGGGCACACATCTCCCCGGAGAAGGCTCGTCTGCAGTTAAAAGTTGATGATGAAGAGAGACGTAAATGGGCCATGCTTCTTTATGGTATCGATATCGTTGACCCTAGTCTGTATGATATGGTCCTCAATATCAGTTCGATGGATACCGACAATGCCGCTGATTTGATTGCAAGAACGGCTGGGTATCCTTGTTTTCAGCCGACCGAAACCTCTCGCAAGAGGATTGAGGAACACGCCCTGTCGGCTGAAGTGAAGGTGGCCTTGTTTGATTACCCTACTGCAGGTGTCTTTGTCGATGCTGGAAAGGTGGTGGTCCACGTCAAGGCTCCTGAAGTGCAAGTGGATGCAGTTCATGCCAGAATCGCGGCATCCCTGCAGGGCATTGAGGGGTTGAGAGAACTCGAAATCAAAATAGCGCCCTACTATTGAGTATGCGGAGACGACGGTGCGAGGGGAATTCCCCCGCGCCTTCATCAGTGGGGTTCGAAGGAATGTTTGATTTTGCCAGGAAATGAATTTTTCTGGGCTTGTTGATGGAATAGGAATTATTCGCCCAAGAGCGATGCGAGAAATGTTCCTATCAACACAGATGATGGCCCGCTCCAGTAAAAAGAATGTTTGTTTGTATGTAAACTGAGGTAATTATCATAAGGGATTCTTCTCCAGGCGAAAAAGGCTTGGGGAGATTTCCCGCCCAGAAAAAAGTTGGTATCTGCCTTCTATTAATTGCTCTTCCCGCCTGATACTATCGGGGGAGGTGTTTGAGGTGGCAATTCTTTTCTGGGATAAACGTACAGCTCAGGGAGATAGTTTCCGGACTTCACTGTGGAAACCCCAATGAATACGTACAAAGTCACATTTCTGCCTCACAACAGAGAGATTGATGCTTCTCCTGGCGAGAGTCTGCTTCGCGTCGCCCTCAGGGCAGGCGTGCATGTCAATGCATCCTGCGGTGGTGAAGGTGTATGCGGTAAATGCAGAGTCCTGATTGAAAAAGGTCATATCCTTGAAGGAGTTTCAGAAAGGCTCAGCAAAGAAGATGCAGCTAAGGGATACCGTCTTGCCTGCCTGGCAAAAGTGGATGACGATGTATCAGTGCGTATCCCTGTCGAATCCTCCATTGACGCCAGCGTCCTCAATAAACTTGGGGCCCCCCGACGGACTGCAACCATCCATCACATGGATTTCAACAGTCTTAAGGAGCAGGGGCTGTTCATTCCTCCCGTAGACAAAATTTACCTCGAGTTATCTCCGCCGGACGCCCAGAATAATATGCCGGACGTCACCAGACTTATTGAGTATCTCAAACTCAAAGCCAATGAGCACAAACTCGAGCTGACCATGCAAGTCATCAGGAAACTGCCGGGTGTGCTGCGAGAAAAGGATTTCAAGGTTACCGTGACACTTGTCAGGCCTGTCCGAGATGACGGCAAGACGCTGATCACTGATATACAGCCAGGTGATACGACCTCGCAAAGTTATGCTATTGCAATGGACATCGGCACTACGACGGTGTATGGCCAGCTTATTGACCTGGCCAGTGGCGAGTGCCTTGGTGAGTACGGTGATTTCAACGGCCAGATCAGCTATGGCGAGGACGTCATCAGCCGGATCATGTACGCTGAGAAACCCGAAGGCAGGAAAAAATTACAGGAGGTTGTGGTCGCCACCCTCAATAAGGTGATTCATGAGATTGTCAAACAGGCCAAGGTCGGTACCGAGAACATCTCGACCATTACTCTGTCCGGCAACACCACCATGACCCAATTGTTGCTCGACATCGATCCCCGCTATCTGCGTCGGGCCCCGTATGTTCCTGCCTCGACGATGTACCCGCCCTTCAGCGGTTCATCGATTGGCCTTGAAATCAATGACAAAGTGATAGCACTCCTTTATCCCGTGGTGTCAAGTTATGTCGGCGGTGATATCGTCGCCGGAGTCATGGGCTCCGGCATGTATCGCAGTGAAAAATTAACCCTTTTTCTCGATATCGGCACCAATGCCGAAATAGTCATAGGCAATCAGGATTGGCTTGCCTGTACGGCCTGTTCTGCCGGCCCGGCCTTTGAGGGTGGCGGTGTCGAATTCGGCATGCGGGCTGCAAAGGGTGCCATTGAGGATTTCTCACTCGATCCGCTGACATTCGAACCCATGTTGGTAACCATCGGCGATGTGCGACCAAAGGGGATCTGCGGCTCCGGATTGATCATCATGACAGCCGTCATGCTCGAGATGGGGGTGATCAACAACCGAGGACATTTCAACCGTGACTTGGGAACTCCACGGATTCGTCAGAATAACGGCATCTGGGAATACGTTCTGGCCTGGAAGGATGAAACCCAGATAGACAGGGATATATCTCTCTCTGAACCAGATATTGACAATCTTATCCGGGCTAAGGGGGCAATCTACAGCGGTTGCATGACCCTTCTCGAAGAAGTCGGGTTGAGTATGGATATGATTGAGCACATCATCCTGGCCGGCGGTTTCGGCAGTTATATTGATCTTGACCGGGCCATGACCATTGGTCTGCTGCCGGAAATCGATGCAGACCGGGTCACTTTTATCGGAAACGGTTCGCTGTTGGGTGCCAGAATGAGTTCTCTGACCAACAGAATACGTAAAGATGTTGTCGAAGTAACCAAAAAAATGACAAATTTTGAGTTATCTGAAACCCCGTCCTACATGAGCAATTATGTGGCAGCAATGTTTCTGCCGCATACGGAAATCGAAAAATTTCCCCGGACCAAGCAGCGTATGGAGGCGCGAAAAAAATCGTTGCAGGAGGCCGGGAAGACTGTCGGGTCCAAGTCTTTAAATTGACACGGACTGATGTGTTTCATTGATTTTTTTTGAGTAAGAAAAGGGGAGGTTGGCGTTCATGGGCAAGGTCGTGTACCACAAATACAGGCGGCTCAGGAACAAGAACCTTGAGGAGAATAATCACTCAGATGCAAGGAGGTAAACGTGGGATTTGAAATGAAGAAGGAATCCTATACCGGAGGCATAAGGGAAATATCCATAGGTAAAGGAGATTCGGCTGTTACTGTTGGTGGCCAGACCTGCTATCCCTTTTACATGTTTGAGGGCGATATGCCCAACAAGCCTGTTATTGCCATGGAGATCTGGGATATGGCGCCGGAAGACTGGGCCGAACCCGCGCTTGCCCCCTTCCGGGACGTGGCCGGGGATCCAGTGGCCTGGGCCAAAAAATGTGTCGAAGAATATGGTGCCGAAGTCATAGTCCTGCAACTTAAGAGTATCGACCCGAACGACAAGAATGCTCCTGCTGCAGAGGCGGCAGCAACGGTCAAGAAGGTCATGGAGGCTATCAAAGTTCCGCTGATTGTCTGGGGATGCGCTTCACCAGCCAAGGACGAAGAAGTGTTCAAGGTGGTCTGTGAGGCCTGTCAGGGCGGCAATGTGATTATGGGCCCGGTCGAGGAAAAGAACTACAAGGGTATAGCCGCAGCGGCCATGGGTTATGGCCACGGCGTCATTGCCTCCTCGCCGATCGATGTCAATCTGGCAAAGCAGATCAATATTCTGTTGGAGAATTTTGGCATGCCGATGGAAAGGGTCCTGGTCGATCCGACCACCGGTGGTTTGGGCTATGGCATGGAATACTCTTATTCTGTCATGGAGCGCCTGACGATGGCCGCCATGACCCAAGGAGATGAAAAACTGCAGTTCCCGATGATCAACAATCTGGGTAATGAAGTCTGGAAATCTAAAGAGGCAAAGCAATCCGTTGAAGATGCCCCTCTGCTCGGCGATCCTGAGCGGCGCGGCATCCTGATGGAGGCCATCGGCGCGGTTTCTTACCTCATGAGCGGAACGAGTGTTCTGATAATGAGGCATCCGGAATCAATTCGTCTGGTCAAAGAATATATTAAAATCCTTGCTGATGGCGGTTCTGCCAAGGATACGGCGCCTATCTCCAAGAGGCTGGCCGACGTTAAGGTCGATTTTGCAGCCCTGGCGCCACAGCTTGATTTGACGATCGAGGAAGAAAAGAAGAAAGTTGCTCCGGCTAAAGCTGCTGCCCCGGCATCTGCCGCAGCCGCACCAGCCGCAAAGGCGGAGGCCGCAAAACCGGCTGCAGCCAAAGCTGAAGTGAAAGCGGAGGCTCCTGCGGCACCGGCTGCTGATCCTGCCGCCACTGCCAAGATGGAGGCAGAAGCCAAGGCCAAAGCTGATGCTGATGCCAAGGTCAAAGCTGAAGCGGATGCCAAGGCGAAAGAACAGGCTGAGATCAAAGCCAAGGCTGATGCTGAGGCTAAGGGCAAGGCAGATGCGGAGGCTAAAGCCAAGGCTGACGCAGATGCGATTGCAGCTGCCAAGGCCGCACGCGAGGCAGAAGAAATGGCCCTGAAGGAAAAACGTGCACAGGAACGCAAGAGCGCTGTCCACACAACAATGTCAGATGCAGCTGGCGAGGTTGCCGTAACGCCTGCCGCAGTCCAGAAGACCGAGCAGGAAAAAATATTGGAGATGCTGAACAGATTCCACAAGAGGCAGGTCAATTGACGAGGTTGCAGTAGTAGTAACGATCCTAGAGCAATTGGTTATTATTTGATCATAATTCGAGGAGGAACTTCTCATGGCAGAAGAAACAAAAGTGAGTGCCGCAAAAGCTCCACAACTGGCCGATCCGATGGAAGCATCCATCGATATAGCTACCCAGGAGATGATACGACGCGCCCATAAACTCAATATTGAAACGGTTTTTGATCGTGCTGTAACTATGAAACCCTGCGCTATAGGCATGCAGGGTATCTGTTGCAAGAACTGCGCGATGGGTCCCTGCCGTCTGCCGCTACCCAAAGGCGGCGTTGAGGGTGAGGACACCAGAAAGGGTCTGTGCGGGGCAACCCCGAACACCATTGCCGCCCGTAACTGGGTCCGGATGATTGCTGGTGGCGCAGCCGCTCATTCCGATCATGGACGCGGAGTGGCCGAGACCTTCCTGTCGGTTGCCAGAAAGGAAAGCAAAGACTACACCATCAAAGATCCGGCCAAACTCATTCAGATCGCCCCGTATTTTGACGTTGCCACGACTGTTGAGGTTGACGGCAAGAAAATGGACAGGGATCTCTATGAGATTGCTCTGGGTGTCGCCGAGGCGGCCATCAAGGAATGGGGCAAGCCAGAAGGGTCACTTGCCTATGTAAAAAGGGCTCCCCAGGCATTGCAGGACAAATGGAAAAAGCAGGGAGTCATCCCTCGGGCAATAGACCGCGAGATCGTAGAGATTATGCACCGCACGCATATGGGTGTTGATCAGGACTATAAAAACCTGATGAAACAGGGTGCCAGGGCTTCCATTGCTGATGGCTGGGGTGGTTCGATGATCGGTACCGATCTGCAGGATGTCATGTTCGGTAGCCCGACTCCTCTGCAGGCTGAAGCCAATCTCGGAGTTATGAAGGCGGATCATGTCAATATCATCGTCCATGGCCATGAGCCGCTGCTCTCCGAGATGATCGTTGCTGCAGCTCAGTCCCAGGAGATGATCGCCTATGCCAAAGAGTTAGGAGCCAAAGGCATCCAGCTCAGCGGTATCTGCTGTACGGCCAACGAACTTCTGCAGCGTCACGGTATTCCACCAGCGGGTACTTTTTTGCAGCAGGAACTCGCGATTATCACCGGTGCCTGTGATGCGATGGTAGTCGATGTCCAGTGTATCTTTCAGAATCTGGCCAATGTCGCCAAATGTTTCCATACCAAGCTCATTACTACCCATCCCATCGCCAAGATGGAGCAGGAAAATGTCATCCATATCGAGTTTGATGAACATTATGCCATGCAGGATGCCCTTCGCATCGTCAAGATGGCCATCGAAAACTTCAAGAACCGAGGTGCGGAGGTCATGATTCCGCAGCATAAGACCACCCAGATCGCCGGATTCGGCGTCGAGTCGATCCAGTACCATCTGGGCGGGACCTTCCGCGGGAGTTACTATACCCTCAACGATAACATCATTAATGGCCGGATCCGCGGTGTCGCCGGTGTTGTCGGCTGCAACAACGCCCGGACCAAGCACAACGAAGAACATATCACCATTATCAAGGAACTGATCAAGAACGATGTCCTTGTTCTCGTCACCGGCTGTACTGGTATTGCCGCCGGCATGCACGGACTGCTCTCTCCCGGAGCGGCGGCGGTCCACTGTGGTCCCGGCCTGGCAGAGGTCTGCGAGACCGTCGGTATTCCGCCGGTCCTGCATCTCGGCTCCTGTGTCGATAACAGTCGTATCCTGCTGGCCGCCACTGAGATGGTCAAGGCGGGCGGCCTTGGTAAGGATCTCTGTGACCTGCCCGCGGCTGGCAGTGCCCCAGAGTGGATGAGTGAAAAGGCCATTTCCATCGGCCAGTATTTCGTCACCTCAGGCGTCTATACCGTCTTCGGTTACTCTCTGCCGATCGAGGGTGCACCGGTCTTTAAAGACTATCTCTATAAGGGTATGGAAGGAATGTATGGCGGTATGTGGGATTGCGAGGCAGATCCCGTCAAACATGCCCATAAGATGATTGCCCATATCGACAAAAAACGCAAGGAACTGGGTATCGATAAGGCACGCGACAGGGTCCTGATGGATATGGCTGACAGACAGAAGCTTGAGGCAGAGGCCTGATACGCATATAACCGTAACTGTACGATCTATCCTCAACAAAGGAGGAAAGCATGTCAAGATTAGTTGCATTTGCCGCAATTCAGGGCGGCTATAAAGTTGTCTCCCAGGTAGAAGGTGAGCTCGAGAAGGCCCTTCAGACCTACAATGCCGATACCAAGATTGGTTTTCCGAACACAGCATATTATCTGCCGGTAATCTATTCTCTTACCGGGATGAAGTGCGAGACCCTCGAGGATCTCAAAAAACCGATGGCCTTTGCCCGTGGCCTTCTGCCACCCCATATCAAAGGCGCCAACCATCTGCCGTATCTCGGACCGCTGCTTGATGCCGGTATGGCTGGAATCTTTGCTTATGAGATCAAGGAGGCCCTGCGTATCCTGCGCGAGCCAGATTTCTACATGCTCGGTGAAGATCCGGATGTCGAGGGAGGTAAAATCTGGGTGGGACCCGCCGACGATACCATCCTGCGTAAGCGCGGTGTTGAATTTGTTGATGGCTCGGCCCCCGGCTTTGCCGCTATTGTCGGTGCCGCACCGGATGCCGCGACCGCCAAGATGATCGTCGAGGACTACCAGAAGAAGAGCCTCTATATTTTCTGTGCTGCAAATCACAATGGCAAGACAGTTATCGAGCAGTGTCTCGAGGCCGGAATGCAGGTGGGTTGGAAGACCCGTATCGTGCCTTTCGGACCGGATATCTCCTCGGCAGTCTTCGCTCTTGGTTTCGCCAACCGGGCTGCCATGGCATTTGGTGGTGTTGAGCCGGGTGACTATCGCAAGATGCTGATGTACAACAAGAACCGTATTTTTGCCTTCGTCAATGCTCTGGGCGATGTTGGCACCGAATGGGCCGTTGCCGCTGCCGGTTGTGTCAACTGGGGTTTCCCGACTCTGGCCGACACCGACATCCCGGAAATCCTGCCGACAGGTATCTGCACCTACGAACATGTCGTCGCCAATGTTCCTCATAACGAGATCTGTCAGAAATCGGTTGAGGTTCGCGGCCTTAAGATCAACATCACCGAGATTGATATTCCCTGCGCTTTCGGCCCGGCCTTCGAGGGTGAGCGGGTGCGCGGCGGTGATCTCTATTGCCAGATGGGCGGTGGCAAGACCCAGTGTACTGAGCTAGTCAACATGGCCGAGATGAGCCAGATTGAAGATGGCAAGGTCATTGTCAACGGTCCGGATATCGGTGACCTCAAGGAAGGCGATACCCTGCCGCTTGGTATCTTTGTGCAAATTGCCGGTCGGGAGTTCCAGACCGACTTCGAGCCGATACTTGAACGCCAGATTCATCACCTGATCAATTATATCCAGGGCATCATGCATATCGGTCAGAGGGATATCTCCTGGGTCCGGGTCAGCAAGGCTGCCATCGAGAAAGGTTTTACCCTGAAGGATATCGGCGTTGTACTTCATGCCAAGTTCCATCAGGATTTCAAGAAGATCGTCGATAAAGTCCAAGTCACCCTGTATACCAAAAAGGAAGATGTGGATAAACTGACTGCCAGGGCTCGGGCCGAATACAAGGTCCGTGACGAGCGTGTCGACAAGATGACCGACGAGGATGTCGATACCTTCTACTCCTGTACCCTCTGCCAGTCGTTCGCGCCCAGTCATGTCTGTACGGTCAGCCCCGAGCGGACCGGCCTCTGCGGCGCCTATAACTGGATGGACTGCAAGGCTTCGTTCGAGATCAATCCGACGGGACCGAACCAGCCTGTTTTAAAGGGCAAGGTCCTTGATCCTTTGCTCGGTCGTTTTGAAGGGGTTGATGAGTTTGTCAAGAAGGCTTCGAAAGGGGCGGTTGAAACATATAATTTCTATTCCATGGTCCATGCCCCGATGACAACTTGTGGTTGCTGTGAATGTATTGCCGCGATGCTGCCATCGTGCAATGGGGTTATGACTGTCGGTCGTGATTACTCTGGGGAAACGCCATCTGGCATGAAGTTCACTACCCTCGCAGGTGTTATGGGTGGTGGTGCTTCTTCGCCTGGTTTTGTTGGTCACTCCAAGTTCAACATCACCCAGAAGAAATTCATCCTTGGTGATGGTGGTCTACTGCGCATGGTATGGATGCCGAAGGTGGTCAAAGACGAGCTGTATGACAAGCTTAATGCCCGCGGCAAGGAAATGGGCGTCGAGAACTTTGCTGATATGATTGCCGACGAGACCGTCGGCATCACTGAAGAAGAGATTATGCCCTTCCTGCAGGAAAAAGGGCATCCGGCATTGAGCATGGATCCCATAATCGGCTAGTTATACAGGCGAGGTGAGCGGCTGGATTAAAATACCCCGGCCGCTCACGGCAGTGACCAACCTGATATACACATAAGGAGAAAACAGAAATGGCGTTAACAGGTATTCAGATATTCAAACTCCTGCCCAAGACGAACTGCAAAGAGTGCGGTGTCCCCACCTGCCTGGCCTTTGCCATGAATTTGGCATCGTCAAAGGCCGAATTGGATCAGTGTCCCTATGTCTCGGATGAGGCGAGAGCCGAGTTGGCCGAGGCATCAGCACCGCCGATACGGCCTGTAATACTAGGCAAAGGGGTACGTAAGGCAACAGTAGGCGGTGAAACGGTGCTGTATCGGCATGAAAAAACTTTTTTCAATCCGACCGTGTTTGCCGGGCTGATGACTTCAGATACTCCGGCTGGTGATGTAGAAAAGAAACTCAAAGTATGGAATGCCATCCAGTATGAGCGCGTCGGTCTGAACCTGCGGCCGGAGATGGTCGCCCTCAAGGATGTCAATGGTGATAAGGCTGCCTTTGCCGCACTGGCCAAGATGATTGCCGAAACGTCGGAATTCAATCTTGTGTTGATGAGTGAAGATGCAGGTGTCATGCAGGCTGGAGTCGAGGCCTGCGGCTTCAAGAGACCGCTGATTTATGCCGCGACCGAGGCAAACGTCGACGCCTTCGGCAAGATTGCCAAGGACAACGAATTGCCTTTGGCTGTCAAGGCCGACTCGATTGACGGTATCATTGCCCTGACTGAGAAATTGACCGCGATGGGGCTGAAGGATCTGGTCCTTGACAGCGGGGCCAGGGAATTGAAACAGGCGCTGGCAGATCAGGTTGGCCTGCGGCGAGCGGCGCTGAAGGATGGTAATCGCTCAGTCGGTTTTCCGACCATCGTTTTTCCCTGCGAGATGGCCTCGAATATCGACATGGAGGCACTCATCGCCGCCATGTTTGTTTCAAAGTACGGTGGAATAGTCGTCCTCTCAGACCTGACCACCGAGGTGATGTTCCCGCTGTTGCTGGAGCGTCTCAATATCTTCACTGACCCGCAGCGCCCAATGACGGTTACCGAGGGTATCTTCGAGATCGGCAACCCGGATGAAAATTCGCCGGTGCTGGTGACGACAAATTTCGCCCTGACCTATTTTATTGTTTCAGGTGAGATCGAGGCGAGCAGGGTTCCCGCCTGGCTGTTGATCAAGGATTCTGAAGGCCTTTCGGTCCTCACTGCCTGGGCTGCCGGTAAGTTCGGTGGCGATGACGTCGGTACGTTCATCAAGAAAAGCGGCATAATGGATAAGGTCAAGCACAAAGAAGTGATTATCCCGGGCTATGCTGCTGCTATTGCAGGTGATGTCGAGGAAGAACTCTCCGGCTGGACTGTTGTCGTCGGCCCCAGGGAGGCTGCTCACATTCCGGGTTTCCTCAAGGCCAGACAGTAAGGTCGGATTCTCTCGGCGGAGATGTTGCTTTTCTGCATATTTACAGTACAATCCAGAGATCATCGGGGCTTGCCACAGCTGATGATCTCTGTGGCATTTGAACAGCTGTATCTGTGATCATTCACTATTAATTCGATAAAGGAGGATGACTATGATTCTATTCGGTGAAAGCCTGAATGTAATCTCTAAAGTAATTGGTAAGGCGTACAGAGAACGTGATCCAAAACCCATCCAGGCCGAAGCCCTCGAGCAGAAAGAGAAGGGTATGGACTATATTGACATCAACCTCGGACCCGCCAAAAAGGACGGTCACGAACTGATGCCGTGGGTCTGCCAGGTCGTCCAGGAAGTTGTGCCCGAGATCCCGCTGCTGCTCGATACCTCCAATATCGCTGCTATCGAAGAAGGACTGAAAGTTTTGAAGCCGGCCAGCAAACCTCATATCGTCAATTCCATCATGGCCCGCCCCGAGCGCTATACGGTCATGTTGCCAATGGCTGCCAAGTACGAGGCTGATATCGTCGCTCTGATGTGGGGCCCCGACGGTCTACCAAGAGATGAGAATGAGCGCGCCGCCCTCTGCGTTGAATTGCTCTATGCTGCCAACGAAGCAGGGATACCGAATGAGAAGATCTGGGTTGACGGTATTGTCACACCGGTGAATATCCAGCAGATCCAGTGCGTCAGTCTTCTCAATTTCCAAATGATGCTCGAAGATATAGCTCCCGGGGCAATGAGCACCTGCGGTCTTTCCAATATTTCCAACGGTCCGCCGGTGCATCTGCGGCCGATTCTGAATACCACGTACATGGTCATGTTGGAGCGATACGGCATGAAAGCGGTCATCTCCGATCCCCTTGATACCACCTTGACCGCGGTGGCTAAAGGTCAGCGGCCTGATATCGTCGATGCCGTTCACAAGACTATGGATGGAAGCGCTCCTGATCTGAGTACCTTGAGCAAGGAACTTGGGGACTATGTCAAGACAGTGAAGGTCATTCTGGGCGAGACCCTGTTCTCAGATTCGTATCTCGATATCTAGGTTTAAACTTTTTTTATCGTAAAAAGCCCCGTCACTGTAAAGGATGGGGCTTTTTTGCGTGTGATTATGGCTAATCGTGCATCAGAATTGTGATAGTGTCGGAAACTTATACTGAAGAGGTGGGGTATGGGAGAAAAGGAGAAGATTAAGGGCTGGATGTATGTCATAGTCAGTAATCCGGGCCAGAATGAGCATCTGCTTGGACTGCATAGTAAAGAGCAGGATGTGGACTTCATTCCGACCTTTCAGAGCAGAGAGGCGGCAAATGACTGTTTGTCTACCCTGCCCAGAGAAAAGGGCCAGAAATATGAGGTGCAGGCGATCCATGTTGACGATCTTGACGAAACTGCCAGGAAAAATGGATTTCTTGTGGCAATGGTAGACAGTGATGGCAATATTATCAAGTAACATGGTTTTCGGTCTGCCGGGCGATGGGGTTATCGGCACGGTCGAAACATAGCCCAAGGATGTATTGAAATGAGCCTGAAAATTGCGATTGGCGGTAAAGGCGGTGTCGGCAAGACTACGGTAACTTCTCTTCTGGCCCGGTGCCTGGCTGCAGACAGCCAAAATAAAGTTATAGCCATCGATGCCGATCCAGTGGCCAATCTGGCAGCTGGTCTCGGTATCCCCGAGAGTCAGCCTATCCGGCCTATATCTGAGCTTTCTGATCTTATAGCCGAGCGCACGGGGGCCAAGCCTGGAACGATGGGAGGTTTTTTTACCCTCAACCCTAAGGTGGATGACATTCCCGAGAGGTTTTCGCTTGAGCGGGATGGGGTGAAACTGCTGGTCATGGGAACAGTTCAGAGCGGTGGTTCCGGCTGTATCTGCCCTGAGGCCACAGTCCTCAAGGCATTGATGAATCATCTTGTGCTCTTCCGTGACGATATTGTCGTCATGGATATGGAGGCTGGGGTTGAGCATCTCGGTCGGGCAACCTCCGCTTCGGTTGACGCCTTGATCATCGTTGTCAACCCAGGGACAAGGAGCAGGGTGGCCGCTGAAAAAATACGAAAACTTGGACGCGACATTGGTATACAGCGCATCCTTGTTCTCGGCAATCGAGTCAAGGACGAGGCTGATCAGGAACTCATCCGTCAGTCGCTGGCTGATTTCGAGATTCTCGGTTTTCTGCCGGAAGATGAGGAGATCGTCACCGCCGACCGCGAAGGAAGGCGGCCTTTCGAGGATATCGCCAAGGCTCCGGAATCTTTATTTTCAATCGTCAATACCCTCATTTCCCTCAAAAAATAATTTTCTCTTTAACCGGCGCACCCACTTTGATGGCGGGTGCGCCGGTTTCTCTCTGTTGTTTCCGCATTATGCCAGCTGTGCAGGCTTCGTCCATCCCTCTTCTTGACAACGCCACGATGTGGTATATAATCTGAATCTGAGAATCTTTCCCAAAAGCTTGGACATCTACTGCCGATACTCTCCAAAAAAAGGAGGGAAAAGGCTTCATATATTGTCTATCTGCTGCATTTCACGAGAAAAAGCCCTAATAGGGAATCGTTGAAATGTCTACTGTTAACTCTCACTGTTTGGAGGAGCCATGGCAAAGATACAGGAGCTTATGAAGGTGGAGGATATCACTATCTGTGAATCCACTGCGCAGATGATAACCAAGGCCAGAAGAGATGGAGTCGAACTCTTCTTCGACAGGGCCAATGAAATGAAGGCATGTCCTATCGGCGCCCAGTCGGCATGCTGCAAAAACTGTTCGATGGGGCCCTGTCGAATGAATGTCTCGTCACCGTATGACCGTGTAGGAATTTGCGGCGCTACCGTCGACACTATTGTCGCCAGAAATTTTGGCCGAATGGTCGCTGCAGGTGCTGCTGCACATACCGATCACGGGATGGCAATGCTTGAACTATTCAGAGATGTCGTCAATGGCAAAGTGCATGATTTGAAGATACAGGATCCATTGAAACTCTATGAAGTAGCCAAATCACTGGATATTGTGGTTGAAGGGCGGGAATTGAAAGAGATCGCTCTAGAATTGTATCATGAACTGGAGCGGACCTACACTCAGGTTGAGGGTGAGATCCCAATGATGAAGAGAGTACCGCCGAAGACCCTGGAATCATGGCGCAAGGAGGGCATAGTGCCGCGCGGAGCCATGCGTGAAATCATGGAGATGATGCACAGGACGGCCATCGGTGTCGATCAGGACTATGAGAACCTGACCAAGCAGATCTCGCGGACAGCCTTGGCGGACGGCTGGGGGGGATCAATGGTTTCCACTGATATATCCGATATTCTTTTTGGTACACCGTCACCTGTAGAGGTGGAAGTCGATATGGGGGTTCTCAAGGAGGATAAAGTCAATGTCATCATCCATGG
>JAIFKM010000011.1 GCA_020049575.1 Desulfobulbaceae bacterium
ACAGAAAATTCAACGGGACTTGAATATCCTACGTTGAGGGTCAGATTATTGCCAGCGACATTCGCCTTGTATCCAACACCTTCTATGAGAAGAACTTTTTTGAAACCGGTTTCAACACCAACAACCATGTTATTAACCAGACTTCTCGTCAAGCCTCTAAATGCGTTGGCTGTTCTTCCTTCGGATCTGTTGTTGATTACTATTTCATTATTATCGTAAACAACCTCTACTTCCGGTTGAATGGTACGCTCAAGCATGCCATTTTTTCCAGTTACGACAATCCGCTGGTCAATAATATCAACTTTCACGCCCGCGGGTACTGAAATTGGTTGTTTTCCTATTCGAGACATTATTACCTCCGTTTTCTGTGAAGATTACCAGACTTCACAGAGGATCTCTCCGCCGGTGTTCATGGCTTTTGCAGCTTTATCCGTCAATATGCCCTTTGATGTCGAAATAATGCATATACCTAGTCCATTAAGAACTACTGGCACATCTTTCGCTTTAGCATATTGCCTCAACCCTGGTTTACTCACACGTTTTATGCCTGTAATCACAGACTCACGGTGAGGTCCATATTTAAGATCGAGAGTTAGAGTTCCTTGAATATCATCTTCAGAAACTCGATAATCTCTGATGAATCCCTCTTCTTTCAATACCCTGGCAATATCTACTTTGACATTGGATTTAGGCATTTTGACGGAATCGAATTTTACCATTACCGCATTTCGTATCCTGGTCAGCATATCTGCCAGGGGATCGCTCATTGACATAGCGAACACTCCTTACTTGATTCTGAATAATTGACTAAATCTTGATCACAGTTGACCCAGTCTACCAACTCGATTTGGTCACTCCTGTAATTTCACCACTGGACGCCAATTTTCGGAAGCAGATTCTGCAAACACCAAACTTTCTGATGAATGCACGAGAACGACCGCACAGAGGACATCTATTATACTTTCGAACTTCAAATTTTTGCTTTCGCTGGGCCTTTGCAATTATGGATTTCTTAGCCAAACCGACCTCCAGATCTCTCTATGTAATATTAAAAATTTCACCTTTTACTTTCGGAAAGGCATCCCCATAAGCTTAAGGAGGTACCTTCCTTCTTCATCGGTTTTTGCAGAAGTGACAATTGTTATATTCAAACCCTTAATCTTGTCTATTTTGTCATAATCGATTTCGGGGAAAATAATTTGCTCCTTTACTCCCATCGAGTAATTTCCTCTACCATCAAACCATTTCGGCGAGAGGCCTCTAAAATCACGTACTCGGGGCAAGGCAATATTTACAAGCTTACTGAGGAACCCATACATTCTGTCGCCCCGAAGAGTCACACAGCAGCCTATCGGCATTCCTTCTCTGAGCTTGAAAGTAGCAATGGATTTCTTTGCTTTGGTAACAACCGCACGCTGGCCAGCAATCTTAGTAAGTTCTTCGGTTGCACCCTCGATTATTTTGGGATTCTGCACAGCTTCGCCTAATCCCATATTGAGAACAATTTTCTCAATTTTAGGAATCTGCATTGCATTCTTATAGCCAAACTCTTCTTTAAGTGCTGGAACGCACTCATTATAGTAAAAATCTCTCAACGCACCCATGTATAACTCCTGGTGTAGGTGTAAGTCTAACTTATGCCCTATGATTTGCTCTCAATGGACTCACCGCAGCTTTTACAAAAGCGTACCTTTGCCCCATCATCAAGGATCTTCCTGCCAATACGTCCTGTTTTCGTACATTCAGGACAGATCAACTGAAGATTAGATACATGTATTGGGGCTTCTTTTTCGACTATCTGCCCTTGCTGGTTCATCTCTTTAGGTTTCGTGTGCCGTTTGATCATATTGACCCTTTCGACCACAGCTTTTTCGGACTCAGGCATAACTTTGAGAATTTTACCAACTCTCCCCTTATCCTTCCCAGCGATTACTTCTACCTGATCATTTTTTTTCAGGTATGTTCTACCCTGTCTCATTTTGAATACCTTTTTCAATCAATGTATCTCAGATCCACGTTGCACATGGAAATTAAAGGACTTCCGGAGCAAGAGAAATGATCTTCATAAAACCCTGATTTCTCAACTCACGCGCAACTGGTCCAAATATACGGGTTCCAATGGGTTCACCAGAAGACGCAAGGATAACCGCAGCATTCTCATCAAACTTTATCCATGTATCATCTGAACGTTTGATCTCTTTTACTGTGCGCACGATTACGGCCTTCATCACATCGCCTTTCTTTACCTTGGCATGAGGTATAGCCTCTTTGACGGTAACAACAATAACGTCACCAATTCGCGCATACCTTTTTCTTGTCCCACCGAGTACCCGAATACAGAGTACTTTTTTTGCGCCTGAGTTGTCGGCAACATTAAGTATTGTTTCTGTTTGTATCATAATTTCACCTGATATATCATCAGCAGCATTTCTGCTCCGTATTGGCCCGGAAGAGCTTCTGTTAAACAGCCTGTTCCAGTATAGTTCTAACACGCCACCGTTTCTTTTTACTCAATGGACGGCATTCCTCGATTAGAACCGTATCTCCGATGTTACATCGGTTTTCCGGATCATCGGCCAGATACTTAACACTGGTTTTCATATATTTGCCATATAGCTTATGTCGTACCTTACGCTCAACAAGAACGACTACACTTTTTTCCATTCTGTTGTTGACGACAGAGCCTGTTCGTGTCTTTTTCGATTGTGTATTTTCACTCATAATTTATTCAATTCGAGATGTTGTAATGCATGGAAATTCCATAATCACAAGTATTTTTTCGATTGATGCTACGCTTTAACAGCCTTCTGATTGCTTATGGTAATGATCCTTGCAATATCTTTTTTAATTTTATTTAAGCGGGATGAGTCTTCCAAGGGTCTGATGCGATGATGGAAGGAAAGGTTTCCAAATTCCTTTCTGAGTTCTTTCTCTTTTTTAACTAAATCCTCATCAGACATTTTTCTAATTTCGTCAGTTTTCATAGTGTATTTCTCCTAGAGACAACTTTGGTGGCAAAAGGAAGTTTATTGCCAGCCAAGGTCAACGCCCGTACTGCCAATTCTTCATCCACTCCAGCCAATTCATAGAGAATTCTTCCAGGATGGATCGGTGCAACCCAGTATTCAGGGCTACCTTTACCTTTTCCCATACGAGTTTCAGCAGGCTTTTTAGTGATCGGTTTGTCTGGGAAAACGCGAATCCAGACTTTTCCACCACGCTTGATCTTACGATTAATTGCAATACGTGCAGCCTCAATCTGTTGAGCTGTCATTTTGCCACAGTCAACAGCCTTTAAGGCAAATTCACCAAAAGAGATAGATGAACCACGAAATGCAACACCGGTCATTCTTCCCTTAAACACTTTTCTATGTTTTACCTTTTTGGGACTTAACATCATCTACTCCAAATAATAGTGCTGCTTGCTATGAAGTTGGCGCCTCGCTTACTGCTGATTCTGGGCGGTATCCTTATCACTCAGTACTTCACCTTTGAAAATCCAGACTTTGACACCGATGATACCATACGTGGTAAGAGCTTCAGCCAAAGCATAATCGACATCGGCACGCAATGTGTGCAAAGGTACTCTACCCTCACGCACCCATTCACACCTTGACATCTCAGCGCCACCTAATCTTCCTGAGCAGGAAATTTTGATGCCCTGAACCCCAAACCTTAGAGCCGAGTTGACCGCTTTCTTCATAGCACGACGAAAGGCAACCCGACGGACAAGTTGGGATGCAATACTCTCAGCAACGAGTTGCGCATCTGCTTCCGGGCGACGCACTTCTTGAATATCAAGCGTGACTTTCCGTCCCACAAGTTTTTCGAGATCTTTCTTTAATATCTCGATTTCAGCACCTTTTTTACCGATAACGATACCAGGTCTTGCTGTAAACAGCTTAACCCGAACCTTATCTCCGGTGCGTTCAATGATTACTTTTGACAACCCGGCGTGTTGAAGTTTTACTTTGAGAAACTTCTTTATTTTCTGATCTTCAATAAGATAGGTAGAATATTCCTTATCTGCATACCATATTGAATCCCATGTCCGGGTAATGTTCAGTCTCAGTCCTAATGGATTAACCTTCTGCCCCAAAACAGTCCTCCAAATATTACATAGTTCAATTTTTATAATTGATGTGTGATCACATCATATAAAAATCAATTCTCACCAAGAATGACTGTGATATGACTTGTCCTCTTGATAATCCCGGTAGCACGACCCATGGCCCTAGGGCTGATTCTTTTCAAAGAGGGGCCACCATCAATCATAATTTTCTTAACAAATAGATCATCGACATCAACCTGATCATTCTGTGTAGCATTAGCTACTGCAGATTCTATGACTTTTCGCAGTATTCCCGCCCCTTTTTTGGGCATGAAGCGAAGTGTGGTAAGTGCCTTATCGACTTCCATCCCCCTCACAACATCCGCAACCAGACGAGCTTTTTGCGGGGATATTCTAATATATTTCCCTACGGCTTTTGCTTCCATAGTGCATACTCCTAGAGAGTCCTACCAGATACCTGAAGTGACTTAAAATTATTTTTTACCTTTCTTGTCTGCAGCGTGACCATAGAAAGTCCGGGTTGGTGAAAACTCGCCGAGTTTATGTCCAACCATATTTTCTGAGACAAAAACAGGTATGAATTTTTTTCCGTTATGTACTGCAAATGTGAGGCCTACCATTTCTGGAATTATATCAGATCGCCTTGACCAGGTTTTGATGACCTTACGAGAGCCGCTTTCAATTGCCTGCTCGACCTTTTTCATGACATGCGTGTCTATGAATGGTCCCTTTTTAATTGAGCGTGACATACATTACTCCTTGCGTTTTATGATCTCTTCTTGACAATGAATTTGTCAGAAGACTTATTCTTGCGGGTCTTGTAACCTTTAGTCGGATACCCCCAAGGTGTACAAGGATGGCGCCCGCCAGAACTTTTTCCTTCACCACCACCCATTGGATGGTCAACTGGATTCATTGCAACGCCACGCACATGGGGTCTTGTGCCCATCCATCGAGCACGCCCTGCCTTGCCAAGCTTTTGGCTCTCGTGCTCTCTATTGCCAACCTGACCTATACATGCCCTACAGAGTTTATTGAATTTTCGGACCTCTCCTGAAGGCAATCGAACCAGTACATACTGACCCTCTTTCGCCATCAACTGAGCTGAAGTACCAGCGCTTCGAACAAGCTGGGCTCCTTTTCCTATTTTCATCTCTATATTGTGTATTACTGTACCAAGCGGAATGTTTACCATCGGCAGACAGTTGCCGGGTTGGATATCAACGTTCTCGCCGGCCACGACCTGGTCACCAACAGCAATACCGTCAGGTGATAGAATATACGTTTTTTCACCATCGAGATAGCTCAACAAAGCGATGTTAGCGGATCTGTTAGGATCGTATTCAATAGCAATTACCTTGGCCGCAATATCTGTTTTACTGCGTTTGAAGTCAATAATACGGTATTTCCGTTTATGACCTCCGCCGATATGGCGTGAAGTCACACGCCCATAATTGTTTCTTCCGCCGGTTTTCGAGAGGCTTGTCACCAGACTCTTTTCAGGTCCGTTTTTAGACAATTCTGCACTCTTTGACGACACGTGGTGTCTTTTTCCGGCTGATGTAGGTTTATATGTCTTAATAGCCATGATTTCCCAATCGCTCCATCATATTTTAATTAGATAGAAACTCAAAAATGTCGATGCACGTAAATTGTCAAGTGAATGACTTACAGTTCATCAGCAAAGTTAATCTTACCCTCTGACAAAGTTACATAGGCTTTTTTCCAATCTTTGGTAAAGCCTATTGTTTTTCCAACTCGCTTCTGTTTTCCGTGCATATTTGCAGTCGTCACGTTTTTAACTTTGACATTGAACATTTGTTCAACTGCAGTCTTAATCTCTATTTTGTTCGCCTCTGGACGAACCTTGAAAACGATTTTACCGTCTTCTTCCTGTAACAAATTGGCCTTTTCAGTAAGACGCGGTCCAACAAGTACGCTGTATAAATTTTTCATGCCAGCAACCTCTTTTCAAGGTTTTCTATTACAGGCTGCACCAAGATGAGTTTTTTATGAAGAAGAATGTCATACACATTCAACCCATCTGTAGGTAGCACCTTATAACCATTTACATTTCGGGCAGATTTGTGAAGATTTTCGGTTGTACTGTTGACAATAATCAAACCAGAATCGACATCAAGAACTTTCATAACCTTGATAAACTCTTTGGTCTTTATTGCATCCATCACAAAATCATCAAGAATAACAAGATTCCCTTCCTGCAACCGTGCACTCATTGCCATCGCAATAGCTTGTTTTTTGACTTTTCGATTGAGTTTAAAGCTGTAGTCCCTTGGTTTAGGTCCGAAAATCACACCACCACCGCGCCAGAGAGGAGAGCGCCGACTACCAGCTCGAGCTCGGCCTGTTCCTTTCTGTCTCCATGGTTTTGCACCACCACCTCTGACCTCAACACGGGTTTTTGTACAAGCAGTTCCGGCTCTCCGAGCAGCACGCTGCATGCGGACTACATCGTGAAGGAGATACTCCTTTACTTCAAGATTGAATATGCTGTCATTTAATTCAATCTCGCCAACCCTTTCGTTTTGGGTGTTAACTATACTTACAGTTGACATTCTTATCTCCTTGGACCTGTTCTAGTTCCGCTCACATTTATTTTGAATAAATTTTCAGCAGGCCATTTTTAGCGCCTGGAACAGGTCCTTTCAGTAATACTATATTCTCTTCAGAGCGCACATCGACCACAACAACGTTCTTCTTCAAGACAGTATTATTGCCCATCCTGCCTGGCATTTTTTTTCCTTTAACAACCCTGCTTGGCCAAGCGCTGCAACCGATGGAACCTGGCGCCCGGTGAAAAGTTGATCCGTGCCCAGCCCCGCCACCTTTAAACCCATGGCGCTTGATTACGCCCTGAAACCCATGACCTTTGCTTGTTCCCTGTACATCTACAGTAACACCGGTCTTAAAAAGCGCGTCCAAGGTGATATCCTGTCCCATGGCATATTCTGACGGATCAGACACCCTGAATTCCTGGATGTGATAATATCCTTCCGCTCCGGCCTTCTTTACATGACCGGCCATAGGTTGGTTAACCCGCGAGGCTTTCTTTACGCCAAAACCCACCTGTATGGCATCATATCCATCAGTATTTTGTGTTTTGACTTGCAATACTTTGCAGGGACCTGCCTCAACCACCGTTACAGGAATGACGTTACCCATTTCATTGAAAACTCGGGTCATTCCAATTTTTTTCCCGAGCATACCCATTGTCTTTGGCATATTATTACCTGATGCTTCGTTTATCTTAGCTGTTCACGCCAACTAGGGCAGTTTAATCTCAACATCGACGCCCGCAGATAACTCAAGCTTCATCAACAGATCAATTGTCTGCTGGGTTGGCTCAAGAATATCGAGCAATCGTCGATGCGTTCTCATCTCAAACTGCTCGCGAGATTTCTTGTCCACATGTGGCGATCGGAGAACACAAAATTTATTCACAGATGTTGGTAAAGGAATCGGTCCAGCAACTGCAGAGCCTGTTCTTCTTGCAGTATCAACAATTTCAGATGTTGATTGATCTAACAATTTGTGATCGTAGGCTTTTAACCGGATCCGTATTTTTTCTGTAGGTATCATGTTCCACCCTTATGCTAAAATTTCGCTGATTACGCCGGCTCCAACTGTCCGGCCACCTTCGCGAATGGCAAAGCGAAGACCGGAATCCATGGCAATCGGCGTGATCAATTCGGCCACTACCGACACATTATCCCCTGGCATAACCATCTCAATACCCTCGGGGAGGGTTACAATACCGGTTACATCCGTTGCTTGCCGAGAATATAGCATTCCGCCTTGAACTTGGTGTGCGGTGTAATGGACTTCGGTGCGGCAAGAACCTGACCGCGCTCGATCTCATCACGCTTCACGCCACGCAACAAAGCACCGATGTTATCGCCTGCCTGACCTTCGTCAAGAAGTTTACGAAACATCTCTACACCGGTAACAGTAGTCTTGACCGTAGGCTTGATGCCAACAATTTCAACTTCCTCACCTACCTTGATAACACCCCTCTCAATCCTTCCTGTGGCCACAGTACCACGGCCAGAAATCGAAAAGACATCTTCAATTGGCATTAAAAAGGGCTTGGCAACATCACGAACCGGTTCAGGAATATATCCGTCAATTGCATCCATCAACTCCCAGATACACTTCGCTGACTCTTCATCTTCAGGATTCTCGAGCGCCTTCAGCGCAGAACCTTTGACAAACGGCACATCATCGCCTGGAAATTCGTACTTGTCGAGTAACTCACGGAGTTCCATCTCAACCAACTCGATAAGTTCCTCATCATCGACCATGTCACATTTGTTCAAAAATACCACGATCGCAGGAACACCTACCTGTCGGGCAAGCAGGATATGCTCACGCGTTTGCGGCATTGCTCCGTCTGTTGCCGCAACAACCAGGATCGCACCATCCATCTGAGCCGCACCGGTAATCATGTTCTTTATATAATCGGCATGACCAGGGCAGTCCACATGGGCATAGTGTCGCTTGGTGGACTCGTACTCAACGTGGGCAGTTGCAATGGTTATACCACGCTCCTTTTCCTCAGGAGCTTTATCAATCTCACTGAAGTCGGTGAATTTCGCCAGACCTTTTGTCGACAACACGCGGGTGATTGCAGCAGTCAAAGTCGTCTTGCCATGATCAATATGACCTACTGTCCCAACATTGACATGCGGTTTTGTCCTGTTAAATTTTTCCTTTGACATCGGGAATTACATCGTATTCTAAATATTGCATTGTGAAACTGGCTCTTCCCTGCGTTTCTGAACGCAAAGATGTAGAGTATCCGAACATCTCAGATAATGGTACATGAGCTTTAACTGTCTGAAGGTGACCAACTGTATCAACTCCAACAATTTTTGCTCTCTTGGAGTTTAGATCTGAAACTACCGCGCCGAGATAATCATCTGGAGTCACAACCTCCAAATTCATCAAAGGCTCAAGCAGCACAGGTTCTGCCTCCAGTGTCGCTCTTCGCATTGCCATAGATGCTGCAATTCCGAAGGCCATCTCAGTCGAGTCATCTTCATGATACGAACCTCCTATGAGCGTCACCTGAATGTCGGTCAAAGGATATCCCAGAAGAGGACCAGCATCAAGACTGTCTTCTATTCCTCTTTTCACAGCAGCAAGGAACATCTCAGGGATTTGTTCCTTATCAACCCTATTGACAAACCTGAAGCCTTCACCTCGCGCAATCGCCTCTGCTTCAAGGATGACGTGTCCGTATTGTCCTTTGGCACCAGTTAGCTGATCAAATTTTCCTTCGGCGCGGCCAACAGTGGTCAGTGTTTCCTTATAAGCAACCTGAGGCTTGCCTACGTTCGCCGAAACTTTGAATTCATTGAGCAAACGGTGGACGATAATTTCCAGGTGAAGTTCTCCCATCCCAGAAATAATCGTTTGTCCAGTATCTCCATTCACGGAAATACTGAATGAAGGATCCTCTACAGCAATCTTCTGCAATGTATCAGCGAGTTTTTTCTCTTCGGCCTTGCTCTTTGGTTCTATGGCAATCCCAATTACCGGATCCGGAAAATCCATGCTTTCCAAGATGATAAAATCATCTTTTTCACACAGTGTGTCACCAGTGGTAGTGAACTTAAGTCCGGCAATTGCTCCTATGTCGCCGGCTAAAAGCTCACCCACCTCTTCGCGCTTGTTAGCATGAAGTTTGAGTATTTTTGCAACTTTTTCAAGTTTTCCCTTTACTGGATTAAAAACCCTTGTGCCAAGCATTAGTTTGCCGGAGTAGATCCGAATAAAAGCAAGATTTTCAACAAAAGCATCGCTCATCAATTTAAAAACAAGACCGCAAAACTTTCCATCGGGATCTGCTGCTCTCCGCACAGGCAATCCATCGCTATCTGTTCCTTCTATGTCCGGAACATCAAGAGGCGAAGGCAAGTATCGCACGACACTGTCGAGCAACGGTTGAACACCCTTGTTCTTAAAAGCACTTCCGCAAAGAACTGGCACAATATTTAATGCCAGAGTTGCTCTTCGCAATGCACTGTATATTTCAGCTTTTGATACCTGTGTATCGTTTAAGTAATTTTCCATGACACCCTCATCGAAGTCGGCCAACTTCTCGATGAGTGCCATACGTGCGGCCGCGAATGTTTCTATGTATGGGGCAGGAATATCAGTCTCGATAATATCCTGCCCAAGAGATTGCTCGGTGAATACCAGCATTTTCTCTTCGATAAGATCAATTACACCCTCAAACTCTGCCTCGTTTCCTACAGGTATCTGAAGGGGTAAAGGATTTGCACCCAGTCTGGTAGCGATCATTCCAACAGACCGTTGAAAATCTGCTCCAGTACGATCCATCTTGTTGATGAATGCAATCCTTGGGATAGAGTATTTATCAGCTTGCCTCCAGACAGTCTCTGATTGAGGCTCTACTCCTCCAACTGCGCAAAAAACTGCAACCACACCATCGAGGACTCTCAGGCATCTTTCCACCTCAATGGTGAAATCGACATGCCCCGGTGTGTCGATTAAATTTATTTTCGTATTTTTCCAGAAGCAGGTTGTGGCAGCAGAAGTGATCGTAATCCCCCTCTCCTGCTCCTGTTCCATCCAGTCCATGACAGCAGTACCGTCATGAACCTCGCCAATCTTATAGGATTTTCCCGTGTAATAAAGTATCCGCTCTGTTGTAGTAGTTTTTCCTGCGTCAATATGGGCCATTATGCCTATATTGCGCACGTCTGCCAGATCTTCTCTTCGGGCCGCCATCAACGTTCCTCAATTGTATCTTGTATGCCGCTGACGCCAACGTCATCAAGCTACACGGTTCCCGATCGCCTACCAGCGATAATGAGCAAAGGCCTTATTCGCCTCTGCCATGCGATGCGTATCATCACGTTTCTTCACAGAAGCGCCACGATTGTTAAATGCATCCATCAGTTCCGCAGCAAGTTTTTCCGACATGGATTTCCCTGAGCGAGACTTGGCGTAATTGATAATCCAGCGAATGGCCAATGCATTCCGTCTTGTCTGACGCACTTCCATTGGAACCTGATAAGTAGCACCACCAACACGTCGAGACTTGACTTCAACCTTTGGACGAACTTTTTCCATCGCCTCTTCAAACACAGTCAAGGCATCAGTTTCCTGGATTTTCGCGGTAACAATATCCATTGCATCATAAAAGATGCGTTGAGCGACGCTTTTTTTCCCTCGCTCCATCAAACCGTTGGTGAATTTGCTTACCAATACACTACCGAATCTTTCATCAGCGTCTATCGATCGTTTCTCTATAGTCTTTCTACGCGACATTTTTATCCCTCACTCCAGCAATTCTTCGCATCACGAAGGACGCTTAGCTCCATATTTCGAACGACCCTGACGTCTGGCAGTCACACCCAATGTATCCAAAGTCCCGCGAATCACATGATACCGAACACCCGGTAAATCCTTAACCCTGCCGCCACGTATCAGAACAACTGAATGCTCCTGCAGATTGTGGCCTATACCCGGGATATACGAGGTTACCTCAATCCCATTCGTCAGCCTCACCCTTGCAACTTTACGCAGAGCCGAGTTTGGTTTTTTAGGAGTTGTGGTATATACACGTACACACACGCCTCGTTTCTGAGGTGATCCTTTCAAGGCGGGGGTATTTGTCTTTTTGACAATCTTCTTCCTGCCCTGCCTTACGAGTTGGTTAATTGTTGGCATTGCGTCTACTGCTCCTGTTTAACTCACCAAATTTATTTCTTCGACTATCCGTTGCAGATCGGTCATAAATTTTCAGCACGAAAGAAAAGATATTTACCCCAACAAAATTAAAGTGTCAAGATGAAAAACCTCTAACTGTTGGTTTTGTCCATTTCGTCAATGCCCTTTCAGACCAGTACCAGCAGAGATAAGTCGACCCATGATAACATTTTCCTTTAAGCCGGTAAGTTCATCAATTCTGCCGGCCATTGCCGCATTTGTAAGCACCTTTGTCGTTTCTTGGAATGAGGCTGCGGATATAAAGCTTTCCGTTGAAAGAGAAGCCTTGGTAACACCGAGAAGCATTGGCTCAGCGTAGGCTGGTATAAGCCCAGCTGCAACCAAACGATCTCGTTCATCTTCAAACTTCCACCATTCTACCTGTTCGCCGATCATGAATTTAGAATCACCAGCAGCAGTAATCTGTACCCTTCTCAGCATCTGGCGGACGATAACCTCAATGTGCTTGTCATTGATTTTAACACCCTGTAATCGATAAACTTCCTGAATCTCGTTGACAAGGAATTTGGCCAGCTCTTTTACCCCGAGAACTCTCAGGATATCGTTTGGCACGACCGTGCCCTCCATAAGCGCCTCGCCAGCCTGCACATAATCACCCTCATGGACGATAATATGCTTCGCTTTTGGTATGAGATATTCCTGGGGTTCGCCGTATTCCGGGGTTACAAGGACTCGTCTCTTTCCTTTCAATTCCTTGCCAAAACTCACACGTCCATCGATTTCGGAAATGATTGCAGGCTCTTTCGGCTTTCGGACTTCAAACAATTCTGCAACCCGCGGCAGACCACCTGTGATATCCTTTGTTTTGGATGTCTCACGAGGGATCTTGCCAACTATGGTACCCGGCTTTATAACATCACCCTCACTTACGGAAATTATTGAGCCAACTGGCAGGCTATATCGTGCATACACTTCTGAATCAGGAAGCTTAAGCGTTTTTCCTCGGTCATTTTTAACAGAGATACGCGGATTAAGCTGAGCACCACCGGCAGAATGGATAATAACCATCGACGATTTACCCGTCACACTATCGACCTTCTCCTGCATGGTCACACCCTCGAAAATATCACCGTACTTGATGATACCTCCGACCTCGGCAACGATCGGGATTGTATACGCATCCCAGTCAGCGAGAATTGTTCCGGCCTCGACCTCTGCACCCTCATTGACTGCAATCTGTGCACCGTAATTCACTTTAAAGCGTTCACGCTCACGTCCGAGTTCATCAGTTATGGTGATCTCGGCGTTTCGATTCATGACGATCTTAATGCCTTCGGCGTTTTCAACATGATGTAAATTCTTAAACCCAACTTTACCGCCACGCTGAGTCTTCAACTCGGCCTGTTCGACCGAACGACGAGCTGTTCCACCAATATGGAACGTACGCATGGTCAACTGCGTTCCAGGCTCACCGATTGACTGAGCAGCTATAACGCCAATGGCCTCGCCAATATTCACCATATGTCCCCTGCCAAGATCACGGCCATAGCAGGCAGCACAGACCCCGCGTCGAGAACGGCAGGAAAGAACTGATCTGATCATTACCCGATCGATCCCCGCCTCCTGGATCAAACGGACCTTATCTTCAGTGATCTCTTTACCTGCTTCGACAAGGACTTCACCTGAATAAGGATCGCACACTTCTTCAAGTGCAACCCGGCCGAGAATTCGATCGCCCAGAGGGACAATTATTTCACCGCCATCGAGGAGAGGTTCTGCGATTATGCCATCAAGTGTCTGGCAATCTCGTTCGATAATAGTCGATTCCTGGGCTACATCGACCAGTCTTCTGGTAAGATATCCGGAGTTTGCTGTTTTAAGCGCGGTATCTGCAAGACCCTTTCGAGCTCCATGGGTAGAAATGAAATACTCGAGCACGCCCAAGCCCTCGCGAAAGTTGGCCTTGATCGGGGTTTCAATGATCGCCCCTGATGGTTTAGCCATGAGACCACGCATACCGGCCAGCTGACGTATCTGGTCTCTTGATCCACGAGCTCCGGAGTCCGCCATAATAAATATCGAGTTGAAACTTGGTGCCTCAACCAGATTGTTGTCCTTATCACGGAAATAATCGACCTTGATCTCGTTCATCATTTCGTTGGCTACATCTTCCGTAACCTTGGACCAGATATCAACGACCTTGTTGTATTTTTCACCAGAGGTTATCAAACCGTCGGTGTATTGTTGTTCTACATCGAGTACATCTGTCTCCGCCTTCTCGACAAAATCCTCCTTGCTCAAAGGGATTTTCATATCATTGATACAAATCGAGATTCCTGCCTTGGTCGCGTATTCATAGCCGATATCCTTAAGGCGGTCAGCGAGGATGACAGTGTCTTTTGTCCCAGCATTTCTATATGTATAATCAATCAGTTGAGCGAGAGCTTTTTTACTCAACACCTTGTTGACTTCCATGAAAGGGATACTTTTGGGTAGGAGGTCTCCAAGAATTATACGGCCCATAGTGGTGTCGACAATCTCACCATCCATTCTGACCTTGACCCTGGCCTGGAGATGTATCTCGTTATAATCGTAGGCAATACGGGCCTCTGATATATTGGAAAAGATTTTTCCTTCACCTGCGACATGAATTCGATCGCGGGTCATATAGTACAAACCAAGGACGATATCCTGAGAAGGAATGATAACCGGTTCGCCGTTAGCGGGTGAGAGGATGTTATTCGTTGACATCATCAGCACCCTGGCCTCGACTTGCGCCTCAACGGAAAGAGGTACATGCACGGCCATCTGGTCACCGTCAAAGTCGGCATTGAACGCCATACAGACGAGAGGATGAAGCTGGATGGCCTTCCCTTCTATTAATACCGCTTCGAATGCCTGCATGCCGAGACGATGCAAGGTTGGCGCACGGTTTAAAATAATTGGATACTCTGTAACAACTTCATCAAGGACGTCCCATACTTCCTTGACCCCTTTTTCCACCATTTTCCTGGCGCTTTTGATGGTGGTTACATAACCCTTCCGTTCAAGTTTGTTATAAATGAAGGGCTTAAACAGCTCAAGCGCCATTTTCTTCGGAATTCCACATTGATGGAGCCTGAGATGCGGACCCACGACAATAACTGAACGGCCGGAGTAGTCGACACGTTTACCAAGAAGATTCTGCCGAAACCGCCCCTGCTTGCCTTTAAGCATGTCCGAGAGAGATTTCAGCGGTCGTTTGTTGGCACCGGTAATGACCCTACCACGGCGGCCATTGTCAAACAAGACATCGACAGCCTCCTGTAACATTCTCTTCTCATTACGAATTATGATATCGGGCGCATCGAGCTCGAGAAGTCTTTTGAGACGATTGTTTCTATTGATAACTCGTCTGTAAAGGTCATTCAGATCAGATGTCGCGAACCTCCCTCCTTCAAGAGGAACAAGCGGTCTGAGATCGGGCGGAAGGACGGGGATAACTTCGAGAACCATCCATTCCGGCTTGTTTCCGGATTCACAAAATGCCTCAATGACGAAGAGTCTCTTCCCGAGTTTCTGTCGCTTTGTCTGGGAGTTGGTTGTGGCCATCTCCTCGCGCAGTTCTTTGGAAAGAGCGTCTAGGTCCTTACTTGCCAGAAGTTCACGGATAGCCTCGGCACCAATACCCACCTTGAACTTTCCAGGGTATTCATCCTTCATCTGGCGGTACTTTTCTTCGCTCAAAAGTGTGCCCGGAGGGAAACCGTCAATATCAGACTGAACAATGGCGTATTGCTCGAAATAGAGAATTTTTTCGAGTTGTTTGAGAGTCATGTCAAGTACTGCGCCAATTTTGCTCGGCAAACTCTTCAAGAACCAAATATGGGCTACCGGGGCAGCAAGCTTTATGTGCCCGAGTCTCTCTCTCCGAACCTTGGACTGGATAACCTCAACGCCGCACTTTTCGCAGACAACACCTCGGTGTTTCATGCGTTTGTATTTTCCACAATTACATTCGAAATCCTTGACCGGGCCAAATATCTTGGCACAGAAGAGGCCATCGCGTTCAGGCTTGAAAGTCCGATAATTTATGGTTTCGGGCTTTTTCACCTCACCATGCGACCAATCCATGATTTTCTCAGGGGAGGCCAATGATATTTTAACCCTCTTGAATTGAACCGGGGCTTTAGGTTTTTGAAAAAAATTAAATAGCTCTTCCACGCGATCACCTCTCCCTCGTAGTATAGGATTTGTCTGCTACCGGCAGTCCGGTTTCAGATCTTGAAGAGATTTTGCCCTGACTGGGATGATATTTAGAGAGTTCAGGTGACTTCATGACGAGATGAGGTCACCTGGCTCTTTAATCTTCGAGTAATTCCATGTTCAGACACAGGCCCTGCAGTTCCTTGACGAGAACATGGAAGGATTCAGGCAGACCTGTTGTCAGAAAGTTGTTTCCTTTGACAATTCGTTCATACATTGTGGTTCGACCTTCCACGTCATCAGACTTGGCAGTCAGGAATTCTTTCAGGGTATAGGCGGCACCATAGGCCTCCATTGCCCAGACTTCCATCTCACCGAGTCTTTGACCACCGAACTGAGCCTTGCCGCCGAGCGGTTGCTGAGTAACGAGCGAATAAGGCCCAGTTGAGCGAGCATGAATTTTATTGTCAACAAGGTGATGAAGCTTCAACATATACATGACGCCGACAGTAACCTTGTTATAAAAAGGTTCACCAGTCAGGCCATCATAGAGTTGACTCTGGCCGACTTCATCTACACCGGCTTCAACAAGAAGGCGGCGGATTTGTCCCTCTTCAGCACCGTCAAATACCGGGGTGGCCATATGCAAACCATTCTGGTGTTCTCGAGCCCAAGCAATGAGTTCTTCATCACTGTTACCTGAAACAATGATCTGGTATTCATCCTTCGAATAGATGGCCTCCAGTTTCTTTTTAATGGCATCAACCGCATGTTCACGAGCAAGAGTTTCCAATTGTTCGCCTAGTTTCTTAGCGGCAAAACCCAGATGTACCTCGAGAACCTGACCGACATTCATACGAGAAGGAACACCCAATGGATTCAGAACTATGTCAACGCTGGTACCGTCGGCAAAGAATGGCATATCCTCTTCCGGCAGAAGTCTGGAGACCACACCTTTGTTTCCGTGACGTCCGGCCATCTTATCACCAACCGAAAGTTTCCGTTTGGTTGCCACATACACTTTGACCATTTTGACAACGCCTGGAGGAAGGTCATCACCCTTACGCATACGGTCAATTATGCCTTCATAACGGTCAGAGATTTGACGGGCTTGTTTATCATACCGGGCAAAAGCCGCTTCTATCTGATCCTCATACTTGTTTTTCTCTGAGAAATCGATATCTCTCAGATTATGAAAACCGATATCCAGAGCCATATCCGCAGTGATTTTCTTGCCAAGCTTGACCACAACCTGCCCTGAAACACCGATAATGTCGCCCTTGGCTGTACGCCCCGCAATAATATTGCCTATTTCTCTGCAAACACCCCTTTTCAGGCTGCGGATTTCATCAATCTTATCCTGATTGAGTTTCTCTATCTCGAGATCTTCAATCATCAGTGAACGCTCATCCTTATCAACTCCCTTGCGGGAGAAAACCTTGGCGTCTATGACAATACCCGAGACACCCGGAGGCACGCGCAGGGAAGAGTCTTTCACATCCTGGGCCTTTTCACCGAATATTGCGCGAAGCAATTTCTCTTCAGGAGAGAGAACTGTCTCACCTTTCGGGGTGACCTTGCCGACCAGCGTGTCACCAGCCTTCACCTCGGCTCCAATCCTGACAATGCCTGAATCATCAAGGTTGCGCAGAGTCTCCTCGCTGACATTAGGGATATCCCGAGTGATCTCTTCTTTACCCAGTTTTGTATCACGGGCCATTGTTTCAAACACCTCGATATGCACTGAGGTGAAGGTATCTTCCTTGAGCAGTCTCTCGTTAATGAGAATCGAATCCTCGAAATTGAAACCGCGCCATGGCATGAAGGCTATCGTTACGTTTTTACCAAGAGCCAATTCACCCTTTTCACACGAGGGGCCATCTGCAAGGACAGTCCCCTTCGTCACCCTGGTACCAGGAACCACCAAAGGCGTCTGGGTAAAACAGGTATTCTGATTTGATTTCTTATATTTACCCAGACGATAGACAGCAACACCCGTATCGTATCCGTCAACTCCGGTCGGTCGTAGCGGACAACAATTCGGTTCGAGTCAGCTTCCTCCACGATTCCCTCATCTGCACTCATGAGACAGGCGCCAGAGTCCTGAGCTACGTATCGTTCCATTCCAGTGCCGACAAGCGGAGCGGCAGTCACCATGAGAGGAACAGCCTGTCGCTGCATGTTCGATCCCATCAGAGCACGGTTCGCGTCGTCATTTTCAAGAAACGGGATGAGAGAGGCTGCTACGCTCACGAGCTGATTCGGGGCAATATCCATATAGGTCACCTTATCAGCAGTGGAGGTGAGAACCTCACCATCTTCACGGACAATCAAATTATCGGGAATAATTCTTTTGTCTTGATCTGTTTCAATAAGAGCAGGAGCGATCACATGTTTCTGCTCCTGCAATGCACTAAGATATTTCACCTCATCGAGGACTATGCGATCATTCACTTTCCTATAAGGGGTTTCAATAAATCCGTATGGATTTATACGGGCATAGGTGGCAAGAGAGACTATGAGCCCAATATTCGGGCCTTCAGGTGTCTCAACAGGACAAATACGCCCATAATGCGTAGGATGAACGTCGCGAACCTCAAATCCCGCCCTTTCTCTCGACAACCCCCCCGGTCCAAGAGCACTCAAACGTCTCTTGTGGGTAACCTCAGAAAGAGGATTGGTCTGATCCATGAATTGCGATAACTGGCTGGTACCAAAAAATTCTTTGATAGCAGCAGAAATCGGCTTGGGATTAACAAGATCATGAGGCATGAGTGTTTCGACATCCTGCAGGGTCATCCGCTCTTTTATAGCCCTCTCCATGCGCACTAATCCCATACGGTACTGATTTTCAACCAGTTCACCGACGGTGCGAACCCTTCTATTGCCGAGATGATCAATATCATCAACTCCGCCCTGGGTATCTTTAAGGCGAACAAGATAACGAATTGATGAAATTATATCTTCTTTGGTCAATGCCCTGTTTGAAATATCTATTTCAAGCCCAAGCTTCGCGTTAATCTTGTAACGACCAACTTCGCTGAGATCATACAGATCCTGATTGAAAAAGAGATTATCGAAGAAAGTCTGGGCAACCTCAAGGGTTGGTGGACTTGAAGGTCGCAGCCTTCTGTAAATTTCAAGTAAGGCCTCTTCAGTGTTGCTGACTTTGTCGAGTGCTAACGTTTTACTAAATGAATCAGAATACTTAACACCATCAATCATCAGTGTTTCAAACTCATGAATTCCAACACCTTGAAGGGTATCAAGAAGGGTTTCTGTAAGCTCTGTATTGCAAAGAGCGAGAAGTTCTCCTGACTCCGGGTCGAAAACATCTTTAGCAAGAACCCGTGTGATAACGGCTTCTTTTGATATTTTCAGAAATTTGATACCAGCAGACTCAATTTTTTTACAGAGTGCCGAACTAATCTTTCGGCCTTTCTTCGAGAGGACCTCACCATCGACAGGACTCACCAAATCAAACTCTAATCTTTGACCTTTGGCGGTTTCCTCATCGAAACTACAGAGAAAATCTGCCCCTTCACGACGTATTGTATTGATCGGATAGAAGTTCCTCAGCAGTTCTTCAGAAGTATAACCAATTGCCTTCAGTAGAGTCGTAGCTGGAAATTTTCGGCGGCGATCTATTCGCACGTGGAGAATATCCTTGATATCAAACTCGAGGTCTATCCATGACCCTCTTACTGGAATTATTCGAGCAGAGTACAGTAATTTTCCACTCGCATGGCTTTTTCCATTGTCATGAGTGTAAAAGAGACCAGGCGAACGCTGTAATTGAGAGACAATCACACGTTCTGTACCATTAATTACAAAAACTCCGTCTCCGGTCATCAACGGAAGCGATCCAAGAAATACTTCCTGCTCTTTAATATCCCGAATGGATTGAACTCCAGTTTCCTCGTCTACGTCAAAAGTAATGAGACGAACGACAATCTTCAACGGAATCTCATAGCTCATTCCCCGCTGCTGGCATTCTTCAACCGTGTATTTCGGCTCACCAAATTTATAGCGGACAAACTCGAGAGAACACTGGCCATTAAAATCCTTTATGGGAAAGACGGACTTCAATATAGCCTGCAAACCATAGTCTTCACGCTCACCGGGATCACAATCCATTTGAAGAAACTTCTCATAGGATATCCGCTGCATGGAGATCAGATGTGGCGGCTCAATGATACAATCAGCCGTGGCAAATTTTTTTCTAACTCGTTCCATAATTGTCCTCGAGGTTGCCGTAAGATCGTTACGAATAATAAAAATTACTCATTTCAGAAAGGGTTCTACGATCCAACTAGCTAATAAAACTAAAAATAGGGGCGGTATGTGGTAAAGAACACGTCACAGGAGAGTATTTAAAAACGGGGAATATCATTGATGAAATAGGATGGTTCCAAGAAGAATCAACATCGTTTACAAGCATAGTATGTCCTTTTCGATTGATTTCGCCGTGAGAAAACAAGACAACAATATCACACTCAATATTTTGATATTATTATCCTTTTTTTGGACTACTCTTCTTGCTTCATGAAACGCGACACGCTACATGGCTGAGCCAGTAGCGTGTCATTATGTACTTAAGTTACTTCCTTTGCGGAAATAACGTTGTGAGTTCAATGTTATTTGACCTCGACGACTCCACCAACTGCTTCAATCTGAGCTTTCATAGCAGCTGCTTCATCTTTGGTTACGCCTTCTTTAACTGGCTGAGGTGCACCTTCGACAAGTTCTTTAGCCTCTTTAAGGCCAAGACCAGTTATAGCGCGCACTTCTTTAATTACTTTAATCTTCTGATCACCAGCAGATGCAAGAATAACATCGAATTCAGTTTTCTCTTCAACAACGGCTTCAGCAGCTACGGGACCGGCTGCAGCAACTGCGACTGGGGCAGCTGCAGAGACACCGAATTTCTCTTCCAGTTCCTTAATCAGAACAGAGAGTTCGAGAACAGACATATTGGCGATGAATTCAACAACATCTTCTTTAGTTACGGCCATTGTAATATACCTCAATTATGTTAGATATTTTTTTTGTTCCTGCATCATTTTGCAAGAGAACCTTTTAATTATCTGCCTGTTCTTTCTGATCTTTGATGGCCTGCAACCCATAAAGGAAGGTTCGTGGCACACCTGAGAGAACTCGAACGAGACCGGTCGGAACTGCATTCATGACTGACAGCAATTGACCAAGCAGAATTTCCTTGGACGGCAATTTTGAAAGAGCAATCAGTCCGTCAACACTTAGTTTTTCACCTTCAAAGGTTGCAGACCTGATTTTAAATTTCTCATGCTCATCAGCAAATTTTGCAACCACCTTTGCCGGTTGGACCGGATCAGCATATGCAATGATCACCGCAGTTGTACCAGAAAAATCTTCACTCAAGGCAGCGCTTCCAGTTTCAGCAACAGCTCTTTTCAAAAGAGTATTTTTGGCAATGCGAATCTCTGAGTCACAGTTTCGTAATTCAATTCGAATTTTTTGCAACTCCGATACTTTTAAACCGCAATAGTCAGCAACAACCGCAAACTTGGCGCGGTTGAAGGAATCATTCAATTCTGAGACTATTACTGATTTTTCATCACGATTCAAAGTAACCCTCCTAAATAGGTTGAGAGATTAAGGGTTTTCAAAGCAGCAGGTTCAAAGTTTTATAGAGGTAAACAATCTAATCAATACAACATATAATAATATTGCAATTATCATTCATTCGTCTATTTACCATCTGTCTCGGCAGGACGTGCATTCTGCACAATTAAACTTTTGTCCCCGCTGTCTTCGACTGAAGACACCTTACTCATCTTTACGATGAGGGCATCCTTGAAAATATTATTTTACTAAGCTTCGTACATTGAGAGGATCTATTTTTACACCTGGTCCCATTGTAGTGGAAATAGTTACTGATCGCAGATAAATACCTTTACTTGTAGATGGTTTCAATTGAATGATCTTTTCAACAAAAGTAAGAATATTCGCAAACAGTTTTTCAGTACCAAAAGAAGCCTTACCAAGTCCTGCGTGAATAATTCCGGCCTTGTCGACTTTGAAATCAACTTTTCCGCTTTTAATATCTTTTACGATATTAGCCACATCAAAAGTCACAGTACCAAGTTTTGCATTAGGCATTAGGTTTCTTGGTCCAAGGATTCTGCCAATTTTACCCACTGTACCCATCATGTCAGGAGTAGCAACGGTCTTATCAAAATCAAGCCAACCACCTTGGATTTTCTGCACAAGATCATCGGCGCCGACATAGTCAGCCCCTGCCTCGAGCGCTTCCGCTTCTTTCGGGCCTTTGGCAAAAACCAGAACTCGTGTTACTTTTCCTGTACCATGGGGAAGAACTACAGACGAACGAATCATCTGATCAGCATGTCTTGGGTCGACACCCAGTTTCATGGCAATATCGAATGTCTCATCAAATTTGGCATACGAAGAATTAAGAGCAAATTTTATTCCTTCTTCAAGGCTATGAAGTGTTGCTCTGTCAATCCCTGCAAGTGAATTTCTATGTTTTTTTCCGTGTTTCGGCATGTTAGCCTCCTACTTTAGACGAAGCGATATACTCTGCCTCGTTCAGCAGTCTGATAAGGGTTAATCTACAATCGTAATTCCAACACTTCTGGCCGTGCCCTCAATAATTTTCATTGCACTTGCGACATCATAGGCATTGAGATCGGGCATCTTGGTTTCAGCAATTTCTTTTATCTTTTCGCGGCTCAATTCAGCAACACGTTCTCTCTTAGGATTGCTTGATCCACGCTGCAAACCAGCAGCCTTTTTAAGAAGAATTGAAGCCGGCGGTGTTTTAGTTATAAAAGTAAACGATCTATCCTGATATACAGTAATGACAACGGGAACAATTGTGTCGCCTAACGATTGAGTTTTTGCATTGAACGCCTTGCAGAACTCCATGATATTGACACCCTGCTGTCCCAGAGCTGGACCGACGGGAGGAGAAGGATTTGCTTTACCTGCAGGAATCTGCAGTTTGACATATGCGGTAATTTTTTTAGCCATTGTTTAACTCCAACGTACTTACTTTTTCTTTAATAGTTTTCAGCTGCCTGAATTTTTATCTTATTATAACAAGAGCCATTGAAATAAAAAATATCAATTAGACGCTGAATCTATGTTATGTATTTGATACTTGAACAAATTCTAGTTCCACGGGCGTTTCTCTACCAAATATCGAGACCATCACCCGCACCCGCCCTTTTTCTGGGAATACTTCGTCAACAACGCCCTGAAAGTTAGCAAATGGTCCGTCGGTAACCCTGACAACTTCACCTATGTCAAATATAACCTTAGGTCTTGGCCTCTCAGACCCATCTTGGATTCTACCGATAATTTTAGCAGCATCTTCATCTGATAGTGGAGCAGGTGAACGATCATCGCCAACAAAACCAACAACTCTCGGCATGTTTTCATGTATCGTATGCCAGGTTCTATCATTGAGGACCATGCTTACCAGCATATATCCGGGGAAAAACCTCCTTGAAGATGTTTTGCGCGACCCTTTGATCATCTCCACGACCTGCTCGGTCGGAATCAAAAATCCACCAAAATATTCTTCTAGACCTTCTTTTCGGATTCTTTCCTCTAAAGTCGCTTTTACTTTCTCTTCAAATCCAGAATGGACTTGCAATATATACCATTTTTTTTCCATGAGTCTCAGCTATGCCAGAAATAGGACTGCTTTGCACTTCAATGCAATTTTCTCTTTGAGATTGACAAGATCCTTGTCTCAGCGTAAAAATCCACTTACCATTTTTCCAATAACAAGATCAATTGCACCAAGATACATTGATATGACAACTGTCATAACCACTACAATTCCAGCAAGGCCTATTGTCATTTTTTTATCCGGCCAGACAATTTTACCAAACTCAATCTTCACCTCATTAAAGAAATTCTTAATTTGAGTTGGAGAGTATGGTGATGGCGCTTCTGAAATCTCAATTCCAGTTCGCTTTTCCTTAGCCTTATTTGTCATACACACGACCTATCTGTCATTCAGCTTTTCGCTTCGAGGAAGAAGCTTACTCCGCAACAAAATTTTTTCTAATTCCGCCTTATTCTGGCAGGCCAGGAGGGACTCGAACCCCCAACCCCCGGATTTGGAGTCCGGTGCTCTACCATTAGAGCTACTGGCCTTGAGAATTACTTGGTTTCTTTATGCGGTGTGTGGACTCTGCAAAAAGGACAGTACTTTTTAAATTCAAGCTTGTTGGGAGTATTTTTTTTATTTTTTGTCGTAGTGTAATTTCTACGTTTGCAAGTACCACATGCAAGGGTAATTATATCTCTCATAGTGTTTCCTATACAAAAAAATCACCCTGGCCTAGAAATGGGCAGGGTGATACATGAGTGAGCAATCTAGTTTAAGCCAGGATCTCGCTGATTACGCCGGCTCCAACTGTCCGGCCACCTTCGCGAATGGCAAAGCGAAGACCGGAATCCATGGCAATCGGTGTGATCAATTCGGCCACTACCGACACATTATCCCCTGGCATAACCATCTCAATACCCTCGGGGAGGGTTACAATACCGGTTACATCCGTTG
>JAIFKM010000176.1 GCA_020049575.1 Desulfobulbaceae bacterium
AAAAAATGGCGGAGGAAAATACCCGGGTGAAGGCCCTGCGAGACCGGCTGGAAGAGGGTTTGCTAGCAACTATTCCCCAGTCCATGCTTAATGGCCATAAGATCGACAGGCTGCCAAATACTTGTAACATCAGCTTTGAATATGTGGAAGGGGAGGCTATTCTGCTGCACATGAATCGCTATAATATCTGTGCCTCTTCCGGCTCCGCCTGCACTTCCGGCTCACTTGAGCCATCCCATGTTCTGAGAGCCATGGGGGTGCCGTTCACTGCTGCTCACGGCTCGATCCGTTTTTCTCTCAGCATCTACAACACCGAAGAAGAAGTGGATTTCGTGCTCGCTAAAATGCCTGAAATTATCGCTTCTCTGCGGCAAATGTCACCCTTCTGGAAAGGAAACTGAGAAGATGAGAATAGTCGATCCTTCGTTTGAAATTCAGGACGATCTCGATCGGTCGTCTCTTGCTGTGCGCCTCGAGGCTTGCGGGCGGATATGTTATAAGAGTGAAGATAAGATAACGGAAGATTCGGCTGTCCCTTTTGTCAGGAAAATTGCCGTACACGGTCATAATTCCGTGCTCGAGATGGCTGTGGCTACCCTTGAGGTATCGTGCAGTCAGGAACGGCTTTTTGAACTGTACGCCTGTCAGCCGAAGTATCTCATTATCAACCCTGGAGCTTCCGGGTTCCTGTTGACAGGCTCCATCCGGGCATTTCGTGAGATGTATAGCCAGAACCCCGGCAATCAGCTGATCAATGATATGCTCTTGGTGCTGGCAGGGAGAACACCCTATTTATTCGAAGGAGTGTTCGACTCTGGGAGGGCTATGCCGCCTGATGCTGAAATCGCGGTGCGGAAAGTGAGCCTGGCCGAGGTCGAATCAATGCCGCCGGAACTCCTCTTCAGACACCGCTATCTCGGTGTCAAGTTCATTGTCAACAGGGCTGTCACCCATGAGCTGGTGCGGCACCGGCCTTGTTCCTTCCTCCAGGAAAGTCAGCGTTACTGCCGGTATAGTCAGGATAAATTCGGTAATCAAATTACTTTCATCAAGCCCATGTTCTACGAAAAGGGCACCGTCGAATACAGCCTCTGGCAGCAGGCAATGGAGGACACTGAGAGGTTGTATCTGCAATTGCTGGAAACATCAACCCCACAGGCGGCCAGAACCGTCCTGCCTAATTCATGCAAAACCGAGATAGTCATGTACTGCAATCTTGTGGAATGGAAGCATGTTATAGCGTTGCGAACCTCACAGGCGGCAGAACCCTCAATGCGTGAAATCATGATACCCTTTGCCAGTGAACTCAAAAGAAGATATCCACTACTCTAAGCTCCTGTTTTTACTGTTTATAAAGTATCTTCCTGGCGTCCCTTGAAGGGAGATCAGGAAGATATCTCGTTTTTTGCTGCCTTAATTTCCCTGCCGCAGGATGTGCCCCTAGTAAACAATAAAGCTGTTTGATTTTGCACGATAAAAGAGTATCATATGAATGATAACCTCTGACACCAGTAATTGATTCTCAAAAGTTTAAATCTTTTCTTTCCTGAGTACATATGGCTGCGTTAGCAAGCACAGCGAGTCGAGGCGCTTCCTCGATGAAGAAAACTGTTAAGGACCAATCCGGGGCCGGTAAGCTGAAAATAGGCGAACTCTTAAGTAAAGCTGGATACATAACTCCGTCACAGCTTGAAACCGCCAAAAAAGAACTGCAGAAAAACGGCGGTCGTCTCAGCTCTATTCTTCGGCAGCTTGAGTATATTGATGAGAATACCGTCATCAATTTCCTCAGCAGGCAGCACAACTATCCTCCTGTTGTCATCCAGAATGAGCCGCCTTCAAAAGATGCCCTCAAACTGCTTCCTTATGAAACCGCCAAGTCCTATATGGCCTTTCCCCTCAGAATGGCCGGGAATACCCTGCAGATTACCATGGTCGAGCCAACCGACTCCATGGCCGTGGAGGATCTGCAGAACGCCCTGAACAAGGAGCTTTCAGTCTGCGTTTCGACCGAAAAGGATATCGTTGATGCCTATAAGAAATATTACGGCATCAGCGACGATGAAGCCCGTGAATTGCTGGCCTTTAAAGAAGAAACCCACGATGATGTGCCTGTTACCGAGGTGGATGACTTCGGCTCCATTCTTGCTGAGGCGGCTGATGATTTTGAAATCGATACCGCTGATGGCGATGACAACCTCGATCAGTTTGCCGCATCTGATGCACCAATCATCAAACTGGTCAATGGTATCCTGATAAAGGCGGTGCAATCGGGCGTGTCAGATATTCACGTTGAGCCATACGAAAAGAACATGCAGGTGAGATATCGTAAAGATGGCTCGTTGTTCAAAGCCATGAATCTGCCGATGACTATTAAGAATGCTCTTGTCGCCCGCCTGAAAATTCTCTCCGGTCTGGATATTACCGAGCGCCGTGTTCCACAGGACGGCCGTATCAAGATGCGTATGGGCCGTAACCGCTCCGTCGATTTCCGGGTTTCTTCGCTGCCGACCCTCTACGGCGAGTCTGTCGTCCTGCGTATCCTCGATAAAAGCTCTCTGAACGTAGATCTGACAAAACTCGGCTTTGAAGAAAAGACCTTTGAGATGCTTAAACGCTGTCTCAAAAGACCGCAGGGGTTGCTGCTCGTTACCGGACCGACAGGTTCGGGAAAGACGGTTACCCTGTACTCCGCCCTGAACTCGATGAATGACGAAGACATCAAGATTCTGACGGCCGAAGATCCGGTCGAGTTCAATTTCAAGGGTATCAATCAGGTCAATGTCCATACCGAGGTGGGCATGACCTTTGCCGCAGCTCTGAAAGCATTTCTCCGCCAGGATCCTGATATCATCATGGTGGGTGAGATCCGGGATATGGAGACAGCCGAAATTGCTATAAAAGCTGCGATGACAGGCCATCTGGTTTTTTCCACCCTGCATACCAACGACAGTGCCGCCACCATCAGCCGTCTGATGGATATCGGCATTCCCTCCTATATGCTTGCCTCATCCGTCACTATGGTGTTGTCCCAGCGTCTTGGTCGAAAACTCTGTCAGAGTTGCAAGAAGGTCGTAAAGCATGACCCGGAAGAGTTGCTGAAGGTTGGTTTTCGTGAAGACGAGGTTGACACGGTCATCACTTATGGTCCGGCAGGATGTCCAGAGTGTAATGGGTTGGGGTATAAAGGCCGAGTCGGTTTCTTTGAATTGCTGGAAATGACCGACGAGGTGGCTAAAGCTGTAAGTGCCGAGGTGCCGGAAGACCAACTGCGGAAAATTGCCATTCAGGAAGGCATGACGCCCCTGCGCCAAGCCGCTATCCAGAAGGTGCGCGATGGTATCACCAGTGTCGAGGAGACGCTGCGACGGACGGTGGCCCACAAGGACAGCCTGCCTGCCTACCTCGTCAATCCTGATGTCGAGAGCTATGAAGATGGTGACCAGATCATCAGAGAAGGCAATACCGATATCGATTTTTTCAAACTCATCCGGGGGGCGCTCTCTGTCATCAAGGGTGGCAAAAAAATAGCCGAATTAACTGAGCCCGGAGAATACTTCGGAGAGATGGCGTCGATCTCGGGAGAACAGCGAACCGCCACAATAGTATCGCAGGGGCGCTCTACCATCAAGCGCTATCCTGGAGATAAGATTGATGAGATTATTGAAAAATATCCAGATGTTTCCAGTCATCTCTTTAAAACGATGACCGCCAGACTGCAAAAATCAAATCAGATAATCGTCAAACTGGCTGGAGGAGGGGTGCGCAAGCCGCCTCCGCCAGGTCAACCGCCGCCCAATCGCTGAGGAACATGCTACAGCGTCTGCTACTGTCTCCTATGGAAAATGTCTGAGAATTTCAAAAGGTGTTCTCAGATATTTGTCGATAATTAATTGAAAATTCACAAAATGAATTTCTCTCTGCAACAGCCATGGTTAATTCAAAGCAGCAACGGTTGCGGATAATTGCCTTTTTTGATGGACGACCCGGGCATGAAAAGCAGACCAGAGGGATACTTGCTGCCCTTGGTAAAGCTGTCGAAATTGAGGTAACCGAAATTCAGGTGCCGCACAAAAGCCTTTGGAGCGACATCAAAAGTTATTTACAGATTCTTCTCTCACTACCGATCGGAGACGAACCGAGGTATCCTGAGGCAGACCTCCTTATGGGGACGGGGTCCCGCACGCATCTTTTTCTCTTGCGGGCAAAACAGATGACCGGGATGCCCGTCGTGACATGTATGACACCGAGTACTCTTCTGAGAGATAGATTCGATCTCATTTTTGCTCCGAAACATGATGGAATTGCTGCCGGCAAGAATGTAGTCCTGACGGTTGGACCACCCAATTGCGCAAGGGTTTCGAGGGAAAAAAATTCTCGGCAAGGACTCATCCTCATTGGTGGAGTGGATTCGAAGAGTCATTATTGGGATCCCGAAGTCCTTGAGGGCTATGTCAGACAGATTCTTACGAGGGAGCCGGAGATTCGATGGACGTTGTCGTCTTCTCCTCGCACACCCGCAGACACTGTCCGGCGATTTGACATTCTTGCCGGTGAACATGCTCATCTGCAATTTTTTCATTATGAAGACACTTCTTCCGGCTGGATTGAAGAAAAGTATGACGAATGTGACAAAGTATGGGTTACAGCAGATTCGATGTCGATGATCTATGAAGCACTGTCTGCCGGATGCAGGGTTGGCATATTACCGATCAGATGGAGACAAAAGAGTAATAAATTCAGACGCAGCGAAGACTACTTACGCCAAGAATCAATGGTTGTTTCTTATTCTTTCTGGCTTTCTGGAAGAGAGCCGTGGCAGAAGAGGGAACCTCTGAATGAAGCCAAACGTTGCGCAGAAGAAATCCTGAAGAGATGGCCTCCAAAAAGCTGACAGTCGTACAGATCCTCCCGGAATTGGAAGAAGGCGGTGTCGAGGGAGAAACCCTCGATCTGGCAATATATCTCGCCCAAAACGGTCACCGCTCCATTGTCATTTCTGGAGGAGGCAGGTTGGTTCCTCAACTGGAACGGGCCGGATGCGAGCACGTCCACTGGCAGTATATAGGTGAGAAGAGTGCGAGATGTCTTCAATATATAAAAAAGTTTCACCATTTTCTGCAAACCGAGAATGTCGATGTCGTCCATCTCAGGTCCCGGCTTCCCGGTTGGATAGGGTACCTGGCATGGAAGATGATTCCATCTTCTCAACGTCCCGCCCTCATCACCACGTTCCACGGTTTCTACTCGGTTAACAAGTATTCCACAATAATGACCAAAGGGGACCGGGTAGTTGCTGTCTCGAAAACCATCCGCGATCATATCCTTTCGAATTATTCTGTTGATCCGGAAAAAATAGAACTGATCCATGGCGGCTTTGAGATCGATGCCTTTAATCCGGCAGCAGTTGCGGCAACGAGGGTTGATGTCCTAAGGGAAAAGTGGCAGCTTGCCGGTTGCGGATGCCCTGTCATTCTTCTTCCAGGAAGATTAACCCACTGGAAGGGACAGGAAGTTTTTATCGACAGTCTGGCGCTGATGAAGGATGAGCCATTCATTGCCTTATGTGTTGGCGACACTGAAGAAAATCCAGCATATACCAAAAAATTGCAGGAGAAGATCAACGCCTTCGGTTTTGGGAAAAAGGTGAAACTTGTTGGTCATTGTACGGATATGCCAGCCGCGCTGTTGCTTGCTGATTTGGTTGTTTCTGCCTCATCAAGTCAACCCGAAGCTTTTGGCAAAGTGGCGATCGAGGCGATGGCCATGGCGAAGCCGGTTCTCGCAACATCACATGGCGGCAGCCTTGAAACAGTAGTCGATGGCGTTACCGGGTGGTTGGTCGAACCGGCAAATCCAAAGGCTATGGCCGAGATCTTGAAGAGCATCTTGCCCGATCAGGAAAGGCTGAAAAAGGTTGGAGAGCAGGCCCAGTCCTGGGTGCAGGAGAATTTCACCGCATCGCTGATGTGCAGGAAGACTGTTGCCCTGTATGAAAAACTTGTTGCTGAAAAAGAGGCAAAGAGAACCCACAGAAGCCTGACGGTTGTCCAGATGCTCCCAGACCTGGAGGGCGGAGGTGTTGAGCGAGGCACCCTTGAACTTGGTAAATACCTGGCCGCGAACGGTCACCGCTCGCTCGTTATCTCAGCTGGGGGTCGTCTCGTTGGCCAATTAATACGGGAAGGGAGCAGGCATGTTCCCTGGAATGTTGGCAGCAAATCACCGGTATGCCTCAGTTATATCCTGCCTCTGCGTCGTCTGCTGCAAAAAGAGGAGGTGGATGTTTTACATCTCCGTTCCCGCATGCCAGCCTGGGTCGGCTATCTGGCCTGGATAAGCCTGCCAAAAGGCAAAAGACCCCTTCTGGTAACAACCTTTCATGGATTTTACTCGGTGAATTACTACAGTGCCATCATGACGAAAGGTGATGGGATCATCGCGGTATCCCAAAGCATCAAGAAACACATTCAGGATGTTTATAAAAAGCGTGATGAGATAACTCTGATTTTCAGGGGAGTTGATATTGATCTGTTCAGCCCTGAAAATGTCCCAGCAGTGCGAGTTGAGAAATTGCGCCGGCAATGGCAGGTCAACGACGAAACTCCCTTGTTGATGCTGCCTGGACGCATTACACGCTTGAAAGGGCAGGATGTTTTTCTCAAGAGTCTCAGCCTCCTGAAAAATTCCGCATTTCAGGCGGTCCTTGTGGGAGACACTGGTGAAAACCCGGGGTTTGTCAGTGAGCTACGGCGTATGATCGATCAGTATGACCTTGCTGGGAGGGTCAAAATGGTTGGCCACTGCGCTGATATGCCCGCCGCTTATCTGCTTGCAGACATTGTCCTTTCAGCCTCTTCCAGTGAACCCGAGGCCTTTGGTAGAACAACCGCCGAAGCCATGGCTATGGGAAAGCCTGTTATTGCCACGGCCCATGGCGGCAGTCTTGAAACAGTTCTCGAACGGCAGACCGGTTGGCTGGTCAGACCTTCCGATCCGGAAGATATGGCAAAAGCCATTGATCAGGCGCTTTTCGGAGGTAGCGTGCAACTTGCTGCCTACGGAAAAGCGGGGCAAGCCAGAGTAAGAGAGTGCTTTACCACGAAGGCGATGTGCGAACAGACAGAGAGCCTCTATCGAAAATTGATGGGGGACGTAAAAAATCTCGTCCGTGCTTGATCAGGTACGGTGTCCTTTCGCTGTTTCTTCAGCTGGATGGTCTGCCGATGGTGAGGGGGAGGGCAGAATATCCCGGACCTGAAGCTGGGAGTCAGCTTGTGCCTCTGGTCCTCTATCGTTGTGTGGTCCTGCGGAAGCGAGAGACGTTCTGCTGAAAAGACAGCTGAGTTTTTTGAAAACTATTTTGATGCCCATCCAGAGTTTTGGTAAGACCCAGGCCGCCAGAAGAATGAAAATTGCAAAGAGACAGAGAAAGAGAACAGGAGAATGCAGGGCCAGCCACAATCCTCCAATCACCGCGATATCTTCGCTGAAGGAGGCAAGCCAGTTGGAGAATGGTTCAGGTGAGGTATTGATAAGAACGCGTGAACCGGCTTTGATCATGTGGCTTGTAGCCGATACTGTCCCACCGAGGATGCCAGCTGCTATGGCAAGGGCGGGGGTTACCTCACCGACGCTTCCGGCGGCAAGCATGACTCCGGCTGGAATCCTGATAAATGAATGTATCGCATCCCAACCCGTGTCCACCCCCGGCGTTTTGTCGGCAAAAAATTCCACGCAGTACATGAGACTGGCTGAGACGATAATAAGAGGATCCTGCAGAATCATAAGCTGCTCTGGCAGGATGATATTGCCGGTGGTGCCAAGGATCCCCAGCATCGCAATTGTTGCATAGAGGTTTATGCCGCTTGCCCAGGCCGTCCCCATCATCAGGGCAATGGTTGCAATGATCTGTTGATAGGCGTCCATGCTCATTCTCCTTTCTCATTCGATCTGAACTCTCATCCCGCGAAGAACCGCTCAAAGTATCTTTTCGAGAAACTCACGTTCTTTGCCAAATAATGTATTGTGCGGCGAGTTCTGTCTATTCTTCCCGCTGAGAACACTTCGAATTCTCAAGCAGTTGTCGATTGAGGAATTCGCATTCCAGCGGAGTCAGGTCAAATTGCCTTTCCACTTTCTCCAAGTGTACCCTCCGGTCCTGGTCTGGATTGTCAGCTTGAAGTTCACAAAAGGCTGTAATTGCCTTTTTAATTCGATCGCCCGGTAGTTGGGTTGGAAGTGACGTCATACCTGTTTAGACTCCTATGAAGAAGAAATATTGTATTAATCGTTGACGGGTTGCAAGATAACCCCAGCCAGAGGAGGGATTCTCATGGTTGTGCTAAAATCGGCCTGGGCATAAGGCTTTGCCTGCGATGTATAGGTTTTCATCTCGCTGGCATCGCTTCCACCGTATATCTGGTAATCCGAACAGAAAATTTCTTTGTATTTTTTCCCCGTAGGGAGACCGATCGTGTACTCATAAAAAGTCTGGGGGGTGAAATTGAATATGCAAACGAGATGGTCATCCCGGTCTTTAGCGTATCGGACAAAAGAAATTATGGAATTATTCCGATCTTCCAGATCAAGCCAGCGAAATCCTTCGAAGGAAAAATCCTGTTGCCACAGAGAGGGATTTCCCCGATAGAGTCTGTTGATTGCCTCAACAAAGATAAGCATTTTCTGGTGCATCTCGTTGTCTTCAAGAAGATGCCAATCAAGGCTCTGCTTGCAGTACCACTCGGTCCACTGACCAAATTCACATCCCATAAAAAGGAGTTTTTTGCCGGGATGCATCCACATAGCCAAGAGAAAGAGACGCATGTTGGCAAACTTCTGCCACAGGTCTCCGGGCATTTTATCCAGAAGCGATCGTTTGCCATGGACTACCTCATCATGGGATATGGGCAGGATGAAGTTTTCGGAGAAGGCATACATTATTGAAAATGTCAGGGCATTATGGTGATATTTCCGAAACAGGGGATCTTTCGAGAAATAGCTCAAGATATCGTTCATCCAGCCCATATTCCATTTGAACCCAAAGCCCAGGCCGCCCTGACCTGCAGGTTTGGAGACGCCGTAAAAACTGGTTGACTCCTCGGCGATCATCAGGGTGTTGGGAAAGAAGTCATAGACGATGGAATTGGCGTGTCGGAGAAACTCGATCGCCTCAAGATTTTCCCTGCCGCCATAACAGTTGGGCAGCCATTCTCCGTCCTTGCGGGAGTAATCGAGATAGAGCATGGAGGCAACTGCGTCTACCCGGAGACCGTCAATATGGTATTTATCCAACCAAAACAGGGCGTTGGCTATAAGATAATTGCTGATTTCCTTACGTCCGTAATTGTAAATGAACGTCCCCCATTCTGGATGAGAGCCAAGGCGTGCGTCCTCATGTTCAAAGAGGGCTGTGCCGTCAAATCGTCCCAAGCTGTGGCTATCCTTGGGAAAATGGGCTGGCACCCAATCTAAAATGACGCCGATTTCGTTCTGGTGACACTGGTCTACGAAGTACATGAAGTCTTCAGGAATTCCATACCGGCTGGTGATGCTGAATGGCCCGGTTACCTGGTAGCCCCATGACTCATCAAGTGGGTGCTCCATCACCGGCATGAGCTCGATATGGGTGAATCCCAACTTTTTCACATAGGGGATGAGTGAATCTGCGAGTTCCTTAAAAGTGAGAAAACGCTCTGGTTCTGCAGGATCACGTTTCCAGGAACCGGGATGCACCTCATAGATCGACAGGGGGTGACCATAGGGTGGAGTCGATTTTTTGCGCGATTGCCAGCTGTCGTCGTGCCACTCATAGCGATTCAGGTTTCTGATGATGGAAGCGGTCTTGGGCCGGATCTCACCATAGAACTGGAAAGGATCGGATTTTTCCAGACGCTCCCCCCTGCTCGTTTGTATCTGGAATTTATACAGTTCATTTTCACCAATGCTGGGCAGAAAGAGTTCCCATATTCCTGAACTGCCAAGAGACCGCATCGGGTGGACCCGACCATCCCAGCCATTGAAATTTCCCAGAAGAGAAACACTCAGGGCATTAGGGGCCCAAACCCGGAATACTGTCCCGGTGACATTATTCTGTACGGTCAGATGACTGCCCATATGTTCGTACAGTTTGTAATTTGTCCCGAAATTGAATAAATATCTGTCCACTTCATCTAGTTGAGGGAGAAACCTGTACGGATCATTGATAGTTTGCACTGCTCCACTGTGATAGAGTATATCATACTGATATGTATAGGGTTCAAGCGAAGGGTCAGCGAGAGTCGATCGGTCAAGAATAATTTCAAACACACCTTCTTCACGAATTCTGGTCATCGGAAATCGTTTTTCATCAATCAGAAGATCCACCTTGCGGGCGTGGGGTTGAAAGGTTCTTAGAGTGGCAGTTTCAGCATTTTTTCCTGAGAAATGTACACCAAGGACCTGGAATGGATCGTGATGGGAAGAGTGAATGATTTTCTCGAGCTGTTCGCTTGTCCGCATAAGTATTTCGTTAACTCTGTTAAAGTGGAAGAGGAGATGAGATGATGATCGTAGAGGGTATAGTCTGATTGTATGTTAAAGAGATATATTTGTCATGGGCATTTTCGGCGCATAGACAAAGAATTCACGCCGATTTGGTCCTATGATGAAATGATGATGCTTACATTCCCCATGAAGCCATTGCTGGCAGACTTGACGAGCCTGAGCGCTGTCTGATAGTATACCATAATAAATGACCTGCATGATATCCACCGGTCCCCGAGCTTTTCTGCTGAATTTCTTTTATGGGGGAATATGATGGCTCCGCAACGCGCTCCAATAATAGATACCCTGACTGGATCGTTCCTGATCTCTACGCCCAGAATGCCCGATCCCCGTTTTGAAGAGCAGGTGATCATTATCTGTGCCCACAGTCATGAAGGAGCCATGGGGGTGGCGATCAATAAGCCTAATCCGGTTTTCAGCATGACCGAGATACTCAAAGGGGCGCATTTGCCAATTCCGGCCAAGGTTTTTCCGCCGGTATATATCGGCGGTCCGGTTGAACTCGAGTCTGCTTTCATCCTGTATCAATCGGACTACCAGACCGATTACAGGCTGGAAATCAGTTCCACACTGTCGCTTTCCCGGGAGACCAAAGTTCTTGAGGATATAGCCCGAGGACGGGGACCGGAGAAATATCTCTTTATTCTTGGGTATACCGGCTGGGGACCGGGGCAGCTTGAACAGGAATTGGTCGCTGATGGTTGGTTGACCGTTCCTGCCAGTGATCATATAATTTTTGATACTGCAGACGAGTTTAAATGGAAAGCAGCCGCCATGCAGTTCGGTATAGATATAGCGACATTTGGTGATTATACTGGCTATGCTTGAGTATTGATTTCCTGCCAGATTTTTTCACCCCAAATTGTATAAATTATTCATATGGACACAGAAGAATTATTTAATTGTCAGCGTTGTGGATTTTGTTGTCAGGGGGAAACAACTGTCTCATTGGATGAAGATGATCAGCAGCGGATGAAAAAAGCTCTCGGGTTAAGCAACGAAGAAATCGTCAGCCAATACTGGAGGATTACTGGAAACTGCGTACAGATGAAGACTGTGAATGGCCACTGTATCTTCTATGATGAAGGATGCATTGTACATAAAGGTCGTCCCTGGCGCTGTGGACAATGGCCACTACACCCATCAATACTGGACGATGAAACAAACTATTGGATTATTGCCGAATCATGCCCCGGCATAAATACACAACTCGGTTATGAAGAGTTTTGCCGTATTCTGAGAGGAAAAATGGCGGAAAAAGAGAAAATTCGTTGCTGAAATGATCTGCAACTCCTGGTTGCATTAGGGCCTTGGTCGAGATTTCTTTCAAGAGGACAGGTAGAGGATAAATTCCTTGTTTCCTTTTGGTCCGAGAATTGGTGAAACCACAGTTCCCAAAGAGCGAAGACCAAGGGTCAGTGCAAATTCCACCACACTTTGGATTGCTTCTTCGTGAAGCTCTGTATCAGTCACAACACCTCCCTTGCCAACCTTCGATCGCGCTACTTCAAACTGAGGCTTTATCAGGGCAAGAAGGAAAAAACGGTCATGGAACAGAGGGATGAGAGGTGGGATGAGTTTAGTGATTGAGATAAAAGAAGCATCCATCACCGCTAAATCAATCGGTTCACTGAATAACTCGGGTGTGATACGTCTGGCATTGAATCGTTCGATAACAATGACAGCCGGGTTTTGTCGGATTTTCCAGTCAAGCTGGCCATATGCCACATCTATAGCATAGACTTTTCGGGCACCGTGCTGGAGAAGACAATCGGTGAATCCGCCTGTTGATGCCCCCACATCGAGGCAGATCATACCTGTCGGGTCAATGTTAAAAAACTGCAGACCCTTTGCAAGCTTGAGTCCGCCCCTTGAAACATACGGGCTGTGTTCTTTCAGTCGGATAACGACTGCATCGTTGCAGAGGTGTCCCGCCTTCTCAATTCTGCTTTCATTGACAAACACTTCGCCCGCCCCAATGAGAGCGCGGGCTTTTTCCCTGTCTGGCGCGAGTTTTCTCTGGACCAGCAATTCGTCGAGACGAAGTTTCAACACGCTCCTTCCAGGCTACTTTTTATTTAGCTGTTCCTGGGCCTGGGCAGCTTCTGGTGATGATCCGTAGCTTGAGATGATCTTCTGATAGATTATCTTGGCTGTTTCATTGTCCGAGAGTTTTTCAAAGGCCATTGCCTGGCGGAGCATAGCTGAAGCCGCTTTAGGATGTTTGGCCTGTTGGGCAATTATCTTCTGATACTGAAGAATTGCTTGATCGTATTCTTTCTGTTGGAAGAGGCACTCGCCCATCATATATCGTGCGTCAATCGCCTCACTTCCTGTTGCATTATCTCGGACATATTGTTCATACAAGGTGAAGGCCTGTTGGTATTTGCCGCTGCTGTAAAGATTTTTTGCTTCTGCCAGGCCACCAGCTGGTGCTGAAAGTGAGGGCTCCGGGGCAGGAGGAGTGGCAACAGGCGAAGCTGTGTCGTTATTCTGGGTGTTTTGAGCCGCTGCGGGAAGAGCGCTGGCAGTCGCTTTGGCTGCTGGCTGGGCAGATGCTGTCGGTTGTTCTGGAGTAGGTACAGTCTCTGAAGGAGTGGTCTCGCCAGAGACAATCTTTTTCTGCTGGGTGGCCCCTATCTTGACAACACTTGCGCTGCCAGGTATCAGAGTACTGCTTGCCGACTGGCTCTTGGCTTTGGCCTTATCTGCAGCCAGTTTTGCTTCCCGCGCTCGACGTTCCGCTTCACGAACCCGGCCCTCCTGGATTGCCTTGACACTTTCCTGTTGGGCTTTAAGCTTTTCGGAAAGCTCTGCCAGTTTTTCTTCTTTGGCTTTTTGTTCTTCATCTATACGGCGCAGTTCTTCCTCACGTTTCGTTGCTTCCTGCTGTGTATAGGAGTTGAAGGCGGTTTCCAACTCGGTGTTTTTTTCCTTTAGGCTGTTATTGAGATGATTTGTCTCTTCGAGTTGACTTTTCAGGGTCATGACTTCTTCCTCGAGTTGACTCATCTGGCCGGTAGAATCAGCTTGGCGTTTCTGCAGTGTACCGACAGTATTGGCCTTCATATCCTCAAGCTTCTTATTGACGACACGAAGTTGATACTGCAGGTCACGAACCTCGTTTTGCGTGGCGCATTGCATGAGAAGAGGAGTGACCGCGAGGACTAGTATGAGATTTCTGATTAGATTTTTCATCGTCGATACGTGTGTAGTATTGAAATTATCCAGCTCTTAGCGAGACCAGCGCGGATATGCATTATTGCCTGCCGCAGAGAAAACCGTTCTCTGATAACTGCCATTTTTCATCACGGCATAAATCTGGTGCCGGTTGCCGCTTCCTTTTGAAAATATAATCTGGTTTCCGTCTGGAGACCAGGAAGGCGCCTCATGATGACTGAGATCACTGGTCACCTGTTGAGCTACGGCCCCACCTTCAGGTTTAACAGTACAAATTTGATACACCCCATCACGGAGACTTGAATAGACAATCAGATCTTCAGTCGGCGACCAGGAGGGTTCTGCATTCTCAGTACCCTCAAAGGTCAGGCGCTGGACCTGTCTCGTACTCAGGTTCATCACATACAGGTGGGGTTTTCCACTTCTGTCTGAAACAAAGACGATACGACGGCCGTCTGGTGACCAGGTGGCGGAGACATTGATACCGGCTCTGTCAGTCAGCTGTTCGATTATTCGTGCATTGCTGTCGCAGAGATACAAATCAGGATTGCCATTCATTGACAGAGTCAGGATCATGTATCGACCGTCAGGTGACCATGCTGGCGCAAGGTTCATTCCTTTTCTTTTGGAAAGAACACGGGTGACTTTGCTCTGGCTCAGATCTGTAATATAGAGATTCTGGTTACCTGAGTGATAGGATGTATAGCAAAGACTTTTGCCATCAGGCGTAAAGCGAGGGGAAACCGTAAGATTTCTATGCCGTGTAATCTGCCGCATTTTGCGCCCGAGGATATCGGTCAGATATACCTCTTTTGAATTATTTCTGTAGCCGACAAAGGCGATTTTCGTCTGGGCAATTCCAGGTTTTCCGGTAAGCGCCTCAATGACGTCGTCGCAGAATTTAAAAAGCATGTTGTCACGCTGCTGCAGTGAACCGGTGAATGATTTGCCCATGAGCGTTTGGTTGGAGGCAATGTCGATGACCTTGATTTCGAGTGATAGCTTACTGGAAGAAAGGCTGTACTGACCGAGAACGGCATAATCAACCCCGAGTTGCTTCCAGTTTGCTGATTGGGTACCGCCATATTCAGCGGTCGGAGTTATACCGATAACACCATGGAATTCGAGAGCTTTCCCAAGGGTATCGGCGATTTCCCGCCCCATGCTCTGGTTCTGGTCTGCCGCTTGTTTGTTGGAAAACCATGGCACGGCAAAGTTTATTTTTCGTGTACTCGAAGCAGTGATATCTACATAGACGCGATCATCGGTAGCTGAGGCGGTGAAGGCGGAACAAAGTACCGTGAGGAGAAAGATCGACTGGAAAATGTTTAATAATAAAGATTTCATTGTCATCGTGGCTGGTCTGAATTTGAGGAGGCTGATAGCTGCATGCATGCTGAAAACTCTTAGCGAATGCCGCTGGGGCTGAATTTTAATCCGATCTCAATACGCTGTTTTCGTAAGGCTGGAGGAATAGCAGGCAAGGGGTTTGCGGCCTCCAGACTCTTTAAGACAAATTGATCATAAAGAGAATCACCCGACCCGGTTTCAATCTGGGTGTCTGCGATTTCGCCGTTGCTGTTGATGGTGATAACGACAACCGTTACAAGTGACGGATCAAAGGTCTTGATCTCGGGGAGTTGAAAGAACGGTTGGATACGAGCCGCAACAGAGGCGGCATACTGGGCGTTGAGGGCATTTGTTGTGCCACCGCCACTCTGGGTTGCCGCAGTGCTTCTGCTCCCGCTCCCCGAGCTTACCTGTGATCGGATTTCAGAGAGACGTCGCTGTGTTTCCTCCATCTCTCTGCGTGCATCTGCTGCCTCTTCGGCGGCAAGGCGGGCCTCTTCGGCGGTAGCTTGCTCAGTCTTCAGATTTTCAGCGAGTTGCTCACGTTT
>JAIFKM010000159.1 GCA_020049575.1 Desulfobulbaceae bacterium
GTCGGCATACCTCTTCCCCTTGTTTCCTATGGGGGATCTTCGCTCCTGACAACCATGATGGGCATCGCGCTCTTGATGAATGTCAGGATGCGGCGGTTTCAAAATTGATGAAAGTTGATGATTCGGCACATTTCCTTGCTTTTTCGATAAGGCCAAAAAACCTCACTAAGAACCTGTTCCGATAACTTTTTTCAGAATGAGAGCAGTAACTGCACTCTGAGGCTGCGCTTACAGACAGACATTTTAAAACCAAAACTGGTGAATCCTATGAAAAGAATTGTTTTTTCCGCAATATTCATACTGGCAGCCGCCCTGCCTGCTTTTGCTGTTGAACCACTGAAAATGGGACTTCTGCAGATTGAGGATTCAGTGCCTTTTTACGTAGCGGAGCAGGAGCAGTTTTATTCCGGAGAAAATCTGCAAGTAGAACTGATACCTTTTTTGAGCGCTCTGGAGCGCGACAGTGCATTGGCTGCAGGCGCTATTGACGGTGCGATTGATGATCCCGTTGGGGCAATCCTTTTTGACAAAGGCCGGGGGATGCTGAAGATCACTTCCTTGTGCCTCGGAGAGACGCCAGCTGAGGGAGTTTTTGCAATTCTTGCGGCTCCAGGGTCCGGAATATCCAAGGTTGAAGACCTGAAGAATGTGGAGATCGCAGTATCTAATTCAACGATCATTGAATACGTCACCGATAGGATGCTGGAAAAAAGCGGATTCACCCACAGTGAGATCAAAAAAATTGAAGTCACGAAGATGCCGATCCGTATGCAGATGCTGCTCTCTGATTCGGTCAAGGCTGCAACTCTGCCGGAACCGCTGGCATCTATCGCGGCAGGCAAGGGCGCGAAGGTGATTGTCAGTGATGCGGGAGTTGACGAGAGCCTTTCTCAGACCGTTATCGTCTTCCGCGGTGAGGTGCTTGAGAAACGGCGAGAGGATGTTGCTGCTTTTTTCAGGGCGTATTCGGAGGCTGTCAAGGTGATCAACGAGGCTCCCGAAAAATATCGGAATCTTTTTGTCGAAAAAGGCCGTATTCCGCCAAATCTTGCGAAAACATATCCGATTCCCACCTATCCCTTGCCGGCCCCGTTCAGTCCCTCGCTCTACAAACCGGTCATCCATTGGCTATCGGCAAAGGGGCTTACCGCTCAAATCCCTTATGGAAGCATTGTCTCCACTGATTTCCTGAGTAGCCGGAACTGAGCATGCTCAAGGTCAAATCTGCAGGCCTCGGGTTCCGGCATGGATCTGCTGTCAATCCGGTGCTGCAGGATATTTCCTTTCGGGTTGAAGCGTGTGGCAGTTGCGCTATTATCGGCCCATCTGGCTGCGGCAAGACGTCGTTGCTGTTTCTGCTCGCAGGCTTGTTGCAACCTACTGCCGGCAGTATTGAGATCACCGGAAATCCCCGCAGCGGCACGATCCTGCAGAATTTCGGCCTTTTTCCGTGGAAAACGGTCGGCCAGAATATTGGTCTTGGTCTGGTAATTCAGGGAGCAAATAGGGATCGTGTCCACAGACGGGTCGAACAGCTGCTCGACGAGATGGGACTGGTTGGCTTCGGTGAGCATTATCCCGGTCAGCTTTCAGGCGGCATGCAGCAACGGGTTGCCCTGGCGCGGGCCCTGGCCGTTGATCCGGAAATCCTGTTCATGGATGAGCCGCTGTCTTCGCTTGATGCCCTTACGCGTGAACGTTTGCAGAATCTTATTCTGGATGTCTGGCAGAGTAAGAAAATAACCACCGTCCTGGTGACTCACTCTATTGAAGAGGCAGTTTTCCTCGGAAAACGGATCATTGTTCTCAGCAGGCGGCCAGGCAGGGTTCTGCGTATCGTCGAGAATTCCGAGGCCGGTTGTATTGATTACCGGCAGACCGAGAATTATTTTCACCAATGCACCGAATTGCGGGCAATACTTCAGGGCGAATACGATGGGCAGGAAGCGTGATATTCTCTTCGCGGCGTTGATTCTCCTTGTGTTATGGGAGATCTCGGCCCTGTTGTTGAAATCCATGGCTTTGCCAGAGCCCTGGGTGGTGCTTCTCGATACCTTCGGAAAGCTCGCTGACGGGAGTCTGCTTGATGACTTGGCCATCAGTTCCAGCCGGGCTCTTCTGGGCATCTTGCTGGCCCTGTTTACTGCTGTGCCTCTTGGTCTGGCTATAGGCGCGGAGAAGTCTCTGGGTAAACGCCTATCACCCTTTATCTACCTGCTCTACCCTGTGCCGCATGTCGTGCTGCTGCCGCTGATTATTATATGCTTTGGCATCGGCAATTTTTCCAAAATATTTCTTATTGCCCTGATCGTCTTTTTCCAGATTCTGGTAACCACTCGAGATGCCGCCAAAAACATTCACCGCAACTACTTCTCTGCAATGCAGACCCTGGGTGCTTCAAAATGGCAGATATACCGGCATGTCATTCTTCCCGCCTCTGTGCCAAAAATATTGACGGCCATGCGAATTTCCATCGGCACTGCCGTTGCGATTCTGTTCTTTGTCGAATCATTTGCCACCACAACGGGCCTGGGATACATCATTATGGATTCCTGGGGCCGGGCGGATTATGTTGGCTTGTATACTGGAATCATCTGCATGGCTGCTCTTGGCTTCAGTCTCTATCTCCTTCTCGATCGAATAGAACGGCGGATCTGTGCCTGGACTCAGACCGGTTGAAGAGTGTCATCATCTCGGCTATTCACGAGAAGAAATATTTCGGCAAAACGTCTCCTTGATCCTGCATGAGCCGATGACTGCTATGACAGCGAAGGCCAGCATCAAAAAAAAACCGTTGCTATAGTCGCCCTGCGAGTATATCCGGATACCATCCACAATCCTGCCGTTCCACGAAAGATCTGTCAGGAAGCCGAAAAGAGGCTGCATCAGGGCCGTCCCTATAAAACAGCCGGTGTTGACCACACTCACGGCCATACCAGACAAGTTCGGATCGATTACTTCCTTGGCCGCCGCAAAGGTCAGAACGAAGCCTGAGCCGGCAAATCCCATGAAACCGAAGATGAAATAGCCAGCTAAGCCAGCTGACCATGAGGCAGGGGCGAAGGCCAGCAGACACCAAGTCAGGGTATAACCGACAGCGCAGGCTGAAAGAATCGGTTTTCTCCTGCCGATTTTGTCCGAGAACCAGCCGAAGAACAGGGAGCCAAAGGCAAAGCAGAGCAGCATGATGGTCATGTAATCGGCTGCCGAAGATCTTTGCAGGCCATGGACGTCACGGAGGTAAGGAATGCCCCACAGTCCCATGAAAGTATAGAGGCTGCCAACCATGCCGAATTGCACCCAGAAACCAGGCCAGATGTGCAGAACGCTGACTACACTGCCAAGTTTTTTCAGCCAACCGATCTGCTTGTCGGTAGCCTTTTCAGTAGCCAAGGAGTTTGGCGCAGGAAAACCAAGATCTTCAGGACGATTGCGGACGATGAAAAAAGCCGACAGGCCAAGCGCCAGCGAGAAACTACCGATGCCAATAAACACGGAACGCCAGGCGAATATGCTGAGAACGGTTGAGAGCGGCCCCGCGGCCAGAACAGAACCAAGGTTACCTATCAGCAAGGTCAAACCGCTCATCATGCCAAAGGCCCTTTCGGGGAACCAGACGGAATTGCTCTTCATGATGCTGACAAAGACGACCGAGACCCCGAGACCAACAAAAAATCGCCCCACACAGGCCATCGTGAAGGATTCGGCCATGCCGAAAGCGATAGATCCCAGGCCGGCGATGACATTGCCGGCGATAATCGATATCCGGGTGCCAAGGGTGTCGGCAACAACTCCTGAAGGTATCTGCATACAGGCATATACAACAAAGTAGAGGGCAGACAGGGTTCCGAGTTTGGCACCAGTTGCCTGGAAATCCGCCATAAGATATTCCGAAACAACACCCGGGGCCATGCGATGGAAATAGACCAGAATATAGGTCAGGATCAAAATGGAGAAAATCGACCATTTAGCCACCTGGAAAGTGTAAAGGCCGGTTCTCTGCTGGGTGAGAACGGTTTGGGGCATTGTCTGTATCCTTATTCTTGCAAGAGAGATCAGCCTTCGTTTCTGGCGCACAGGGCAAGATCCCGGAGACAGGCGATGAAGGTGGGATGAGTGTTCAGGGAAACTGACGATCGAAGGCGGATGCCGAGTTCCTCGGCCTGCTGTTTATAGAGAATATCAATTTCATACAGGGTCTCGATATGGTCGGAGACAAAACTGATGGGTACCATGAGAATATTCCGGCAACCTTCCTCTGCCAGGCTCTTGATCATTGAGGGGGTGGAGGGGGTGAGCCATTCCACCGGGCCACTTCTGCTTTGATAGCAGAGCCTGCCGGTCAACCCTGTTCTCTTTTCAATTGCCCGGATTGTACTCAACAGGTGATCCACATAGGGATCTCCCGCATTGATGAAAGACACCGGGAGGCTGTGGGCGCTGTAGACAATCTGTACATTCTCGCCGGAAAATTGTTCGAGACCCTGATGGATGTTTTCGACAAGCGCTTTTATATAGAGCGGGTGATCAGGCCATCGATCGACGATTTTCAAGGGGATCTCGGGACAGGAAAGATTCATGACACGTTTGAGTTCGGCGATTGAGGAGCCTGTTGTCGCCCTGGAAAAATGCGGGTACAGCGAGATAGCCAGGATTTCCTGCACACCCTTCGAGAGCATAAGGCAAACTGCCTCCTCTGTCCTTGGATGCCAGTAGCGCATGGCGACTGTGACAAAGGATTTTTCTTCATCTGGTAAGGCCTCTTGGAGACAGGTGGCTTGTTGCAGCGTCAGCCTTTTCAGCGGAGATCCTCCGCCAATAAGGGAGTAGGCTTTGCGACTTTTGCCAGCCCTTCTGCGGGCAATGTACCAGGCGAGTGGTCGTTGCAGCCACGATGGGCCGAGTTGGATAATCTCACGATCAGAAAACAGGTTGAAAAGAAATGGCGCGACATCCTGCTGTTTTTCTGGTCCCCCCATGTTGAGAAGAAGGATTCCTTTCTTATGATTATCCATCGTTTTTCCTTTTGACATGTTGGGTAATAATGAGACTAAGAAGTGTACAGGAATAAAAGAGGTTTCGCCATAACTACGGCTATTATTTAAGGAAAAGCCCATATATTGAAAATGAAAAAGAAAAAAGAGGTGACCCTTACTTGATTATCATTTGAAGGAGAATATAATGAAAACATAGGCAATGGTCCTCTCGAATGAGACGCGTGCTGCTAGCGCCATCTCCAATTTTCGAGAGCACCTTGTCCGGGAAAGCGCCTGGGGGCGCATGAGTGTGGCAGCGGCGCCTGCCGTTGTCAGAGCTTTTGACGGAGGGACTATATGGAACTGAAGATCGAGGCCCGGAATGTTGAGTTGCGTAAAAGTTGGCAGGATAAGATCGAGGAAGAGAAGGAGAAATTAGTACGTCACTATGCGAATTTTGTCCTTCATCTCCGTGTCAGCATTGAGGCCACAACCCATCACAAAGAGGGAGGGTTTGAGATCAAATTGATTGCCACTGTTCCAAATGACACTGTTGTTGTGAGTAGAAGAGGTGAAAGCGTACGCACCTCTATTATTGAAGCATTTGATGTCCTCACCGCTCAACTGAAGGAGATCCTGCGAAAAAAGCGCAAAAGTGTAAAGCAGAGTGAAGCCGGGCAGGAAGGAGACAGACTCGGTGTCATCAGAAAACTGTCGCCCCACGAATCATACGGTTTTATTACCTCTACCGATGAAAGAGACGTGTATTTTCACGAGAATGCTCTGAAGAATATCACTATGGAAGATTTGTCCGAGGGTGATAGTGTTGTATTTGGTGAAACCCTCGGTGACAAAGGGCCACAGGCCTCGTGGGTGAGATCGGCGAGATAACTGCAGTCGATCTATAAAATCAATTCAAAGGCCGTGAATCTTTGTGTTCACGGCCTTTTTTGTTTATCGAGGAATTCACTTCAGCAGCCTGGCATTCTCTGCGAATTACCTGGATGTGCTTCTGGTGGATGACTCTTCATCGTGAAAGTATTGCTTGGAAAAGAAACGAACTCTCCAATTCACGGTGCGTGGGCGCAGTTGATACGGTATAGAGATATCAGGAAATGTTAAAGGGAGAATATCTCCGGAGCAAAAAATTGAGGGAGTCGCACCTGGTGAAAGAAGAAATATACCTAATTGATGGCAGCGCCTATATTTATAGAGCCTATCATGCGTTGGCGCCCCTGTCGAACAGCAAAGGGATGCAAACCCATGCGGTGTTTGGCTTTATCAATATCCTCCGTCGTCTTCTCCGCGAGAAAAACCCCCGTTATATGGCAGTTGCCTTTGACAGCAGAGGGCCAGTATTCCGTCACGAAATCTACCCGGAATACAAGGCTAACAGGCCAACCATGCCGGCTGATCTTGCTGAACAGATTCCCTTCATCAAGCAATACGTAGCCGCTGCGAATATCTGTGCGCTGGAGCAGGTCGGGGTTGAAGCGGACGATCTCATTGCCTCGGCTTCACGAAGATTGCAGCATGCAGGGTATAAGATCGTTATTGTTTCGGGGGACAAGGATCTGCTGCAACTCGTGGGTGATGATGTGGTCATGTGGGATCCCATGAAGGCCAAGTTTATGGATGCCTCAGAGATCCAGAAAAAATACAATGTCATTCCAGCGCAGCTTCTTGATTGTTTTGCCTTGATCGGGGACAGCTCGGATAATGTGCCGGGGATAACCGGCATTGGCCCGAAAACCGCTGAAAAGCTGATTAACCAATTCGGGTCACTCGATGGATTGTTTGAAAATATTGGATCGATTCCCCAGGCAAAGATGGTGGACCGCCTTGTAGAGGGACGCCAGTCGGCCTATCTGGCCAAGGAGCTTATCACCCTCAAGTCTGACATCCCGGTGCCTGAAAGTCTGTCTGCATATATGCTTGGATCTCCTGATACAGACAAACTTCGAGAGATCTATACGGAATTGGAATTCTCGAGTTTTCTGAAAGAAATTGAAGATTACAGAGATGTCTCCACTGCGGGTTTTCAATGTGTACAGACAGCCAAGGAACTCGCTGACCTCGTCAAAATCCTGGAAAAAGCCGAACTGGTCGCTTTTGATACTGAAACGACATCTCTCGATGCCCGCACCGCAAAACTTGTCGGCCTTTCGCTGTGTGTCGATCTTGACAGGGCCTGGTATATCCCGGTCGGTCACAGGGATGAGGCTGGGCAATTGCTGACAGACCAGCTGGAACTCTCCCAGGTCGTCGAAAGTCTCGGCCCCTTCCTGTGTTCGCCGGCATTGATGAAAATTGGCCACAACCTCAAATATGATTACACCGTCATGCTTCAGAGCTGTTCTCTGGCCTTGGCGGGGCCATTGTGTGACACCCTTATTGCCGCCTACCTTCTTGAGGAATCCGGCAGGTCCCTGAAGCTTGATGATCTCTGTCTCCAAAGGGGAATCCGTCTCACCTCCTTTGAGACAGCTGTTGCGGGCGATAAGCGCCCTGACAGCTTCGCCTACGTTGACCTGCAGACTGCCTGCTCGTACAGTTGCGAGGACGTCTATGGGGCTTTGCTTCTCTGGCGTGAATTTGCCCCGCGCCTTGAAGATCTGCAGCTTTTCGACCTCTTTGCCAATGTCGAGATGCCGCTGGTACCGATTCTGGCCCGCATGGAAATTGCCGGAGTAACCATTGACCCAGCGGTTTTAGCGGAACTGTCGAAGGAGTTCATGCACAAGCTCGCTCAATTGGAACGTCAGATCTACAGCCTTGCGGGCAGGGAGTTCAATATCAATTCGACCAGGCAACTGGGGCAGATTCTCTTTGATGACCTTCAGCTTCCTTACGGTCGGAAGACCAAAACCGGCTACTCAACAGACGTCAGCGTGTTGGAGAAACTGGCGAATAAACATCCGCTTCCGGCCAAGATCCTTGAGTACAGGACTCTTGCAAAACTCCAGTCAACCTATGTGGAAAGGCTGACTGCTCTGCAGGATCCACTCACCGGCAGGGTGCACACCTCCTATAACCAGGCGGTCACGGCCACGGGCAGGCTGTCGAGCAGCAATCCGAACCTGCAGAATATTCCTATTCGTTCGGAGGATGGCAATCGAATCCGTCAGGCTTTTGTCCCGGCTGAAGGTCTGGTGTTTCTCTCGGCTGATTACTCGCAGATCGATCTGCGTGTTCTTGCGCATTATTCTCAGGATACTGCCCTACTACGTGCCTTCAGGGCGGGTGAGGACATCCACGCCAGGACTGCGGCGGAGATTTTCGGTGTTTCGCCACTTCTCATCAACTCCGAGATGAGGCGGGTCGCCAAGAGCATCAATTTCGGCATTGTTTACGGGATGAGCAGCTTTGGTCTCTCCGAGCAGCTCAATATCGGCAGAAAAGAAGCCCAGACCTTTATTGATCGCTATTTCCGTGTCTACGGAGGTGTGAAGCAGTTTATGAGCGACATTGTCGCCAAGGCCAGGAAAGACGGATATGTAACTACTCTGTTGAACCGTCGCCGCACCCTTCCAGAGATCAATAGCAGTAATCGGGTACGGCGTGAGTTTTCTGAAAGAATGGCGATCAATACACCGATCCAGGGGACGGCTGCTGATATTATTAAACTGGCCATGCTGGCCGTCGACCGGGTGATTGGAAAAGAAGGACTTTCTGCCAAGCTTCTGCTACAGATCCATGACGAGTTGGTGTTTGAACTGCCGTCAGCGGATGTTGAAACTATCCTTGGCTCTATCCGGTCGGCCATGGAGCAGGCGCTGCCGCTCGATGTGCCGCTGGTTGTGAATTGCACGGTTGGGGATAGTTTGGCGAAGTGATGTGCCCGCTAGAGTTTGCTGTAACAATATGGAACAAGAGTCTTTTAGATGGATGCGGACCCTTCCGCAAGAGAGATCAAGAGCCTTGAAACTCATTTTTGAGAAATTTGATTTGATGTGAATATGATGCGAGAGATACAGATATGAGTACGATACTCAAAGAGATAGAGTTGTTTGTTCAATATGCTGTTGCCGAGGACATGATTAATCAGGCCATTACGTTGGTTAATCAATATCAGCACGACCGGGTCGCTCTGCGTCTGCTGCATGAATTTTATCGCTCTCTGCCTGAGGCCAGAGAGGAACCGGTCAGCAGACTGGTGCAGATCGACTCGCATCAGGGAGTCTTGCTGCTTGGCGTGATTACAGCGAATTTTGAATATCTCTATCTGGTGACTGAGCGCGAGGTTGTTTTTCTGGGGGAAAAAGGTACGGCTATTGAAAACGAAATTTTATCCTTTTTTGGCTATACAGGTCAGGATCAATTCGATAAAGCCTGTCTGCATCTTCAAGAACTTGAAGAATACCGATCAGAAACCCGTCTAGGAAAAATGAAATGCCCGGTCTGCTCGGTCCTCGAGGGCGAATTGCATCAACTAGGCTGTCCTGTTGAGATCTGTCCCTGGTGTGACGGTCAGCTCAGCAGATGTAACTGCCGTTTTGATCAGCTGGGTGTGGAGAACATAGATGTTGAGGAGGACCTGCTCAAGTTTCAGCAGTTGCTCGCGGCCAAGGGCCGCATCAGATTCATCAGAGAACAGGCGCCATCATATCCAAGGGCGGGAAATACTTCGATTGAGAAGGGAACGATCGACTGATATAGCCGCAACTTTGCTAGTTTTTTTTAAAGGGAGATGCATCCCTGGCCTGCAAAAACGGAAGGGGAAAATTCTTATCCTCTCCCGTTTTTGCAAATGTTCTTACCGTTGCCCGGTTACACTCTTAAGATATTGATAGAGATCGCTGTCTGATGAGAGAACGAGCGAAGTGTTGCTACCCACTATCGACTTGTAGCTTTCGAGAGTTTTCTGGAAGGCATAGAATTCGGGGTCTTGGTTATATGCCAAACCATAGATTTTGGTGGCCTCGGCATCTGCCTTTCCTTTGATGCCAAGGGCATCCTTGTTTGCCCCTGAAAGAATCTGTCTGAGTTCCCGTTCTACTTTACCGAGAATCTCGGCCTTCTGGCCCTCACCCATCGAGCGCTTCTCCGCAGCAATTCGTTTCCTTTCCGATATCATTCTGTTGAAAACCGTAAGCTGGACTGAATCGATGTAGTTAACCCGCTTGATCATGACATCAATGAGGGTGATGCCGTATTGCGGGGTCATTTTTGCAGCTTGGTCGCGAACGCTTATGGCAATCTTGTCACGTCCCTGCTTGGGCTTTACGCCCATGTTTTCAGTTGTCGGCGACATCGTTGCCTCGGACCAGTCCGAACTGCGGATGATCTCGATGAGGTCGTTCTTATTCACCATATCGCGGGTAGTACCGCCGATGATGTCGTTGAGCAGTGATTGCGCCCTGGCTTCGGTCTTGACTGCCTGCATGAACTTCAGGGCATCGGAGATCTTCCAACGGGCGGTGACGTCAAGAAATACATAGGTCTTGTCATTGGTAGGAATCTGGTTCGGTTCACCATCCCAGATGAGAATTTTCTTTTCGAAAACATTGGCAATCTGGATGAACGGAATCTTGAGATGAAGCCCTGCTTCAGTAACCGGTTTGCCGACGGGCGCACCGAACTGGGTGAGAACAACCTGCTGACCCTCTGGCAGGATATAAAAACCATCGTAAACAACGATGATCCCAAGAACAACCAAACCCAGGAGAATAAAGCGTACTATATGTTTCATGTGAGTATCCTTTGTATATAAGTCCGTCAATTATTTGGACGTGGTCGGAGGCAAGTCTTTCCCGCCGGTCAGGTTAAGGAGCGGCAAGGGCGACTGATTGTCTTTATCTATCACATAGACTGACTGTACTCCCGGCAGGATCTCCTGCATTGTCTCGAGATACATACGCTTGCGCGTTACATCAGGGGCGTTCTTGTATTCCTTGAGAATATCGAGAAACCTTCCAGTTTCACCTTGCGCGTCATTGATGCGTCCAGCGGCATAGCCGTAGGCTTCCTGCACGATTTTCTTGGCGTCACCGCTCGCCTTCGGGATGACCCTGTTGTAGGTCTCCTGGGCCTCATTCACCAGACGTTTCATGTCCTGATCGGCTTCATTGACTTCGTTGAACGCCGGTTTGACCGGATCAGGTGGATTGATATCCTGGAACTGGACGGTGACCACGCCGACGCCTGCCTCGAAGGTATTCAGCAGGACCTGAAGTTCTTTTTTGACCTCGGCTGCAAGAAGCTCGCGGTAGCTGAGAACATAATCAAAATCCATATTACCGACGACGCGACGCGTTACACTTTCCGAGGCGTCACGGACTGCCTGCTGGACGTTCTGCACCTTGAACAGGAAGGAATAAGGATCTTCCACCTTGTACTGGACAATCCAGGCCACGTTAATGACGTTCTTGTCAGCGGTGAGCATCAGAGACTCGACCTCATAGCCAGTCCTGTCAATGCTTGTCTGCTGACCGGGGACCCTGCTCCGAAAACCAAACTCCTCTTTCCGGATGGTCTCCGTGTCGACTTTGAAGAGATGGTCGACATAGGGAATCTTGAAATGCAGACCGGATGTTGTGGTTCGCATATATTGTCCGAGGCGAAGGATTACACCCACTTCACCGGGGGAGATTTTGAAAAATGACAGATATATTCCCTGCAGGACAATGAGCACCATCAGGATGCTCAGGATTCTACCGATATTGGCGAACGGGTTTGAGGGAAGACCTGACGGTGCCCCTCCATTGCCTTCAGGCGCAGGTTTTTTCGATTCGGAGAAAAAATCCTGAACTTTTTTTATCAGCTGGGCCACCAGTTCTTCGGGTGTTTGAGGTTTGTTCCTTCGACCCCATGGTGGTTGTTGATCTTGGTTGGACATAAAAAATTTCTCCTCATCTGGTTTGTCTGGATGACGGCCCAACCTCCACTTGAGGTCGGGGAAACATCGGATGTGTTACGATTGATGCTTTTCGCCTGTAATTGTTTGACAATTACGCTGCGTGGAGAAAATAAGTACTCCTCCGCAAGAATGCAAATTAATTTTCCGTCCAATTAATGTCTCTGCCGTCGAATGAGAAATTCGGGTGCAGAAAATTTTGAAGGAAACAACCTGGCATGTTGAGGACTGAGGCGGGGCCGGGGAAAATGAGTCTGGAATCGACTATCAATAATTAATTACCGACAGGTGAAAATTTTGATATTGTAAATGTAATATGAGGATAAAATAATACCGTTAAATAATGTTTTTAAAATTATAAATTCCGTGTGCACTATGGCATGCTCAGGGGGAAAGCTGAAAACGACATCGATTGTGTATGGAGTTGGATGTGAATCTGGCAGGCCATATTTTTGACGAAGAAAACGGAGAGGGATTACTTTGAGAGTAAGACCAGGGCGGGAATGAGAAGAAGATAGAGGGGGTTAACCGGGTTGCTCAGCCCTTGGAAGGGGCTGAGCAACCCGGTTATTCTGAAAGGAATATCAGGCAAGTAAATCTATAGCGACAATCGAGCCAAATTTTTCGCGAAGAAGGGTAAGCTCAGCTTTTTGTCGGCTGTAGACTTCAAAGAGCTGGTTCGGGATGTCAGCTTCTTTGCTGTAGGCTTCACGTTGCATATCAATACGATCGATGATTTTGTCAACATACAGGGCAAATTGCATGTCGTAGAGCGATTTGGGATATTCTTTGCCGAGAGTCTGAAAGAGTGGCTGCAATTCGCTGTATCTGGGCAGTATGCCGATGGGTGTTGAGATGCCCTGGACATCACCATGGGCATACTGTTCGAGCCATCCCAGCCATACTTTGACATCTTTCTTCTCACCAAGCAGTCCTTTCCCTGGGCCGTTTCTATTTTCATGGGTAAGGAAGTAGTTCAGGCCGGCCATGACAGGTTTACCAACCTTGCTGAACTTGGTTGAGTTGAAAAATATGAATTGGGCTTTCATGTAATCCGCCAGGGCGCCTGGAATAAACGGGGCGTTAGCCCAAGGCTGGCGGCGAACGCCTGTGGCGCCGACTTCTGTTGCTGTGGCTTTTGAGACAATGGATGCCCCAATAACAACGCCTTCATCGGCAGTTTTGGCCACCCATACCGGAGGCATCGTATCTGAGTCTCGTCCGGAATATGTGAGGACCTTGACAGGTGCACCCTGTGGGTCCTCGGCAACCTGAGTCGCATGATTGGCTATAGCTGAAGCCAGCAGAGTACAGCGAGAATTTTTGTGGGACATGGGGACTACATTGCCTTCATGGTCCACTTTACCTTCATACCACTCACCCATGAAATTAGACCCGCGCTGCGGGGCTGTTTCTCCATGGCCAACCCAGTGCGGGACATCGTTTTCATCAACGAGCACATTTGACCAGATTACCTCGGTTCCATCACCTCGCAGGCAATCCATAAGGTAGGGGTCGCCTTCGAGGTTGACATCTTCGACAATACCAAAGATACCCTTTTCGGGGTTGATGGCCCGCAAGGTGCCGTCTTTGGCTATCCAGAGTTGGGCCAAATCGTCACCAACAAAATCTGTTCCGACCATTGCGGTTGTCGTCTTGCCGCAACCTGATGGGGCTGCGCCGGCGAAGAAGGTTTTACGCCCTCCGGGTCCTGTCAGACCGGTGATGAACATGTGCTCCGAAAGCTGTTCTTCGACTTTAAAGTAGGTTGTATAATCAACGAAAAAGCGGTGGTTGCCCTTTTTCAGAAGAAGAGTGTTGCCGGCGTATGTGCAGAAAGTCGAGAAGGTGGTCTGCCAGCTTCTGTCCATGAAAATTCTGGCATTCGGTACATCTTCGGGTCGGTTCGGGCCCTCGGAGTGGAGGTTGGTATAAAAGAGACCGACACGGGCAACTTCGGCATCAAATTGAGAATAGCAATTGCGGTAAAGCAGTTCAGCCGAGTGCATGACGTAGGCGGAGGATGAAATCTCGATTGCCGGTTGGGCAGCCTCTGCACCGATTGGTCCGCGGCTGTAAAAGCCGACCATCATAACTTTACTGTCCATGATGCCGCGCATGTGTTTTATCACATACTCTATAGCATCAGATCGAAGAATCGATTTGGCAAGAGAACTCATTTTCTCGCCTTCATTGATGATGTAATATGTCTGATTGACCAGACGTGCCTGGTCTTCCGGGAGATCGAAATGAATTGTATGGCCAGGCTTTGCCAGCTTTCTCTCTTCCCCCTTTGTGAGTGAATATTCTTTAATCCACTCGACGTCGGCATTACTGCCGGAGTCGATGAATACGCTCTCGGGGTTGCAGATTGAAATGGCGTTGGCAATTTTTACCAGGGCATCTTCGGTCTTTATCAGTTCGAGTTTGGCCAGATTTGTCGCGTCCAGTCTTTCTGAAAGCAGTACTTTGGCAGCGTCAAGAGATCGTATGTCACCCACAACTGCAAGAATGTCGTCACCTTTCTTGAGTTCAAGCATCCTAAACTCCTTATAGTATGAGGTAAGTTGATTGTGCGTAATCAATCGAGAAAAATCGAGAGATGAGCCTGTTAAAAAACACGCTTATAATAGGGTCTTTTACATAGCCAGTCAAGGCATAGATGTGAGGAATCCTGCGGTAATTCCTTTCTCGCAGGCCGCCTCCGCAAGAGCAGTCTGAAGGTTTATCGATAAAGCTGTCAGGGGCTCAAGCGGTATTGGTTGAATGTGGGAATTTCAGGTAGTTGTTGAGAAAAAATGATAGACTTGGTTTTTGATTCGCCCTTTTCAGCAGAATTTGATCATTGTGATCGCACGAGAATGTGTTAGGCAGGTTGAATCCTCTTGGCCAATTTACTCAAGTTTGCGAGGGCAGAGAAGATAATCGGGGTTGTAGTGCGGGCGAGAGGACAATCTTGGACAGAATTGTTTGGCCGGTGGGAAAATTACAAGTAGAGGATCAGAGTTTGGGCTGGCGATCTGCTTGTAAATCATTAAAGATCACCAGGGGAAGAGCAGGGCAGAAGGTAATTCTGCTGGTGGCCGTCCCATACTCACGGCTTGATGTCTGAATGCCTGATTGCGTGATTTGATTTTTCGTGCTATACGGCATCCTGAAAACAGCGCGGTTGGTGCTACACTCAAATCCACATGCTGAAACAAAAAAGGGCTGCAATCGTAATGATTGCAGCCCTTGAGCAATTTGGTGCCGAAGAAAAGACTCGAACTTTCACGAGGATACCCCCACTAGACCCTGAACCTAGCGCGTCTACCAATTCCGCCACTTCGGCAACGGAGATGAATATGCTTCCTGCGCTTGCTTTTGTCAAGACATTCTCGCGCCAAGAATAAAAAAAGGAATACTCTCTATGAGAATATGAAGATTTATAGAAAGGTAGAGGACATACACGAGCAGTTTTCCCAGGCCTGCGTCACCATAGGCAATTTTGATGGTGTACATCTTGGACATCAGATGCTGTTTGCAGAAGTGGCCAGGAGGGCCAGCAGACGCAATGGTACGAGCCTTGCGGTTACCTTTGAGCCTCATCCGCTGAGAATACTCAGACCAGGAGGAATCAAGCTTATTTCCAGTTGCGAGCAGAAGATTGAACTCATACGGATGGCTGGCATCGATGTCCTGCTGATCGTCCCGTTCACCCTGGAATTCGCTGCGACGACAGCGGAACACTTTGTCGATGACATCCTTATAC
>JAIFKM010000093.1 GCA_020049575.1 Desulfobulbaceae bacterium
TTGTCGCCGCCGCCACGATCGCCGGTTATACCTACTTCAGCTGGAATCACCCTTACGCCATTATCATTATGACCGCCGAGGTGACTTTTGTCGGTTGGCTGATGCAGCGGCGAAAGGTAGCAATGATAATGGCCGACACCCTTTATTGGCTGATCATCGGCATGCCGCTGGTATACCTTTTTTACCATGGCATCATGGGCGTTCCGCAAAGTAATACCGCCATTGTCATGACCAAACAGGCGATGAACGGCATTGCCAATGCCTTGATCGCTTCACTGCTCTTTACCGCTTATGGCCTCCGCTCACGCTCGGCACTGACGTCATATAAGGATATCGGCTACAACCTTCTGGGATTTTTTGTATTGTGCCCGGCCCTTCTACTGCTGGCGATCGGCAGTAGAAGTGATTTCAGAGAAATGGACCGCGATATCCGCCAGGGGCTGCTTCGCGACAGCAAGGGCATCAGCAATAAATTGGAAGTCTGGTTGGAAGACAGGCAAGCAGCGATCATTACTCTTGCTGAGATGGCGGCTTCGAGAACCCCGCAAGAGATGCAGCCCTTCCTCGAATTGGCAAAAAAATCGGATGGCAATTTTCTCAGGGTCGGACTCCTTGACCGAACTCCGGTAACCGTCGCTTATTTTCCCCTTATAGATGAACAAGGGGCAAGTGCTCTCGGCATACCAGGCACTGATCGTCCCTACCTTGCGGTACTCAAACAGTCCATGAAACCGATGTTCTCTGAGGTGCTCATGGGCAGGATCGGGGTTCCCAAGCCGAGAATCTTTGTCCTCGCACCGGTAGCAGTTGGTGGAGAATTCGCCGGTTATACCATCGGCGTTCTCAGCCTGGAGCAGATTGGCGATCACCTGAAAAACAGCACGGCAAATACCACCATTCTTTACACCCTGCTGGATAAAGACAACAGGGTCATCATGTCCAACCGGACAGATCAAACACCTATGACGCCTTTTTCCCGCAGCAAGGGGACGCTCAACCCTCTTGATGCAGACATCCATCAATGGATGCCGGCCATGCCTGCCAACACCACCCACTCAGCACGTTGGAATCGATCCTACTATGTCGCGGAAACGGCCGTAGGCAGCCTGGCCGAGTGGAAACTCATTCTCGAACAACCGTTGGGACCGTTCCAGAAGATACTTTACGACAACTACACCGGTAAACTGACCCTGCTGTTTCTCATTTTCCTCGGGGCACTGATGCTGGCCGCATTCCTCAGCCGCCGGTCAATTGCCACCCTCGACAAGCTCCGCCTGATCACCCATGACCTGCCAAAGAAGCTGGCGACGGATGGCTCGGACATCCCCTGGCCGGAAAGCGGCGTTGCCGAGACAAGGCACCTCATCAACGATTTCCAGGAAATGGCAACTGCGCTTTCGGCGCAATTCAAAGAAGTCCGGCAGCTCAACGCATCTTTGGAGCACCGGGTCGTGGAGGCGACGGCGGAACTGCGCACCGGCGAGGCAAAGTATCGTGCCTCCTATAATCTGCTGCGTCTGATGTGTGACAATGTACCCGATATGATTTGGGCTAAAGACCTGGAAAAACGCTATGTCTTTGCCAACAAAGCCATTTGTGCCAATTTGCTCGGTGCTGCCGACACGAACGAACCGATCGGCAAAATGGACATGTTCTTTGCCGAGCGCGAACGAAGGCAACATGCCGACAACCCTGAGTGGCACACCTTTGGTGAGATTTGCCGTGATACCGACGCCATTACCATGGAGGCGGGGACAGCGCAGCAGTTCGATGAGTACGGCAATGTCCAGGGAAAATTTCTTTTCCTCGATGTGCACAAAGCGCCGTTCATCGATGAAGAGGGCAGGATTATCGGCACGGTTGGCTCGGCGCGCGATGTGACGACGGCAAAAGATATAGCTAAAAATCTCAAGGAAAGTGAGGACCGATACAGATTGCTCTTTGATTCGTCTCTTGATGCTATTTTACTGACTGCGCCTGATGGCAGAATTTTTGCTGCAAATGCTGCCGCCTGCCGTATGTTTGAACAATCGGAAGAAGAACTCCAGCAGAGAGGACGAAATGGGATAATGGATCCATCCGACCCGAGATTAGAAATGGCACTTGAACAGCGCAACCGAACCGGCAAATTTACCGGTGAACTTACATGTCTTCGCAAAGGTGGTGCAAAATTCCCCGTTGAATTGTCTTCAGCCGTCTACCAGGATAAAAACGGCACTACCAAAACGGGTATTACTATTCGCGACATTACCGAACGGAAACAGGCCGAGGATGCCTTGCAGGTCTCTCTGGCGGAAAAGGAAGTTCTGCTGCGCGAAGTGCATCACCGGGTGAAAAACAATATGGCCGCCATTATCGGCCTGTTCAATCTGCAGCGTCAGGCCATGGAGGATCCACAGGTCCAGGCGGTTCTTGCCGACCTGAGTTCCCGGGTGCGGGCCATGAGTCTCGTTCATGAAAAACTTTACCGCTCCGAGTCGCTGGCGAAAATCGATTTTCAAGATTACCTCCAATCGCTCATCTCGCACCTCCGCACCTCCTTTGGTTCTCCGCATATCGAATGCCAGATCGCCGCCCTCGGGGTGGAGATGCCCCTTGATCTGGCAGTGCCCTGCGGCATGATCATCAATGAACTGGTTTCCAACGCCCTGAAACATGCCTTCCCCAAGAATCCTCCAAGGCAGGATGGAAAGGCCGATACCATTACCGTAGCCGTGAACCGTGACCACGACGCCTTCAGCCTGTCTGTTGCCGATAACGGCGTCGGCCTGCCGCAAGGATTTGATTTGAACAGAACCGAAACGCTTGGTCTCGTCCTGGTCCGCATGCTCGGCGGCCATCAACTCGGTGGTGACTTTGCCATAGAACAGATGGGCGGCACCCGGGTTACCCTTCAATTTTCGGTTCGTAAGGGGAAAAAAACCCATGGATAAAGCAGCCATCCTCATTGTCGAAGACGATGCAATACTGGCCCTGGATCTGAAAAAGATGCTCTTGCGGTTGGGCTACACGGTCGCCGGTCCTCTTGCCTCGGGAGAAGAGGCTCTGGTCTTGCTGTCCGACAAACCGGTGGATCTGGTACTGATGGATATCGAACTGGCCGGTACCATGAATGGCATTACCGCCGCTGAAATAATTCACCGGACTGTCGGGATTCCTGTGGTTTTCCTCACCGGTTTTTCCCAGGACCCCCTTCTTCAACAGGCAAAAATTGCCGCCCCCTATGGTTACCTGATCAAGCCGGTTCCCGAGCGGGAATTGTCGGCCACTCTGGAAATGGCTCTGCATCGCCACATGCTGGACCGCCAACTGAAGAAGACTATGGCGGAACATAAAGAAGCCGAAAGGAAAAACGCCAAACTTCTCGCGGAAAACCGGCAGCTGCAGAAGTCTGAAAGTTTGGGGAGAATGGCCGGAGCCATCGCCCACCATTTTAATAACAAGCTTGGTGCGGTGATCGGCAACCTGGAAATGGCTATGGCAGCGGAGGTCAGCGGCCTGATGCTCACCTATCTCGGGCAAACGGTTGGTACACAGACAGCATTGGACCTGGCCGAGGTCTGCCGCCAAAGCCTGCCGCTGCTTCAGGCCACAAGCACGCATAACCTTTCTTTCAAGGTCACCTTGCCACGTCCCGGGCCGATGATTCGGGCAAACCTCAACCAGATGCAACAGGTTTTAACCAACCTGATCACCAATGCCCGGGAGGCCACAGAACAGAACCAGGGCGACATCGAGCTGATCGTTACTGCGGTTTCCCCTGCGGATATTCCAGGGACGGACCGTTATCCGATCGACTGGCAGCCGGCGGCGACAAACTATGCCTGCCTGGAAGTACGGGATACCGGTTGCGGGATTGCGGAAATCGCTATCGATACACTCTTTGATCCCTTTTATTCGAGCAAATCGAATGGTCGCGGCCTTGGACTTCCGGTGGTTCTTGGGATTGTCAAGGCCCACGGTGGTGCTGTTACAGTCGCCAGTGAACTGGGCCGAGGGAGTACTTTTCGGGTATTTTTACCCGTGTCCACAGACGTGGCGCCTCGCCGGTCGGACATATCAACCGAGCCTTCGGCAAGAGAACACGGCGGCACAGTGCTGCTCATCGACGACGAGGAAATGATACGCGAGATGGCCGCAACCATGCTGACGCGGATGGGATTTAAGGTCCTCTCGGCAAAGGACGGTGTTGAGGCTTTGCAAATATTTAAAAACCACCCCGATGAAGTCGGCATTGTCCTGTCCGACCTGAGTATGCCCCATATGGACGGATGGGAGACCTTGACTGCCCTGCGGCAAATTCGCCCGAACATTCCGGTGGTCCTGGCCAGCGGTCACGACCAGTCAAAGGTGCTTGCCGGTGACCACCCTGAACTCCCCCAAGTTTTTCTGCATAAGCCGTATAAGAAGACAGAACTGCAGGCAGCACTGGCAAAAGCGATAGCAGGATAATACATAAACTCATCGCCCGGCAAAGTCCGCCCTGTTAAGCCGGTTGCAGGGCCTCTCTGATTTTTGCTGCCAGTGCCCCGATGGAAAAAGGTTTTTGCAGGAAGTGCACACCCGCATCAAGCACGCCATGGTGGGCGATGACATTGGCGGTGTAGCCCGACATGAACAAGCGTTTCAATTCGGGATACAGCGACAACAGATTCCTCGCCAGGTCGCGACCATTCATCTCCGGCATGACCACGTCGGTCAGCAGCAGGTGGATCTGACCGGAATGCTCCTGCGCCAGACGGATGGCCTCGCCCGGGGTGGCGGCTGACAGAACGGTATAGCCAAGGGTTTTGAGCATGTCCATGCTCAGGTCAAGGATCATCGGCTCGTCCTCCACCAGGAGAATGGTTTCATGACCATGCTCGGTCGGGGCTTCCACCTCATCCCTTGTCAGCCGCGCGGCTTTTGTCGCATGGGGCGGCAGGTAAATCCTGAAGGTAGTTCCCTGTCCGGGCTCGCTGTAAACTGTTATAAATCCTCTGTTTTGCTTGACTATTCCGTACACGGTGGCCAATCCCAGGCCGGTACCCTTGCCGACCTCCTTGGTGGTGAAAAAGGGTTCAAACAGGTGGCCAAGGATGGCGGCCTCCATGCCGCAGCCGTTGTCGCTCACTGCCAGCAGAACATACTCTCCGGCAACAAAGCCCGCATGCCCGGCACAATAGGCCTCGTCGAAGGCGGCAACGCCGGTTTCTATGGTCAGTTTACCTGTGTCGCCAATGGCGTCCCGGGCATTGACACAGAGATTAACCAATACCTGATCGATCTGCGAGGGGTCCATCTCAACCGGTGGAAGATTCTGCCCCGGTATCCACACCAGATCGATATCTTCGCCGATGAGTCGGGCCACCATGGTGAGCATCCCTTCAAGGGTAAGGTTGAGATCAAGGACCTTGGGCATGACCGTCTGTTTGCGGGCAAATGCCAGGAGCTGACGCGTCAGGTTGGCGGAGCGCTCGGCCGCCTTATGGATCTGCTGCAAGCTGACGAAAAGCGGATGCTCCGGCTCCAGGCGATTCATTGCCAGCTCGGTGTGACCGAGAATAACCCCAAGCATATTGTTAAAGTCATGGGCCACTCCCCCCGCCAATCGGCCAACCGACTCCATTTTCTGCGCCTGGATCAACTGCGCCTGCAGTTTTTCCTTTTCATCCTCGGCGCGTTTACGATCGGTGAAATCGATGGTATATCCGGCGAGAAAATTTTTCCCTCCGAGCCGTATGGGAAATTTTATTGTCGTGTAGAAGCGGCCCTGCAGTTCCTCTTCGAGTCGCAGAATCTCACCCCGGGCAACCACCTGCCAGTCATCATCGGTGATTTTTTCGGCAAAATCGGCGGGAAAGAGTTCCTGCATGGTCTTGCCGGCCATCTCTGACCCGGGAATGCCGATCATCTCCTGGAAGTTCTCGCTGGCCTTCAGGACACGGCTTTCACCGGGGCCCACCTCCTTAATAAAGGCGTAGATCGGTGAGTTGCTGATAAAAGACGCCAGCAACTCGTTGGACGTCCGCAACTCTTCTTCGACCCGCTTCTGCTCGGTGATATCGATGTTTATACCGAGAATGCCGAGAATGTCGACATCGTCGCGGATGGGCGCGATGATTTGATGAAAATCTCGCGGCTCCCCGTCTTTAGAGACATAGGTGCAATCCTCGGAAATCATTTCCCCGCCGAGTACTCTGCTGTTATTTAAACGCCAGCGCTCAAAGTCCTGATTGTCGCTCTCGGACTGAAAACGGGTATCCGAGGTCAAGTCGCCCCAAAAGGCAACGGATACATCGCTTTGCAGGATGATCCTCTGGCCGGTGTCCCGGGCCCAAAAATCAAACGGCAGATTGCGCAGCATCGCCCCCAGCAGGGCATCTTTTCGCACCAGAACCTCTTCGGAATTTTTTCGCCGGCTGATGTCTCTGGCCGCAGCATAGATCAGGCCGCCAAAGGGTCGCGACCGCCATTCTATCCAGCGATAGCTGCCGTCGCGGCAACGGTAACGGTTTTCAAAGTTCAGCACATCCTCCTGGCTATTCAGCCTGGCGAGGGCAAAAGCAGTGGCATCGATATCTTCGGGATGGACAAATTCCAGGAATTTCCGGCCAATAAGCTCTGCCGCCGGATACCCCAGCATCTTTTCCCATTCGGGATTAAGACGAATGAATTCCCCCCTGGCATTGGCTATGCAGAGCAGATCGAGGCTCAGGAGAAAAAAACCCAACAACGACTCATGTATTTCATCATGGCCACCGGGTGAAGATTGCAGGGACAGTTGCTGCCGCAGTAAGGCATTTTCCGCAATAAGACGTGCATTCTCCGCCTCTGCCGCCACCAGCCTTTTTTCCAGGGAGGCGACGGCAGAGGTTGGGGGGCGACCGCTGTCATCCATGATGCTCAGACCTCTGTGTAAATTTTTCAGGCACAAATTCCATCCGCCAGCCCCTTGTCCCAATCTTCCGACACAACCCGCCTTTCCACAGGAATTTTGACGCATCTGCTGCCGGCAAGATTCAGTAGTGGAGTTCGAAACGCTGTTGAGGTATATGCAAAGGATATCTTCGAATTGCAGTAAATGTAAATGGGAATAAGCCATTATCTGTTAACGGCTATGAATTTTATGACACCCCCACGCGTGGAGATAGATGGCAAAAGGGAGGAAAAAGGTGATAACAAAATGAAATGGCTCGACAAAATACCCTATACCCTGCTGATACTTGCCTCACTGACCCTGGGCCTTGCGCCTTTTGCCCCAATGCCCCATGTCGTTGAAAAACTCATGATGCTGCAGGCCGGCGAACTGGTAAGACCAATCGACATCTTCGACCTTGTGATGCATGCAAGTCCCTTTGTCCTTCTTGCTGCCAAAATCGTCCGGTCGGCGACTTCATTCGGCAAAGAGTAGGTATGCGACTGAGCCAGTTGCACCCATTGTATTGCCTCTTTCCAGGCTGTTCCGGGGGGAGGAATGATCGGCGGCATTAGGCTTTTCCTTATCCGATGCGACGCGAATATCTTGGGTTAACGGGAAGGGATGGTTTTTATCTCTCTTACGTGATGTTGAGAGACAAAAAATGAAAGCATACAAAGGAAAATGAAGGAGCTTGATTATTGGAGTGTGACAAGAGAGTTGATCTTTGTTGAGGTAATATGTATGGTGTCCCCTTATTTTCCTCGTTGACGGCTGCTCAGCAGTGGTTATTACTCTTTCTCAAAGATTGCCTTAAGACTATCGCCATCTGCTGCTTGCTGGGAGGACGTTCCT
>JAIFKM010000059.1 GCA_020049575.1 Desulfobulbaceae bacterium
CCGGTCAGTGAATTTTCCCCGAAAGCACCTGCCGCCCAGGCGTTGACAACTATCGCCGCAAAGCTTGACAAGGTGGTCAGTCTCTTTGAACGAAAACGTCAAAGAGTATAAGGTCCGCACGCTGCCACTCAGGGAGTTCTGGTATAATCGGGCTTGCTGTGGTAAAGAAACCGGTTCTGAAAACAGACGAGGCGGCCAACCCGCCTGTCAATCATCCATCATACTTTCTCAGAACACCCATGGACAGGCAGCACAGACATATCCGGATCACCCCGGATGAACCAACAACATGGATCAAATATCAGAAAAAATTTTGTGCAGACTGCATGGCCACCTGCTGCAGTCTGCCGGTCGAGGTCAAGACCTCTGACCTTATCCGTATGGGCCTGATGGCCGCCTGCGAGGAAGGCAGTGACCTCAGGTTCATAGCCAGACGCCTGATAAAAGCTCGTCTTATTGAGCACTTCCATCATCGCTCAGCGACCCTCACCCTCGCCCGCATGGCCAATGGCGACTGCTGCTATCTCGACAGCCGAACTCGCCGATGCACTATTTACGAACGACGCCCCGATACCTGCCGCAACCATCCGCAGGTCGGTCCCCGCTCCGGTTACTGCGCCTATACACCAAAAACCCGATAAATCCCTGAGACAGGCTTTACTTGCCTCACACTTGTTGGCAGCACAATACTCTTTGGCCAAAGAAGCCGACGCAGCCCGGCTATGCCTGAATAATTCTCCTCACCCGGATACCGCAGCCAGCTTGAGAAAACAATCGATCAGGAGTTTATCCTATTGATATTCCATATTATTCTTAGACTTACTTAGCATCGTTTATGGTGTGCAAAAAGCCATTTTCTGTGCTAATAATGATGATGAATTCCGCTGATGTTACTGAATTCCGCAACAGGAATAACTCATGAAAGGAGGATAAGGTGCTCACACGAACAACCACTGCCATTGTACTGAGTGTACTCCTGCTGCTGGCTGGCTGCGCCCCTGGGAACCAGAATCAGCTGCTCAAACAAGGCAAGACCATGCTCACGGCCGAGCAGATCTTCCAACTTGTCTCGGGCAACACCCTGCACCTGGAATCCATCGATTTCAACGCCAGGGTTCTTTTTCTTGCCAATGGCCGGATGTCCGCCAAGACGAACTATAATTTCAAGGACACCGGCATCTGGGACATCAACAGCGACAAAAATCTTTGCCTGAAATTCGAGACGTTGCACTATGGTGATCAGCGATGCTACACCCTGATGGAAGAAGAAAAGGGCAGCTACCGCTTTTTCACGACCAACGGCGCCCGCTATTACACTGCCACAGTGACGAGCGGCGATCCCGAAAATCTTGCTGTAGCCGGCCGAAAAAAAGACAAGACCTTCCTGCGTGAAAAACTGGCCGCCGGCAAAACCGACCAGCCAACTGCCATCGCCCCTTCTGCCGCAGCGGAAAGCACTCCTGTTGCGGTCAAGGCTCCACGACAGATACCTTCTCCTCCTGTCTCACCAGAAGAGAGTCGTCATACCCTTATCGAAATAGCCAAGAACTGCCCGAATTGCAACCTTGCCGGGGCCGACCTGAAAGGGGCGGACCTCATTACCGCAAATCTCGCCGGGGCAAATCTGGCCGGCGCTGATCTCAGTAACGCCAATCTCCGCCGGGCAAATCTCGCTGGCGCAAATCTCGCCGGGGCCATCATGGTCAACACCAACATGCCCGGGGTCAATCTTGCCAACTGCAACATGAGCAATGCCGACCTCAGCGGGGCAAATCTGATCAAAGCAAATTTCACCGGGGCCATGACCGAGGGAATCCAATTACAAGGCGCCCATATGGAGGGCGTCATCGGACTCGTTAAATAACTATGAGCGCAGGTTTTGTCCATCTCCACGTCCACACCCAGCACAGTCTGCTGGACGGCGCCATCCGGGTCTCCGACCTGCTGACAAAGTGTAAAGAATACGGCATGAACAGTGTCGCCATCACCGATCACGGCGCCATGTTCGGTGCCCTGGAATTCTATACCAAGGCAAGGAAAGCCGGCATAAAACCGATTGTCGGCTGCGAACTGTATATCGCTCCCGGCGACCGGCGGGAAAAAAAGGTGATCGACGGCACCACGGCCTTCCATATCATCCTGTTGGCCATGAACCTCGATGGGTATCAGAACCTGATGAAACTGGCCAGCATCGCCCAGTTCGAAGGTTTTTACTACAAACCCAGAATCGACATGGAGGTCCTGAAACAGTACAACGGCGGCCTCATTGCCATGACGGCCTGCCTGCACGGCTGGATACCCTGGCTGATAGGCCAGAAGGATATGCCCGGGGCAAAGAAAAAGACCAGGGAACTGCTCGATATCTTTGGAGATCGGCTCCACTTCGAACTACAGGAAAACGGTCTTACGGAACAGCAGACGGTGAACGACGGTCTTATTCAGATCGGTCGTGAGATGGGAGTCAAACTGGTAGCGACCAATGACTGCCACTACCTCAACCGAGATGAGGCCCATGCCCACGAGGTGCTGCTCTGCATCCAGACCGGCAAGACGATGAACGACCCGAAGCGCTTCCGTTTCTCCACCGACGAGTTGTATTTCAAGTCGCCGGAGGTCATGAAAAAAAGCTTTACCTACTGTCCTGAGGCCATCGCCAATACCCTTGAAGTTGCCGAAAGATGCAATCTTGAAATCGCCTTCGGAGACTACCACTTCCCCAACTTTCCGGTGCCGGAAGGAGAGACCCTCAATTCACTCTTCGCCAGACTCTGCCGTGAGGGGCTGAAAGACCGCTTCGCCACCATGCGCAAGATCGGCACCTTCACTTCCGAGGTCGAAAAAAGGTATACCGAACGCCTGGAATTTGAGATCGAGGTCATCAATACCATGGGTTTTCCCGGCTACTTCCTCATTGTCGCCGACTTCATCAACTGGGCCAAGGATCACGACATCCCGGTCGGCCCCGGTCGCGGTTCGGGGGCGGGCAGTCTGGCCGCTTACTGCATGCGCATCACCAATATCGACCCGATTCCCTACGGCCTGCTCTTTGAGAGATTTCTCAATATCGAGCGCAAATCGATGCCAGACTTCGACGTCGATTTCTGCCAGGATCGACGAGGTGAAGTGATTGATTATGTGCGTGACAAATACGGCGGTGCCTCGCATGTCGCCCAGATCGTCACCTACGGCACGATGAAGGCGAGGGGCGTTATCCGCGATGTCGGCCGCGCCCTCGATATCCCCTTCGGCGAAGTGGACAGGATTGCCAAACTGGTACCCGAACAACTGAAAATGACCATCAAGAAGGCGATGGCCGAGGAGCCCAAACTCAAAGAGGCGGCCACCAAGGATCCCCGGATCGAAGAACTGCTGTCCGTGTCGATCACCCTCGAGGGCTTGGCACGCCACACCTCGACCCATGCCGCCGGCGTTGTCGTCTCGCCTGGGCCGATGGTCCAGTACCTGCCGGTCTGCCGAGGCTCAAACGACGAGACCCTGACCCAGTATGACATGAAGCACACCGAGATGACCGGTCTGATCAAGTTCGACTTTCTCGGGCTCAAGACCTTGACCGTCATCGACAAGGCTCTCAAGCATATCAAGGCCGATATCGGCACGGATCTCGATATCGAGACCCTGCCGATGGATGATAGCAAGACCTTCGATCTGCTGTGCGCCGGCGACACCCTGGGTATCTTCCAACTGGAAAGTTCCGGAATGCGCGAACTCCTGGTGAAGATGGCCCCGACCCAGTTCACCGACCTCATCGCCCTGGTGGCCCTTTATCGGCCTGGCCCGCTGGAATCCGGCATGGTTAACGATTTCGTCGAGACCAAGCATGGCCGGGCTACCGCCAACTACCCGCTACCGCAACTGAAAGGCGTTCTTGAAGAGACCTACGGCGTCATCGTTTATCAGGAACAGGTCATGCAGATTGCCAATATCCTGGCCAGCTATACGCTGGGCGATGCCGACTCCCTCCGGCGGGCCATGGGCAAGAAAATCCCCGAGGTCATGGCCGAGGAAAAAGTCAAGTTTATGGCCGGGGCCAGGCTAAAGAACATCCCCGAGGACAAGGCCGAATATGTCTTCGATCTGATGGCCAAGTTCGCTGGTTACGGTTTCAACAAATCACACTCGGCGGCCTATGCCCTGATTCTCTACCAGACGGCCTTCCTCAAGGCCCATTATCCGGCCCAGTTCATGACCGCCCTGCTGTCCTGCGATATGACCAACACCGACAAGGTGGTGCTCTATATCAACGACTGCCGGGAGCACCAGATCGAGGTCCTGCCGCCAGACATCAACGAGAGCGTCACGGGCTTCTCGGTGATCAACGACCGCATTCGCTTTGGCTTGGCGGCGGTCAAGAATGTTGGCGAATCTGCCCTTGAATCAATCATCGAAGAGAGGCAAAAGAATGGCAGATACACCTCACTTGCCAACTTCTGCAACCGGGTGGACAGCCGTCGGGTCAATTCGCGGGTCATCGAGAGCCTTATCAAGTCAGGGTCTTTTGACTCCCTTGGCTGTAAACGCTCACAGCTCATGACGGTGCTCGATAAGGCCATGGAACAGGCCAAGGCAGTGCAGCGCGACCAGCAGAGCGGTCAGTTGTCGCTCTTCGGCGGTCCGCTGGCAGGCCCGAAAGACGCCTCGGCCACCGAGATTCAGATGCCCGACCTACCGGAATGGGACGAACAGAAGCGGCTGATCTTTGAAAAGGAGACGGTCGGCTTCTATCTTACCGGTCATCCACTCGATGATGTCCTGGGGGAGCTTCGCACGGTGATCGACAGTGACATCCACAACCTGATCAATTTTGGCGACGATCAGCAGGTGCGGATTGGCGGTTTGATACGAACCTTCAAGCGGCACAAGAGCAAGAAGGGCGACCCGATGGCCTTTCTTACCCTCGAGGATGTCTTCGAGGCAGTCGAGGTGGTGGTCTTCCCGGAGACCTACAGCCGCTGCGCCGAAATCCTCGAAACAAGTGAACCGGTGGTTATCCTGGGGACGATACAGAAAGATGAGCGAGGGGTGAAGATCATCGCTGAAGCAATCGACCTGCTGCCCGAGGCCCGCGAGAAGTACACTGCTGCGGCCAAAATCCGGCTTGATTCAGACAAGATCAGCAGGCAGAAGCTGGAAATCCTGCGCAAGGCCCTGTTTCATTTTCATGGACTCTGCCCGGTGCTCCTGACCCTGCACTTCCCCAAGAAAGGTGAGGTGGATATCGAGGTCATGAAAGATATGACCGTCAAGCCATGCCGGGAATTGACCGATCGGGTCGAAGAGATCCTCGGCTACAAGGCCTGTTCCTTTACCAGAAAGGACATTGCCCCACCTGCCAGAAAAAAATGGGGGAACGGCAAAGCGGCCGCCGCCTAGCAACAACTCAAGCCAACCGCAGGTTGAATTTAAGCATGCCTGCGGCTGGCTCACAAACCCTTCACGACTAAGATTCAGATTCTAGCCGAAACAGAGGCCGCACTCCGGGCAGGTCGTGGTGGTCGGGGCAAACTGCAAACCGCAGGCGGGACAGACAGTCGTTTTGGCCCGAGGATCAAAAGCAGCCTGAACATGACTGAGGTCATGGCTGTCGAGTGCCGTGCTGTTCTTGAAATCATGGGCCAGGATTATCATTGCGTCCTGGATATCGGCTTCCCTGATCTGCAGCGAGAGTTCCGGGCCGCCGCGGCAGCCCTTGCGGCAGGCATCGGCTTCACCACCGATGACTGAGGGAATTCGCTGGTCGGCCAGGATCTTCTGGAAATATTTGATATCCTTAATCTGTCCATTGCGCAGGGTGACGAGTTTATCCTCCGCAGTGATTTCCATCGAGCGGCTGACAATATTTTGGGCCGTTTGTCCCAGTAAGGCTATTTTCTGGACACCGCTGATCAGGTCGACCTGACAGGGGGTGCAGCGCTCAATATCAGCCCGATACTCGTCCCCGCACGAGGGGCAGTACTTCAATTCCGGATCTATTCCCATGACGATCTCGGTCTTCGGGGCGGCCTGTTCTGTCTTCTTCTTAAAAAAGGAAAATTTTCCGAACATGATTCTCTTCTGAAATGTGGAGTAATCTTGCAAGCCGTTAGAGGATAAACCGGCTCAAATCCTGGTCTTCAACAATATCCTGCAGCTGCTCGCGGACATAGGCGGCAGTCACGATAAATTTTTCTTCACCCCGCTCCGATGCATCGAAAGACAGCGTATCGAGCACCCGCTCCATGACGGTATGCAGCCGTCTGGCGCCAATTTCCTCAGTCTGCTGGTTGACTTCGACGGCTATGCCGGCCATCTCTTCGACGGCCTCCGGCTCGAAGACCAGCTCGATCCCCTCGGTCGCCATCAGGGCGATATACTGTTTGGTCAGGGCGTTTTCCGGTTCGGTGAGGATGCGGACAAAATCATCCTTGCCAAGTGAATGGAGTTCCACCCGGATCGGGAAACGGCCCTGGAGTTCCGGAATGAGATCGGAAGGTTTGCTGACGTGAAAGGCCCCGCTGGCAATAAAGAGAATGTGATCGGTCCTGACCATACCGTGTTTGGTGGTCACCGTTGAACCCTCAACAATCGGCAGCAGGTCGCGCTGAACACCCTCGCGGGAGACCTCAGGGCCATTCGAGCCACCACCTCGCGAGGCGATTTTGTCTATTTCGTCAAGAAAGATGATTCCTGATTCCTCGGTGCGGCGCAGGGCCTCTTTCATGACCTTTTCCATATCGACCAGTTTTTCGGTCTCCTCCTTGGTCAGGGCATCCAGTGCCTCAGGTACTTTCATCTTCCGTTTCTTGTTCTGACGCGGAAACATCTTGCCGATGGCATCCTGCAGGCTCGACTGCATATCGCCAAGGTTGGAACCCGTCATGATCTCCACCATCGGCATCGGTTTTATATCCTTCAGATCAACCTCAAGCTCACGTTCATCGAGTTTGCCGTCCCGCAGCATCTGCCGAAATTTCTCTCGGGTGGTATTCTCCCGAGGGGCAGCGGCGCCTACCGGCAGATCGGTTTTCAGCAAGGTGAAGGAAGTATCACCGGCCGGACCGCTGGTCGAAAGAGACGATGGTCCGGGCGGCAGCAGGAGATCAAGGATGCGGTCTTCGGCCGATGCTTCGGCCAGCCCTTCGATCCGTTTCTTCTCCTCTTCCTTGACCATGCTGACGGCCAGCTCAACCAGATCACGGACCATCGATTCGACATCGCGGCCGACGTAGCCTACCTCGGTGAATTTTGAAGCCTCGACCTTGATGAAAGGTGACTGGGCAAGGGTTGCCAACCGCCGGGCGATCTCAGTCTTGCCGACTCCGGTGGGACCAATCATGATGATGTTCTTCGGTGCAATCTCATCGCGCAGCGGAACCGGTACCTGCCTTCGGCGCCAGCGGTTGCGCAGAGCGATGGCAACCGACCGCTTGGCCGCTGCCTGGCCGACGATATATTTATCCAATTCTGTGACGGTTTCTCGTGGAGTCAGGGATTCCTGGGATATCATATTTTTTCTATTACTATGGAATAATTGGTAAATACACAGATTGAGGCTGCAATTTCCATGGACACCCGGCAGATCGCCTCGGCATCGAGATCACTGTTGCCAACCAGAGCGAGAGCCGCCGCCTGGGCATACGGCCCGCCCGATCCTATGGCCAGCACTCCGCCCTGATCCGGCTCGATCACATCACCAGTACCCGTGAGCAGCAGCGAATGATCCTTATCAACGGCGATGAGCATGGCCTCGAGACGACGCAGCATCTTGTCCATCCGCCATTCTTTGGCCAGCTCGACCGAGGCCCGCATCAGGTTACCGTTGTACTGTTCAAGTTTCTGTTCCAACTTGTCAAAGAGGGTAAAAGCATCCGCGGTTGCCCCGGCAAAGCCGGTAATAACCTTGTCGTGGTACAGACGCCGCACCTTGCGCGCCTGATGCTTCATCACGGTGTTTCCTAAAGAGACCTGGCCGTCGCCGGCGATGGCTACCTGACCCTTATGGCGAACCGCCAGTATCGTTGTCGATCGTATTTTCATTCTTCTCACTCGTTCGTATTGATCTGTTTCAGCCTTCCTCCTGCCGTTTGCACACAACAGGAAATGGCAGATTATTCTTTCTTCTGCTGAGCCAGCGGGTGAGCCTTGTCGTAGACTTCAGACAGATGATCCAGGGTCAGATGGGTATAACGCTGGGTGGTGGACAGACTGGCATGTCCCAGGAGTTCCTGGACGGACCGCAGGTCGGCGCCCATCTCCAGCAGGTGCGTGGCAAAAGAGTGCCTGAGGGCATGAGGTGTGACAATCTGACTAATCCCCGCCCGCTCGCCGTAGGCCCGCACCATGCGCTCGACACTTCGCGACGTCAACCGGCTGCCGCGTCCATTGAGAAAGAGGGGTTCGCTATCGACAGGTTTGCCTCTGGCCGCACGTTCAGCCAACAGTTGTTCTCTTTGCGGCAGCCACCTCCTGACAGCGTCCATGGCCGGCCGCCCTACAGGTACAAGTCGCTCCTTATTTCCTTTGCCCCTCACCGTAAGCACTTCCTCGTTAAAATCAAGGTCGCGCAGATCCCTCGTAACCAGCTCTGAAACGCGCATCCCGGTTGAATACAGCATCTCGAGCATGGCCTCATCCCGAGCCTTATAACTATCCTGCGCCCCGGGTGTATCCAAGAGCAGGAAGGTCTCGTCGACGGTGAGAAATACCGGGATGGAACGGCCGATCTTGGGGCCGGTTATACCAGTCAGAGGATCTCTCAGCAGAACCTTCACACGCCGCATATAGCGAAAGAAGGTCCGCAAAGCCGAAAGTTTCCTGCTGACGGTGGCGGCACAGTTTGTGCGGTGCAGACTGACTATGAAAGAGCGGATTTCTGTAGAAGTTACCGAATCTATGCTTTTCTCTTTCTGGAGGGAGTTGGCAAATTCAACAAGATCATGATGATAGCCGCTCACAGTATGGGGCGAATAACCTTTTTCTGTGGCAAGCCATCTGGTGAAAAGCTGAATTGATTGTTCCATAATGCTCTGAATAAGGTACAATAGCAGATTGACGAGGCTGGAGAAAGATGCCCTTCGTTACATCTAGCTTGACTGAAATTTGAGCGAATCACCATCCGAAATGTAGTTCTAGTCTGAAAAACAGCGTGGTTCAACGTTCTTTTTATACATAGAGTATCCAGGAAATATGGCCCAGAAAACTTTTGAATCAGCCATGGCCCGCCTTGAGCAGATCACAGAAGAGCTTGAAGACGGGGAAATCAGTCTCGAAAAGAGTCTGAAAAAATTTGATGAAGGCATCAAGCTTGCCGAATTCTGCAATGCGCAACTCGCTGAAGCCAGAGCCAAAGTTGAGATGCTGCTGGAAAAAAACGGCCGCCTGCAGGCCGTTCCGTTTGAAGGAATCGATCGTGGAGATAAAGACCTATCTGACTGACCAGCGGCAGGTTGTCGAGAACGCCCTGCACAGCTTCGCACTGGCGGCTGAAGGCCCCTTCTCCCGGCACATCGAAGCCATGCGTTACAGCCTTTTTGTCGGCGGTAAACGGATCCGGCCCATTCTCTGTCTCGCTGCCGGGGCAGCCATACGTGACAATGAAGAAACCCGAAACAACCTCTTGCCGGTGGCCTGCGCCCTCGAATGCATCCATACCTATTCACTGATTCATGACGATCTGCCGGCCATGGATGATGATGCCCTGCGCCGCGGCAAACCGACGAACCACATGCTCTTCGGCGAGGCGGGAGCCATCCTTGCCGGTGACAGCCTGCTGACATGGGCATTCGATCTGCTGACCGATCCGGCATACGGTTCTCTTTCGGTTGGACAGCGTCTGGCGATCACCCACATCATTGCCAGGGCCTCCGGACCGCTTGGCATGGTTGGCGGTCAGTCGCTTGATATCGCCTGCGAGAACCGGGAATTTCCTTTTGAAACCCTGCAAACCATCCACCGCTGCAAGACCGGCTCACTGATAACCTGCGCCGTACAGGCCGGGGCGATCGGTGCCGGAGCAACAGAGACCCAGACAGGAGCCCTCATTCACTATGGCAACCTGATCGGTCTCGCCTTCCAGATAGTCGACGACCTGCTCAATGCCACCTCCAACACCGCAGAACTCGGCAAGGCAGCTGGCAGTGACCTGGCCCATGGCAAAGCGACCTATCCTGCCTATTTCGGCATCGAAGGAACGAGGGAAAAAGCCCTGGAAGCAATCGAGGGAGCAAAGGCCGCACTTACCGGTTTCGACGCCAAGGCAGAACCGCTGAGAGCACTTGCCGACTATATCTACACCCGGACCTGTTAACTTAAATTCTTCTCCATGTCTGTCTTGTCCAACCGATATGAGTTTTTTCAGGCGACCCAGCCCAAAGGTGATTATACTTGCCAGTACGACTGGTTACTTTCTGCCTATACGTTACACACCGTACTTGAAATATGCTGACAACATCATCAGGCCCCAGAACAACATCTCTCCTCAAAGATATCAATTCTCCGGGAGACATCCGCGGCATGTCGATTCCGGACCTGGAAGATCTGGCGCTGGAGATCCGTAACACCATCATCACGACCGTCTCCAAAACAGGCGGCCATCTTGCACCGAGCCTCGGGGTCGTTGAATTGACTCTGGCCCTGCACTATGTCTTCAACACCCCGGAAGATAAACTCATCTGGGATGTCGGACACCAGAGCTACGCCCATAAACTCCTGACCGGCAGGCGTGAACAGTTCGGCACCCTCAGGCAGCACAAGGGCATGAGCGGTTTTCCCAAATTTAAAGAGAGTGAGTACGATGCGTTCGAGACCGGCCACAGCTCGACCTCCGTTTCCGCCGCTCTTGGCATTTCCCTTGCCAAGCATCTCAAGAAAGATACGAATCGCGCCATCGCGGTGATCGGCGACGGTTCAATGACAGCCGGCATGGCCTTTGAGGCCCTCAATCATGCTGGCCATCTGGACAAGAACCTCATCGTCATCCTCAACGACAACGAGATGTCGATCTCGCCGAATGTCGGAGCTCTCTCCAGCTTCCTCAGCCGCAAACTGAGCGGTAAAACCATGACGCGGGTCAAGGCTCACATCGAGGAACGCCTTGGCCAACTCTCCAATGTCGGCGAGAACATCCTCAACGTCCTGCGCAAGAGCGAGGAGAGCTTCAAGAGCTTCTTCACCCCCGGCATGCTCTTCGAAGCCCTGAAATTCGATTATATCGGCCCGATCCCAGGCCACCAGCTCGAAGACCTGATAGAAACTTTTGAGACCGTTCGCGACACTAACCACGGCCCGGTCCTCATCCATGTCCTGACCACCAAGGGCAAGGGCTACCTGCCCGCCGAAAAAAACCCCGGCCTCTATCACGGCGTCGGCCCTTTTGACATCGCCAGCGGCAAACCCCATTCATCGAACGGCTCGATCAGCTATACCGAGGTCTTTGGCAGCACGATGATCCAGATGGCCATGAGCGACAAGAGAATCGCCGCCATCTCCGCCGCCATGGTCACCGGCACCGGCCTTGCCAGTTTTTCCAAACAATTTCCAGAACGGTTTTTTGATGTCGGCATCGCCGAGCAGCACGCCATCACCTTCGCTGCCGGTCTGGCGGCGGAAGGCATGCGGCCTGTCGTGGCCATTTACTCGAGTTTCTTCCAACGCTCCCTCGACCAGATCATCCACGACATCTGCATTCCCAAACTGCCTGTGACCCTGGCAATCGACAGGGCAGGTGTCGTCGGCGATGACGGACCAACCCATCACGGTGTCTTCGACATCTCTTTTCTGCGCTTCATTCCCAATATGGTATTGATGGCACCCAAGGATGAAGCCGAACTGCAGCACATGCTCTACACCGCCGTAACCCTTGGCGGCCCCGTTGCCGTCAGGTACCCGCGCGGATCCGGCGAGAATGTCCCGCTCGCCACCACCCTTGAAAAACTGGAGATCGGCAAGGGAGAGCTGCTGGCCGAAGGAAATGACCTGCTGCTGCTGCCCATCGGCAACAGGGTATCGGTCGCCCTGCAGGCTGCTGAAGGTCTGGCAAAGGTCGGTATCAGTGCCGCAGTCATCAATCCGCGCTTCATCAAACCCCTTGATGCTGATCTGATCTGCACCTGGGCGCAACGCACCGGCCGGGTGATAACGATTGAAGACAACGCTCGCCAGGGCGGTTTCGGCAGCGCCGTGCTGGAGATGTTCTGCAGCAGAGGACTGTACGCTGTCAAGACCTGCATTCTCGCCCATCCCGACGAGTTCGTCGAGCACGGGCCGCAACCGGTGCTCTGGAAAAACAGCCGACTTGACACTCCATCGGTCATCCGGGCAGCGATAAAACTGATGAGCGACGAGACCTGAGTTTTTTCATACGCCACTGACCTGAAGGATAACGCTGTCTCAAGTACTCCTCCGAATATGAAAATTCTTGCCGTCGCCGACCGGGTAACACCCGCTCTCCTTGAACCCGTGCACGGAGGTCCCTGCTTCAGCGATATCGATCTGATCATCTCCTGCGGAGACCTGCCGCCGGAATACCTCACCGGACTCAAGGCCCGCTTTGACCTCCCCCTTCTCTATGTCCTGGGCAATCACGACCTGCGCTATACCTCTTCGCCGCCGAAGGGTTGCCAGCACATCGATCGGCAGATTGTCAAAATGCTCGGTTTACGTATCGTCGGTTTTTCGGGCAGCAGGTGGTATAACGGCAACATCAACCAATATACCGAGAAGGAAATGTCGATCTTTATCCAAAGACTACGCCTGCGACTTTGGCTTTCAGGCGGGATTGATCTTGTGATCACCCATGCGCCGCCCCGCCATATTCACGATGCCGAAGACCGGTGCCACAAGGGTTTCAAAAGTTACCGCGCACTGATCGATCGCTACAAACCGGCCTATTTTGTGCACGGGCATATCCACAACCTTTTTGCTCATGATTCACATCGCATCACCACTGTCAACACCACCCGGGTTATCAACAGCTATGGCTCCTACATTCTCGAAATTTAATCCTCTGCCGACAATCAGGAAACTGATCAACAGCAGGAAATGCCAGCAAGAAGAAAACTGCCTGCAGAGTTTCGACGAACGGCAGGAAACTGAAGAGGCCTACACCTCGATCAAACGCGGGACCTCGATGGTCCCGCTGGACAGGATCGTCGGCAGCGTCGGCAGATATCACGATTTCGACAGCCAGTTCAAACCCAGGGCTCCCGAAAAAGATGAGCGCCAGGAGGCCATCATCAAGTTAATGCAGTCCGGCAAAAGTCTGCCGCCCATCTCGCTCTACCAGATCAAGGACGACTATTTCATCCTCGACGGCCACCACCGGTTCACCGCCGCACGACAACTTGGCCATACCCATATCAGCGCCTGCATTCTGGAACTGCTTCCTTCCAAAGATACCCTGGAAAACCGGCTGTACATTGAAAAGACGGAATTTCGTGACAAAGCAGGACTGGCCAAGACCATCGATCTTACCGAACTCGGCCAGTTTCCCCTACTCGAACAACAGATCAGGGAACATCAGCAATTTCTCGTCAAGGAAAAAAATCAGCAGATCACCTTCCAGCAGGCAGCCGCTGACTGGTATAGATCAATCTACCGGCCCCTGTCGACCCTGATCAAAAACAGCGGTCTGGTCAAGTCATTCAAGGGCCGGACAGTCGACGATCTCTACCTCTATATCTCTGTACACCAGTGGATCAAGGGAAAATCACGAAAATACGGGATCGGGGTAGACAAACTCATCCCCAAAAACATGGAGGAGTTCCGCAAAAAAATGGCAGAACATACAGAACTGGAATACCCTGAGATGCGCCGGGAGATATCGGTGTTTATCCTCCTCGTTGTCGATGGCCAACATGAGCAGAAGATCATCGACCGGCTTCTGGAACTGCCGGAGGTGCGCGAAGTCCATTGCGTGCACGGTTCCATCGACATCATCATCAAGGTGACATTGATGCGCGACCTGCTCACCTCCGACGCCGAACTGCTTTCAGAATTTGTCCAGTCGACCATCCGCAGTTGGAAAGGAGTCCTGTCGACCCAGACACTGCTGCCGGGGTTCTCCCGGATCAAGGATGACGACAGGTGCTATATCTGATACCAGGAGCCCGTGAACGCCTGAAAAGGCTTCACACCCCGAAATAGCCCTTGTACCATTCGACAAACCTGCCGATGCCGAACTCGAGGGTCGTTCCTGGTTTATAATTGAAATCACGAACCAGATCATCGACATCGGCATAGGTGGCCGGCACATCACCCGGCTGCATCGGCAGAAAATTCTTTTCGGCCTTGCGCCCCAGGCACTGTTCCAATACCTCGATATAACGCAGCAGCTGTTCCTTGTTGTTGTTGCCGATATTGTACACCCTGTACGGACAGTAGGAGGTGGCAGGATCTGGACTGTCGCCGCTCCACTCAGGGTTTGCTTCAGGTATCTTGTGGATCACCCGGAAGACGCCTTCGACGATATCATCGATATAGGTAAAATCGCGTTCCATATTGCCGTTGTTGAAAACATCGATCGGCTTCCCGGCCAGAATGGCCTTGGTGAACAGGAAGAGCGCCATGTCCGGTCGTCCCCAGGGTCCATAGACCGTGAAAAACCTCAACCCTGTAGTCGGCAGTTTGAATAGATGGCTATAGGTGTGGGCCATCAACTCATTGGCCTTTTTCGAGGCAGCATAGAGCGATACCGGATGATCGACGTTGTCATGTACCGAAAATGGCATCCGGGTATTTGCTCCATAGACCGAACTCGAGGAGGCATAGACAAAGTGCTTGACGCCCGAATGGCGGCAACCTTCCAGCAAATTGACAAAGCCTACCAGGTTGGTGTCAACATAGGAGTGGGGATTAATAAGGGAATAGCGCACACCGGCCTGAGCGGCGAGATTGACCACCGCATCGAAATGGTGCTTTTTGAAAAGGTTTTCCATGGCAGGCCGATCAGCCAGTTCCATATTGATGTGGCTAAATCGCTCGCCCTCTGCCAGGGCTGCCATCCTGGCCTTTTTCAATTGCGGGTCGTAGTAGTCGTTGAGGTTGTCGAGGCCTACAACCTCAGCCCCGCCTGCGATGAGTTTCTGACTGAGATGAGCGCCAATAAAACCTGCGGCCCCGGTTACCAGTATCTTCTTCATATCACTTTTCCTGTTTATAATTAAAAACCGGGATCCCGCCAGGGCGAAATCCCGGA
>JAIFKM010000117.1 GCA_020049575.1 Desulfobulbaceae bacterium
TGCCGGAATAATCGTAGGGCTGAGAAAAATTGACCTTCATGGCCCGCTGCGGGGTTATGCCCATGCCGCCGATGATCATGTCGAATTTGCCTGTCAGCAGGGCGGGGATGATGCCTGACCAGGCGGTGGGCACAAACTCGATCTTGACTCCCATATCCTTGGCCAGTCGGCTGGCTACGTCTATCTCAAAACCGATAAGCACGCCGTTCTTGTCTTTCATCGCCCAGGGCTGGAAAATATCCATGCCGACCCGTAAAACGCCCCGTTTGAGGATCTGCTCAATATTGCTCTCGGCGGCAAGCTGCTGCTGCAGCGAGGCCGCGGATACCGCGCCGGTGATGAGAGTGACGAGCAGGAATATAGACAGTGCCAGTATTTTTTTCATAATCTTCTCCTTGTATAAGGGGATTCGAGTAGGCCCTTCAGGGCAGTTTTAAACGATGTTCCAGGGCCCCGGCTAGACACGACAGGGTAATCGTGACGATCAGATAGAGCGCGGCCACAGTCAGCCAGACCTCAAAGGTCAGGAAGGTCTCGGCAATAATGGACTGGGCCTGCATGGTCAGATCGTAGATGGCGATAGTGCTGACCAGGGCCGAATCCTTGACGAGCGAAATGGCCTGACTCGTCAGGGGCGGCAGCACTGTCCTGACGGCCTGGGGCAGGATAACATGGCGAAGGGTGGCGTAGCGGCTGAGGCCGAGACTATAGGCAGCTTCGTGCTGTTCCCTGGCCACCGAAAGGATACCTGAACGAAAGATCTCGGCAATATAGGCACCTTCAAAGAGGCTGAGAGAGAGGATGGCGGCCGGTAGTCGGTCAAGACCGAGCAAGGGGGCGAGGACAAAGTAGATGAAAAAGATCTGGATCAGCAGCGGCGTGTTCCTGATGACTTCAATATAGAAACGGGCCAGAAGCCCGGCGAGTGGCGATGCCGAGAGCCGAAAAACTGCGGTGACAAGGCCGATCAGCAGGGCGGCGATCAGGCTGAAGGCAGAGATCTGCAGGGTGATGAGCAGGCCCTGCAGCAGGGGGCCGGCAGAAATACCGGCCTCGTCATGGATGTAGAGATATCGCGGGATCTGATACCACTGCCAATGATAACTGAGGTCCCGTGAGCCCATGGCGAAGAGTCCGGCAACTGCCAAAAACAGCAGGAGAAGCTGGAACAGGTCGACGAGCGGAGAGCGGAGCAGGCCATGAAGGCTGCGGCTTTTTTGCGGACCAGGACGAGTCATCATCTCTTCCTTGAAAGGGATAACCTATGGACATGATAATTAATCTTAGATCAGACAGTACAGGGTTACGGCGAAAAAATCCAGAATGTTTTTTATCGGTTCCTGAAGGCGGGAAGGAAAACGGGATAGAATCACAAAGGCGAGGGTGGCACGAGCAGCTATTTACATTCTCCAATCAGTCATTATAGAATGAAGAAGGAAAGGACGAATCAGACGGCGGTTTTCTGGCTTGTTGGAAGCATACCAAGAGAGGAGGGGCGCGACTATGAAGATTGTAATCGTTGGTGGTGGGGCGATCGGCAAACTTTTTGGCTCTTTTCTGGCAAAAGGCGGTAACGAGATATCGTTGATTGATGTCGATCAGGAGGTAGTAGGGGCTATGCAGAGCGGGGGCATCGGCGTAATGGCCCATGGCGAGGATGATCCGGATGCCGTGACCCTGGTGCCGGTGACGGCCATGAGCGACGGAACCGAGGTAAAGGAGTGCGATCTGGTCCTGCTGATGGTCAAATCCTTTTCCACCAGGCTGGCGACCCAGGGAATCGCCCATCTCATATCGCCGACCTGTCCGCTGCTCGTCGTCCAGACCGGTCTCGGTAATGTTGAAATCATTCGCCAGATCGTACCGATAGAGCATGTTCTCGTCGGCTTCACCTTCATGTCGGGAACATCACTGGGTGGATCCACCGTGCGGCATGGCGGGCCTGGCAAGACGTATATTGGTGAACTGAATGGTGAACTGACCCCGAGACTCGAGAAAATCTGCCGGGTTTTCAGCGACTGCGGCATCAAGACACAGATGGCCAGGCGGGTTATCGGTCGTTTGTGGTGCAAGGTGATCATCTATTCAGCGATCAACCCGTTGTCTGCCCTGCTGAAGGTGCCCAACGGCTGCCTGACGACCCGGATGGAATCGATAACCCTGATGAAACGTCTGCTCGACGAGGGTCGTCGGGTTGCGGAAGCCTGTGGTATCGATCTGGTGTATACCGATCTGTACGAATTACTCTTTGATGCCTGCCAGCGCAGTTCGAACAATCTGTCCTCCATGCTCCAGGATATTCTCAACGAGCGACCAACTGAAATTGATGCCCAGAACGGGGCAATCTGCCGCTATGCCGAAGGGCATGGGTTGGCGGTGCCAACCCACCAGACGATTGTTGAACTGATCAAACTGCTTGAAAAATGGCGGCCGGGACTGGAGCAGCTGTAGCGGTGGATGCGGGCCGATAATCTTTCCGGGAGGGTGGAAAATGAAAAACTGGAACAGATTTCTCATTGCGGTGGACAAATCAGAGACTTCGCTGCGGGCCGTGCGCTATGTCGCCTATATGGTCGCCGGCCTTGCCGATGCGCATATCTGTCTTCTTCATGTCTATCCTGAACCGCCGCCGGATTTTTATATACAGGGCGGCAAACTGGACAGATATCAGATGCTCCGGGAGGAGCGGGCCGAGCATTTTTTGCTCGAATCCCTCAATATACTCGAGGCCGCAGGCATCAGCGGCAGGAAGATCAGCCAGCGTGTCTGCATGGCCGAGGGCAAGACCATTAGCCAGATGGTTCTGGAGATCCAGAGGGAAGGACAGTACGGCACCGTGGCAACCGGCAAGCGCGGGGTTTCAAAGGCGGAAGAATTCCTCTTCGGCTCCATCTCCAATGCCCTGGCTCGGCACAGCCGCGACTTCACTGCCTGGATCGTGGGGTAGCGCGATGATAGACTGGAGCTATTTTCCTTTCAAGATCCTGCCGCGCCTGCAGGCTCATCCTGCCATGCAGAGCATCCGGCGGCAGCCTCGGATCTGGCGAGATACTAGTGAATTTTCCAGCATCGACTACGGTGACATCCTCCACGTCGACAACCGCTATTTGCTGGTGGTCGGCTATACCCGCGAGGGTCGTTTCGGCATTGACGATCAGCCGAAACAATGGGTGCCGAAGTCCTATGACCTGGAAACCGGCGAATCGAACATCGTGAAGCTGGTATTTCACGAGACCTACTCGATACGTCTGGGGGATTTGCAGGTGAAGTGCTACCGCAGTCCGGAAAAGGAGGCCAGGGTCCTCGAACTGGTGCGGGGGAATCCAGCCTTCATGCAGGGCTATTCAACCCTGGACGACGCCGATAATCTTGTCCGTATACTGGATATAGTGCCGGGAAAACGACTGGATAAGTATCTGCAGAATCTCGGGGAAGATCACCTGGATTATTTCGAGAACCATCTACCCTATGTTCTTGAGCGCTTTCTCGTATCCATGCAGGGTATCATGCTGCTGCATAGCAATGGACTCAAGCATGGCGATATCCGCCGTGACCATATCTTTGTCAACCGTGATGACGGCAGCTTTATCTGGATAGATTTCGATTACGATTTTTATCTGCCCGAGAGACCATACGCCATGGATCTTTTCGGGCTCGGCAATGTCCTTCTCTATATTGTCGGCCGGCAGAACTTTCGGCCCCAGGAAATCCTCGACAATCCGGATTTCGGGCAAAAGGTGTTCAATACTCTGCGGGTCGAGGATATGTCGCTGCTGGCCCAGGACCGGGTCTTCAACCTGAAAAAGCTCTATCCGTATATCCCGGACCGGCTGAACAATATCCTCCTGCACTTCTCGGCGGGAACATCCGTGGTTTATGATACGGTGGCCGAATTCCATGACGAGCTGGCCGCCTGTATCCTCTCGCTGTAGACGTCGGCGAGATTTTCCGCCGCGACTATCTGCGCGATGACAGCTGGCCCCTGGCCAGTTCGGTGATGCTGCGGAAATCGATCTTGCCGCTGCCCATCTTGGGCAGGTTTTCGATGACCAGAAAGGTCTTCGGCAGGGCGATCTTGGGCAGCGATCTGGCCATCTGCTTCAGGGTGGCCTTTTCATCGAGCTGGGCGGTGACAACCGCAACAATCCTGGCTCCCTTGATCGAATCGGGGATCTCGACGACGCAGCATTCGACATCTTCCGGCAGGGTCTTTTCGAGGACACCCTCGATCCTGACGAGTGAGACCATCTCGCCGCCGATTTTGACAAAGCGCTTCAGTCGTCCGACATGCCAGAGAAAACCATCCGCATCGATATTGCCCATATCGCCGGTATCGTACCAGCCGCCGCGGATATGCAGGGAGGTCTCCTCGAAATCATCGAAGTAGCCCTTCATGACATTGTCACCCTTGATCAGGATACGGCCGTCTTCGCCGGTACCGCACTCCTCGCCGGTCTGGTAGTTTTCGATACGCACCTGGGTGCCGGGGATCGGCTTGCCGACACTGCCAGGGCGGTTGAATTCCGGAGTGTTGGCGGAAATTACCGGTGAACACTCGGTGGCCCCATAGCCTTCCAGCAGGGTTACGTTGTGCTTGCTCTTGAATCCCTCGCGCAGGGCATCCGGGCACTTGTCGGCACCGGTGAGGGCGATGCGCAGGCTGGCGAAATCGCGATCCTCGGACTTGCGCAGGTAGCCCCAGAAAAAGGCCGGGGTACCGACCAGGAACGAGGCCTTCTCTTCCCGGACGATCGTGCAGATCTTCTTGAAATCTAGGGGGTTGGCATAGGTGAGAAGGGTCATGCCATGGTAGATGGGCAGCCAGAAGTTGGTGGTCAGGCCGAAGACATGGAAGAGCGGCAGGGTGGACATGAAGACGTCTTCCGGTTTGAGGGCGAAGATCGGGGTCACTGCCTCGATATTGGCGAGGATGTTCCGGTGGCTCAACTGGACCGCCTTGGGATCCTTTTCGCTGCCGCTGGTGAACAGGATGACGGCGGTGTCGTCGCTCGTGCCGCCGTGCACCAGCTTCTTGATCCACGAAACCGGCAACTTGGAGATCAGGGCGGCGGTGACCTTCTGCAGCCCGGTCAGACCGGCCATGATGTCTTCGAGGTAGATCATGCCCTCGACATACGGGCATTCTATTTTCTCAAGCAGGGCCTTTGAGGTGATGATGGTCTTAAATGCACATTTTTTCTGGGCGTAGCGGGCATTCTGCTCGGCGCCGGTCGAGTAGTTGATCATCACCGGGATCCGGCCGCTCATCAGGACGGCGATCTTTGCCAGGATGCAGCCGGCGGAGGTCGGAACCATGATGCCGACGAAGCCTTTGTCGAGTCCGCGGCAGACCTGGGCCAGGAGGAGGCTGGCCATCAGGGTGCGGCTGTAGGTCAGTTCCTTGTTGGTGGAATAATCGTGGATGGCAAGTTTGCCGTCCATTTTTTTGGCAATCTCGATAAAATGATGATGTAATAGCACAACAGCCTCCTGTCCTGCAGTTTTGTTGGCGATTTTCGGGCGACAGTCTGCGGTTGGCCGGAGAGCACGCCCTGCTCCACCCTGAAAGGTCCAAGTACCACTTTTCCCTTGCTTTGGCAACTTCAACTGAGATGCAGGAGAATTGCAGCTTCGACAATATTGTCGAGGTGCGTATGCCTTTGTCGAACAAATGTTGCGAGAAATTGGTATATATTTTTAAGTAATCGAAATATAAAGAATAAAAATATAATATTGATGGCATGATTCTTGTAAAAAGTAGGTGTTGCTCGATTATTCGTGTCTGTTTTACTATCAACTTCCACAGGAGAATGCATCATGAACATGCGCAAAATTACCTCAATGACCATGCTGGTTTCGCTGGTCCTGTTATTCCTCAACTCGGTCATCCTCTACGTCGTGCCGGAAGGGCGGGTGGCCTACTGGGCGGACTGGCATTTCTGGGGACTCAGTAAGACAGAGTGGGGCGATCAGCATGTGACGGTCGGTTTTCTCTTTCTGCTCGCCGGTCTGCTGCATATTTATTACAACTGGGCTGCAGTCAAGTCGTACATGAAGAATAAAATGAAAGAGATTAAGGTCTTCACCCCATCCTTCAATATGGGACTGCTGATCACGGTCATTGTTGCCGTGGGAACGTATTTCCAGGTTCCACCGATGAGCACTGTTCTCCAGCTTGGGGCGCACTTCAAGGAAGCAGGGGCCGAGAAATACGGGGAACCTCCGTATGGCCATGCCGAGCTTTCCTCGTTGAAGATGTTCAGCCAGAAAGAACAGATTGATCTCGACAAGGCCCTTGCCTTGCTGAAAGAGGCGGGCCTGCAGGTCGAGGGGGCTGATCAGACCCTGGTCGCCATTGCCCAGAACAACAGGTTGGCACCCCAGCAGGTCTATACAATCATTCAGCCTGCTAAAAAGGTGGCTGCGGAGGATGGAAAGTCTGGAACAACGAGCTTCCCTGACGAGCCGAAACCAGGTTTTGGCCGTAAGACTCTGGAGGAGGCCTGCGTTGAATTGAAGATCGACTTGAAGGCTGTATCGGAAGGGCTGCAGGCAAAGGGCATGAAGGTAGAGACGGGCAAAACCATCCATGAGATTGCCGAAGACAACGGCAAGGAGCCGATGGAGATCTTCGAGGCCATCCGCTCTGTCGTTCTGGGTGAGTAGCAGCAAAGGTAAAGGCTGGGCGAAACACCGTCTCTGTGGTAGAAAATCATGGGGACGGTCGTGTCATTGAGAGAACAGCATCGGGGAAAGCGGCCAGCAACTATCCGGTGCACAGACTATGGAAGCGGCATGCAGCCTTATCCGGCCTGGAAGATGAATATCGTTATTTTCATTGCTATTGCGGCAATGGTCGGCGGCTATTCCTTCTGGCAGGTGCAGCGGGCGTACAGGCAGTTTGTGGAAAATTCCCGGGAGCATGCCCGGGTGGTCGCGGCGGTGGTCGAGCTGGCCCTTGAAGATCTGCCGCAAGCTGCCCGGGGCCCTGCCGATGAGGACTCCCAGGCTGGCCGCTCGGTCGCACGTCTGCTGGAGGGATTGAGCAGGCTGCCAGGCATCGCTCGGGTCGATCTGCTGGATCTGCCGCAAGCTGCCCTCAACGCTGAAAGCGGGATCCAGACACGTCTTTTCCTGACTGAAGGTCGGCGGGTTACCGAGACCCGCATCCCCCTGGCCGGCAGAACCCTCGTCATCTCTCTGCCGGCGGCGCATTTTACCAAGAGAATACAGCAGATGAAGGGTGAGTTTCTGCTCTTTGCCTTCTGTATCCTCCTCTTCGGCAGTATTTCCACCTGGTGGCTGTACCGCACGCAGCAGCAGAGAATTCTGGAAGCCCGCGAGTTCGAACAGCGTATTGCCAAGCAGCACGAAGAGGCGGCCCTGGGGCGGGCTGCGGCAACCATAGCGCACGAAATCAGAAATCCGCTCAATGCCATCGGCATGGGGCTGCAGAGGCTCGAGATGGAAGCGGCCGGCCTTGAACCGGAGCACCTCGGTCTCGTGGCCGGCATGCGTGAGGCGGTGGCCAGGAGCAACGCCATCGTCTCTGATCTGAAGTGCTATGTCGGCGATTACCGTCCGACACTGCAGCTGGTCGATGTCGCAGGCGTGCTAGGGGAGGTCACCCGGCTCTATGGCCCGCAATGCGCTGCCGCCGGTATCGCCGTCAACAGTGCGATCGAGGCTGGAGTGGAGATCGAGGGAGACACCAGACTGCTCGGGCAGCTCTTTGAAAATCTTTGGAAAAACGCAGTCGAAGCCCAACCGAAGGGAGGACGTATCGCCGTCTCCTGTGAGGTTCGCCAAAATATTTGCCGTCTGGTCATGGAAAACGATGGGTTCATGCTCGGCAGCGGGGAGAGCGGCAATATCTTCGAGCCCTACTTCACCACAAAAACACAAGGTACCGGCCTGGGACTAGCCATCAGCAAAAAAATAGTCGAGGCCCATGGCGGCAGAATTATCCGGCAATCGGCAGCCCAGGCCCAGGTTTTTCGCCTGGTGATTGACTTGCCTGTCAGACAGAACGCGCCACTGGCGACAAAGGGCGGCAAAATTCAGCGGCCCATCAGGTGAAATCCATGCGGATACTTATTGTCGACGATGAGAAGATACAGCGGGACATGCTGCGGGGTTTCCTGGAGAAACAGGGGTATGAAGTGCTCTCGGCAGCCGGCGGCAGGGAGGCTCTGGCACTCTTCGCCAGCCATCCAGTCCACCTGGTCCTCCTTGACCACCGCATGGACGACATCAACGGTGATGAACTGCTGCGCCAACTCCGGGCCTCGTCGCCACTGGTCCGGGCCATTATGATCACGGCCTACGGCAGTGTCGATACGGCTGTCCGGGTCATGCAACTCGGGGCCGATGATTTTCTCGAAAAACCTGTTGATCTCCGGCTCCTCCTCGATAAAATCCGCAGCATTGAACTGGATATCTCGGTGAAGGACGAGGCTGATTCAGTAACAGAAACGATCCAGTCGCGCCGTCTGCCGCTGACCGTTGTCGGTTCGAGCAGGGCCATGCAGGAAGTCCTCTCCCTGATCTACCGGGTGGCTGAGACCGACTGGCCTGCCCTGATCCGCGGTGAGACCGGCACCGGCAAGGAACTGGCGGCCCGACTGATCCATCTGCAGGGAAGCAGAGCCAAGGCCCCTTTTGTCGAGGTGAACTGTGCCGCAGTGCCGGAGAATCTTTTTGAATCGGAGCTCTTCGGCCATGAGAAAGGGGCTTTTACCGGGGCCTCGAGTCGCCGCAGAGGTCTCTTTGAACAAGCCGAGGGCGGCACTCTGTTTCTTGATGAAGTGGGGGAGTTGCCTCTCCAGCTTCAGGCTAAACTGCTGCGGGCTTTGCAGGACAGGCATATCAGCCGTCTGGGTAGCGAATCCTCCATCGTCGTCAATGTCCGGGTCCTGGCGGCAACCAACCGTGATCTCAGAGAAATGGTCACACAGGGCCGATTCCGTGAAGATCTGTTCTTCCGTCTCAATGTCCTCGAACTGTTCATTCCGCCCCTGCGGGAACGACGCTCGGATATTGTCGAACTGACCCAGCATTTTCTCGCTCAGCACGGGGCTGGCCGCATCGGTTTTGATGCCGATGCCCAGGCGCTCTTTGTCAAATATGACTTTCCTGGAAATGTCAGGGAACTGGAGCACATCATCCAGCGTCTGGTGACCTTTGTTCGGGGCAGCATGATCCGGATCGCAGATCTGCCCGTCGAGATTCGCGAGCAGCAGGGTGATGGCGGTCTGCTGGCTGAACGTTTGGCCAGGGTTGAGCGGCAGATGCTGCTTGCGGCCCTTGAGGAACATGACTGGGTGCAGACCAGGGCGGCCGAATCGTTGGGGATCAGTGAGCGTGTGCTGCGCTATAAGATGACCAGGGCCGGAATCAGGAACAGGACGCTCGAGCCTTGAAATTATGCAGGTTTTGCTGCAGTATGTTGTCTAGCTTTGCCCTTCTGCAGTTTGATGTAGATGCGTTCGACCTTGGTTCTGGCCCAGGGGGTTCGCCGGAGGAATTTGAGGCTTGAGTTGATGGAGGGATTGTCCTTGAAGCAGCGGACGTCAATCTGACCCGCGAGGCCCTCCCAACCATAGTGAGCATGGAGTTCGTTCAGTATCCTTTCGAGGGTGATACCTTCCAGCGGGTCCTTTTTTTTATTCTCGGTCATCTTCCTTCCCGCTGAGTATCACCAGGCCTTTCAGGGAAATCCTGAGAGGCAGGCAGATGTGTTTTTTCTTGCCTCTGGCAGCCCGCCAGGAACTGCCAGAGGCGCTTTTCGACGGTTTTTCTATCAGGCTTTCTTTGCAGGTTGTTTATCTGCCTGTTTCTTGGTTTTTTGCTTCTGCTTTTCAGTAGTCTGCTTCTGCCCTTTTTCTTTGTCTTTCTTTCCGCCTTTGTCTCCCATCAGAATACTCCTTTTTGGTTGTTTGTTCATCTGTAGGTGCTGCGTTGACAGTATTGCGTGGTGGTATGCCAGAGATGTCATTGCTCTCAAGGCATATATCACAATATCAGATACTCTCACTCTTTTTTTGTTTTGTCAACTCATCTGGAATCGGCGGTGCCACCGGCCCCCGATCCGGAGTCATTTCTTTTTCTTCTGTCGATCGGCGTTCCCCATCAGATCCTTGAGGTTGGCAAAAGGGGAATGGGTGGCAACAGGTGCCTTTTCCCGGTCCGGATCCTCCGTGGCCAGCCATTCGGCATCGAGGGAGCGAGAGTGTTCGTTGTCGTGGCAGTAGATGCACAACAGCTCCCAGTTGCTGCCGTCGGGCGGGTTGTTCTTGTAATTGTGGTCTTTATGATGGACCGTCAACTCTCGCAGTTTTTTGCCGGTGAAATCCCGGCCGCAGCTCGCACAGACCCAGGGAAGAATTTTCAGGGCCTGCTCCCGGTATTCGATTTTCTTCATTCTCATTTCCTTGGTAGAATTGAAACCCTTCATTGCATGGATTGTTTCAGCCGGAGATTGACCATCTGCACTCATGAGTGCGGGGCGGATCGGCACTGATGTCTGGCCGCGGCCCATGAAATACCTTGTAAATTCTTAATAAACTTTTAAATCGGTCAGTTGTCATCGACAGGCGTCCAGTTCACAAAGGATTTCCAGTCGTTCCAATTTGTCGATGAGATAGGTTGTATCCTCTCGTAGGTCGATGTGATGTGACTCCAGCGTAACGTCTGTGTCCTTGAGGCTGTCAAAATTCAGAGAATCCGCGCCAAATTCAAAATGGTGGGCGGTGATGATCACAAAATCACGACCATAGGCTCGGAACAGAAGCGCTTCGGGATAAAGAGACTGGAGTTCCGTTGCAAATTTCAGCATGAGCAGGTTTCCCTGCTCCCAGCCCAACCGTTTGTTGTACTGCTCAAGATTTTTGATATGGAGGCTATGCAGACAATTAAGCTGCCGTAATGACGTATTGTTACGCAAAACAATCTGCAGGTAATCCTCGTTGTAGAGGCCGGTCAACCTGTCGTTGAAGAAGTGAGAGAATCGGCGCTGCTCCATCTGGCTTTTGGGCAGTTGACTTATGGAATCAGGAATGTCTACCTGCCGAAGCGCTATGAGTCCTGCGGCGACAATGTCGGGATCGAATTGGCTGCCGCTGAGCATGTGCAGCTCCTGCAGGGCTCCCTCGATTGTCTTTCTCGGTTTGTAGATGCGGTTCGTGGTCATCGCGTCGAACGAGTCAGCAACGACAATGATGCGTGAAAGCAGCGGGGATTCCTTGCCCTGCAATCGATCCGGGTAGCCCATGCCGTCGAAACGTTCATGATGATGTCGTATGATTTCTGCAAGTTCCTTGTACATCGGGATACTCGCCAGCATGGCATGGCCGGCCGAGGCATGGAGCTTAATCAGTTCGTAATCCAGTGTTGAAAGTTTTCCCGGTTTCAACAGCACCGAATCAGGGGTGGCAATTTTGCCGATATCATGGAGGATTGCCGCCTGCTGCAGGAAGTCGATCAACTCCTCGGCCAGGCCCATCTGCTGGGCGAGAAGTTTGCTGTAATGGGCCACCCGGAGAGTGTGGCCGGCAGTATAGGTATCTCTTTGGTCGATCATCTCGGCAAAGGATCGGATAGTCTGCTTGTAATTTTCGGTGCGCTCCTTCTCGAGATGCGCCACCTGCTCTCTCTGGCAAAAGGAATTGACGGCGAAACCAATGTCGCCGGCCAGTTCATCGAGCATGGCGACCTCTTCCTGCTCGAATCCTTCCTTGCGCATGGTATAGACGGAGAGGGCCCCCAGGGGAGTGGAATATTTGTCGGCCCGTAAAGGCAAGGCAACAACGGCCTTGAATCTACTACTGGCCTTGTCATGCCAGGGGATGACGGTGTCGTGCTCTTTTCCCTCGACGAGAACCACGGTTTGATTCTTCGCTATGCAGTGGGCCTCGGCTGACGAAGCGAAGGGATCGGCGGAATCAAGGGGATTGCAGGGAGGATTGCCGGGCGGGTGGATGAAATCATCGGTGTTGAAAACCATGTCGACCAGGCCTTCATGCAGCAGGCCAATCCAGCAATAGCCGTAATGGCTGTGTTTGCCCATCGTTGTGCATGCCTCCTGCAGGAGTGTTTCCAGATCGGTGGCTGAAAGCAGCAGGCCGTTCACTTGAGCAACTGTCTGCATGATTTCCCGGAGATATAGCTCCTGGTCAAGCAGCGTGTTGATCTGGCTGGTCCGTTCGACGACTTTGGCCTCAAGCGTAGTGTTGAGTTCATCGACCTCATTATTTTTCTGCTGCAGCTGTCGGTTTAAATACACAATGTACAGGGAGGTAAAAAGGACAGACGTGACAATGAACAGCATTGCCCCGATTTGCCGCCAATATCGTCTGAGAACATCTGTCAGGGTGAACTGGCCAAAATCTGCATAGGGGCCGACTCTGAGATCAAGCAGGCAATCGTGCACCGGCTGATAGTTGAGCGGCGCGGTCCAGCCCGCAGTTTTACTTGCCTTTGCGGCGGGATCTTTACTGTCCATGGCCAGCAGGGCGGAGGCAACCTGGCGGGTTAGGTCGGCAGGAGTGGTTTTGATGGCCGCCATGGGCCATTCCGGATATAGGGCAGTGCTGAGCTTGAAAGGAAAACCGGCGACGTGCTGTTCGTTGAGAATGCGAAAATCCTCCAGCTTGATACTGTCGGCCTCGGCCATACGTTCCAGGGTGTCGGTGCGGACTGTTCCCGCATCGACTGTACCGTTGAGCACCGCCTTGACGACGGCGTCATGGGTATTGCCGTACTCCAGCGAGGCAAAGAAGCGGAGGGGATCGATGCCAAAATGATACAGTTCCCGCCAGCAGGCAATCCATCCCCCGAATGACCGCGGTTCCACGGCCATGAACCGCCGTTCACGTAAGTCATCGATTTTAATTATATCATTGCGGTCAGCCCGGCAGAAGATGACACCGCCGAAGATTGTCGTCTGTTGATCAGGTAGGTTCTGGTTGATCAGAGTGGCAATCCGGTTCACACCGTAAAGTTTTTCCAACTCGACGTAAAAGGCGGAATTGGCGAGGACGAAATCGATATTCGCCTCTCGGACGGCATCATGGATTTCGGTGAAATCGAGCGGCACAATATGAAAAAGATGGCCAGGCAGTCGTGCCGTGAGATACTCGGCGGTGGCCGTCCACAGCTTGACATCGATCTCAGAGCCGCGCTTGGCTAAAAGGCCTATCCGTACTTCTCGCGGGGGCTGAGAATGGGTGTCGGTTGCTACGACGACAAGAGACAGAATGAGTAAAACAGCAAGGAGGCACCGGTTGAAAAAAGTGAACACCTTCAATTTTCGTGGCTGGTTGATCACGTTTGACTCCCTAAAAAAAGAGCGGATTTGAACACGTGAGCAGGGTTCGTCGATATTCTTTCAATGGTTCTTTTTTCTTATGTAACAGAGCAGGTTCATTGTGTCACGCAGATCATCTCTTCGCTGCCGTGCGATGGCATCTGAGATGGCGCAGCTGCTTTTCCAGTTTGTTGTTGTCGGGAGAAGAACGATACGCTAGGATAGTTCGGAGTTTTCCGGATGATTCTTTCTCCTGCAGTCTTCCGTGAGTTGATGTCCTCTTTTTCGCTCTCTTCATCATCACCCCAGTTTCGCGACGTCCATGCCCACATCTCGTTTCGCTTTCCTTCTCCAGGGTCTGGAGTTTCTTCTCAACTTCCTGTACCGGCTTGTTTGCAACCGTTACATCGGCTTTTTTCTGGCCCTGTTCTGCTACACCCTGCTTTTTGAGAATCTCGGAGGACTCAAGGGTGGTGTGGTTTTTGCCAGGCAATACCTCGACCTCTGGTTGATCCTCTATTTCTACTGGTATCTCAACGCCATAGTTCGTCCTTCTGGCTGGCAGCCCTTTCTCGCCGCCGCTCCTATTTTTCTCGCTTATATCGGTCAGGATATCTACTACCTGATGCTTGGCAAGGTGTTTCGTTTCGTCGAACTCACCGAGGTGGCCGAGTTATTTAACGTGATCGCCCTCCAATATCTGCTTCTTATCATAGTGGCCGGGGCAATTCCGCTGATTGGGTTCCTCTATTCCGTCAATTACCGCAGGATTGTCGCGATCATTCTCGGCATTCTGCCACTGGTGTTTCTTGTCAGTGCTGTTGAACTCGCTCCGGCATGGACGCTCCAGACTTTCAAGAAAGTTGGCCGGGAGGTCATCAACTGGTCGGATGCCATACCGGTCGAGCAGAACGGGCGCTTTGCCATGCTGGTGTACCGGGAGGCTGAAAGAAAGATCGCCTTTGCCAGAACGGATTCGTTCCGTGATCGCCCCCTTTATGAAAAGGAGGCGGCTAAACGAGCAGAATGGTTAAAAGAAAATGGCTCGAAGCGAAATGTCCATGTCGTCGTCATGGAGAGTTTCGTTGATCCGACCCTGTTCAAGGGAGCCGTCTACACCAAAGACCCTGCCCATCCGGATTATAAAATGCTATTCGGTGATCGGCAGGGTTTTTCGGTTTCACCGGTTTTTGGCGGCAAGACTTCCCAGGCTGAATTCGAGATCCTTTGCGGTGTTCCTGCCTTTCAGGAACTGGCCGGGGTCGAATTCAATTCCTTCTCCGGCGTCCCGACCTTTTGTCTGCCGGGAATTCTGAAACAGGCCGGTTACCGAACTATTGCCTCGAACTCCTTCAAACCGACATTTTTCAACGCAGTCAATGCCTATGAGGGGATCGGTTTTGGCGAGATGTATTTTCCGCGGGAATTTAACGGCGATTTCAACAGCTACATCTCAACGGGTGATGTCAAAAACGAAATCTATATGTTTGATGGGGTGCTGTTCAACCAGAACCTGGAGTTCATTCAAGAGTCCCTGGCGGATGGCGATGCGCCGCCGTTGTTCAATTATATCCTGACGATGTACGGTCATCTACCGTATGTCCTTAATAAAGAAAAACGGCCAAGTCTGCTGAAGCTGATTTCCCGTTTCCGCGACCCCTCTCTTGAAAGAGTGGCCAATCAATTCTTCTACCGCAGTCAGGCCGTGGCCGAATATGTCAATAAACTGCTGAAAATGGATCGAAACA
>JAIFKM010000076.1 GCA_020049575.1 Desulfobulbaceae bacterium
CTCCTGCCGTCATGGACAGTCGCCGCCACCTATAGATCCGAGGTCGATCTGACTCTTGAGGGTGACAGCGAACTGCGCGCCCTGGCAGGAAACTATCCGGTTGCTGGCTACGCCGGCACAGGCGATCTGGACATCAGCCTGCCTGCCGTATTCAGCCTTGCCACTGCCTATACGTACGATAAATTCACATTTGAGCTTGACTGGGACAGGACGTTCTGGTCCTCGTTCGACTCGCTTGATTTTCGCTACGATACCTCCTTGCTCGGGACCGTCTTTGATGGTTTTGATCGAGCTATCGCTAAGGACTGGTCGGATTCCGACTCCTACCGGATTGGCATAACCTACGATTGGAACGCGAACTGGACGTCCACGCTGGGCTTTTCCTATGAAAAAACCCCGGTTCCGCAGGCCACCCTGGGATTTGAGCTGCCAGATGCCGATGCCCTGGTTTCTTCGATCGGATTGCGTTACCGCTGTACCGCCAATATGACTCTTGGCCTTTCGTATATGTACCACCATGTCAAAAGCCGCACGGTACTCAATGCCGGAACGGCTGGATTACCTGGAATAGACGGGACCTTTTCCGATGGAGGGGCACATGCCATAAACGTCGGTTTGATCGCATCCTTTTAGATAATAATTCTGATTGCTTAAAGAAGACATAGCCTTCGTTGCACATCATTACTCATTTCTCGATAAAGGAGTGCGTACTCATGATCAATGGCAATCCCCCACCTGATGCCTTGGCCTCATCCAGTTTTGCTCCTTTGCTCGCCGAAAATGCGTTGCTTGATTCCGTCCTGGCCTTTGCCGTGATTTGTTCGTTTGGCAAAGGCGAACCGATTCTTGCCCCTGGCGACGCCACCGGCGCCTTCTATTATCTCGTCAACGGCACAGTTGAGGTGAGTTATTTCGACCGCCATGACACCAGGATCACCGTCGCCCTTATCGGCACCGGGGAATTCTTCGGTGAGATTGGCTTTTTTGATGGTGAATCACGGGTCAGGGATATTCAGGCTGCCGCAGATGCCAGGGTGGGTATCTTCGACATCGGTGTAATGGAGACCATGCGTGCCGAAAATCCTTCACTGTATATCGATTTCCTGATTTTTCTAACCCAGAAGATATGCAGTAAATTCAGGAGGATCGCAGGCGAACGTGAACCGATCTCAGGATATGCCGAATCGCTGACCACGAGGCATTCAAGCAGGTATTCGGAGGCAAAGCCGCTGCCTGCCTCCCTCATCCGATCGTCGCCATGGCATCAGGTCAACAGTCGCATGGAGGGCTTCAAATCGGAATTGTTCAATCTCTCACATAGCCTCCAGAAAAATGAGGCGGAAGGCAATGAAAACCCGGCAATTGCAGAACGATGCTACACTGTTCTCGAAGAGTTGAACGGTTCGCTGCGGGAATTTGCCGAGGTAATGTCAGGAAGCGGTTATGAAGAGGTCATGTGGGGATATATCTTCAAAGAGATTTTCCCCTATTTCATGCGCAGTCGTTTTGCCGAACGGGCCTACTTCAAGCCCAAGGGATATGCCGGCGATTTCCTGATGATGGAGCACATCTATGCCAACATCCCCAAAGGAGAAGGTCGACTGGGTGAAATAATCGACAGCTTCTGTCTGCAGCGCCCTGGCTCCCGCGCCATCCGGGGCAGACGGACGCTTCTTAAAGACCAGTTGATGCGCCTGAGTTCGGCAATTGTCGCCAGTGGTGAGAAGAGAATCAGGATCATGAATCTTGCCTGTGGGCCAAACCGTGAATTATTCGATTTTCTCGCCGATTTTCAGCACAGCGAAGCAGTCGAGGCCCTCTGTGTTGATATCGATTCCGAGGCCCTGCAATACACCAATCAATTCGTCAATATCTTCCCGCATCGCGCGTCCATCCGGCTGATGAGTGAGAATGTAATCAAATGGTCCCTTGGACGAGTGACTCACCATATTGAACCTCTCGATATCATTTACTCCGCCGGTCTTTGCGATTATCTCGATCCCCGTCTTTTCAAGGCTCTGATAAGCCAGTGCTTCAACCATTTAAAACCCGGCGGGACGCTGCTTCTCGGCAACTTCGCGGTGTATCCTGATTCACTCTTTCTCGACAAGCTCCTTAAGTGGGAGTTGATCTACAGAAGCGGTGAAGAGTTGCTGGAACTCTTTGCCGCGACCCCCTTTAATGATCAGGTTGTTATTCTGGCGGAAGCAGAGCAGGTCAATCTTTTTGCCATGGCATCCAAAAACTGAGTGGTATGGAAGCGGCTGCGACTCAACTGACAAGCAGTTTTGCAAGTGAACTGAAAGATCTCTTTTTTATCAGAACACGTCTGTGCCTGTGGTTGGGGGTTGTATTTTTTTCGCTCTTTGCCTTACTCGACTTCATCCGCTGGCGTGAATTTTTCCCGTTGTTATTCACCTATCGCCTGAGTTTCGTCATTATCCTGCTCATTTTTCTCCGCTTGCTCAGCTATCGGGGAATCAGGCCATATGCTCGTTTCATCATGTCTTCTGCCATGCTGCTCGGCACTTTGACAATTACTCTGATGACAATCAAGCTTGGCGGTTTCTCGTCTGACTACTATGTCGGAATCCTTCTGATGATCGCCGGAGGTTTTTCAGCCCTGCCCTTTACGGTTTCCCAGGCATTGCTTTTGGGCGGGATGATGTTCCTGGTCTACGGCCTGACGACTTTTATCGGCACAAACCCCTTTCAGGAGAAAGATGCAATCTATCTTGTTAACAATAGCTTCTTCTTTCTTTCGATAATAGCCGTCACCACGGTTCAATGCTTTGATGACATCCAGACCCAGCTCAAATCCTTGCAGAGCAAAAAAAACTTGCGCAATCTCCACCATGAACTCAGGAACTTTACTCATGACCTCGAGATACTCATCGAAAAGCGCATGGAATCACTAGAAGAATCGGAACTGAAGTTCCGCGATCTGTATAATAACATTCTTGATCTGGTAATCCTGATTGACCGGAAGGGTTTGGTTTGCATGGTCAATCAACAGGGAGCCGCCATCCTTGACGAGAGCCCTGATACGCTTGAGGGAAAAATGCTCGCTGATTTTCTCAATCCCCGTGATTGGCAATATTATATCTTCGAGATCATGCCGCAGCTTTCCACTGGAGCAAGCCTGGCAGGCGTGCAGATGCAGATGCAAACGACTCTGGGGAGAACCATCGAGGTCGAGTTAGGCGGCAACCGGGTGGACATGCCTGACAAAGGAGAATGCTATCAACTGATATTTCGCGACATAACAGATACCAAACGCATGGAAAAACAGCTGTTGGAGTCAACTCTGCTTATTGACTCTTCTCGTCAAGCAGCCATCTTCGGCCTGGCTCGCCTGGCTGAATGCCGCCATGAAGATACCGGCGCCCATCTCATCAGGATCAGGACGTACACCAGGATCCTGGCTATGGAACTAGCCAAAAACCCCGACCTGCAGCACATCATCACCGACTCCTTCATCGAGGATCTCTGTTTGTCATCAGTGCTGCATGATATCGGTAAGGTCGGCATTCCGGATTCCATTCTTCTCAAGCCGGGAAAATTGTCGGAGAGAGAATTCGAGATCATGAAACAGCACTGCGAATATGGCAGCATCGCACTTTCTTCCGCGGAAAAGGCATCCGAAAGTGTTTCTTTCCTGAAGATGGGGCAGGAGATATCGAGTTTCCACCATGAGCGATGGGATGGGAAAGGATATCCACACGGTCTGGCAGACCTTGAAATCCCTCTTTCGGCGCGGATAGTCACCCTCGCTGATGTCTATGATGCCTTGACTTCAAGCAGAACCTATAAACCGGCCTACAACCATGAACAGGCGAAGCAGATCATTGTAGAAGATTCGGGCAGAAGATTCGATCCTACTGTCGTCAATGCATTCTTGAGGAAGGAACAGGAGTTCAAGAATTCCAGGAAGCAGCTTTTGCTGCAGGCACGAACAGGGGATACCTGATGTTTTCCCGTCAAGGAGATAACGAACAATTTCGTCGGGAGACCCAAATCCTCCACCACCATCGGGTTTACTATATCCTCCTGGTCGGGATGGCAGTGTTGCTGCTCTTTACTGCCCTCGACTCTATAATGGCGCCCGAATACTTTACCGAGTTTCTCCTCTGCCGTTTGTTCGCCTGCGGCATCGGTGCCCTCCTGATGGTCTTAAACTATTACGATCGAGAATATCGAAATGCCTGGATAATTGGATTTGCCGGATATATCTGCGCCAGTGCCGTTATTGTTCTGATGATTATGCGCATGGGGGAAATCACCTCGCCCTATTATGTCGGCCTGCTTGTCATTATGACCAGCTACACCGCCATTGCGCCCCTCACTGCTCCCGTGACCCTGATCAGCGGCTTCTCACTGGTGTGTATGTATTTTGCGGGGATGTACTTCCTCGAACCTCTCAGTCTCAGCCTGTTCAGCAATCTCTTTTTCATGGTTTGTTTTGTCTGTATCGCCGCAACACAGAGCTGGACGGACACCGCCGCCCGGGCCCGTGAATGTGATTTGCGTATCGCCGAAAAAACAGCTGCCGACAAACTTGCCGACCAGGCCGACAACCTCGAAATCGAGGTAAGAAAAAGGATCGCGGAACAAGAAGCCTCAGAAAGGCGGTTCAAGCTGCTCTATGAAGCCATTACCGATGACATCGTACTTGTCACACCGCAAGGCGATATCTTGCAGGAAAATGAATCATTCCAGCAGCATTTTGGCGATATCGGCGGGAGCCGATTCATTGAAACGGTCAGCCAGAAGGATCAGGACAAGGCCGAGAAAATGCTTGCTGAAGTTATCGAACACGGCAGATCGAAAAATGCGTACCAGTTGACGCTCTGTACCCAAACCGGAGCGACGATCGCAGCCGAAATCAATGGTGTCCTACTGATGCGGTCGAATAAAGTGCTCGGCGTCCAGCTGGTTATCAGGGATATCAGTATCCGCCGGAATATGGAGGGTATGCTGCTTGAATCATTAAAAAAGGTCAGCCAGACGGAAAATGCGGCAATCCTGGCTCTCGCAAAACTGTCGGAATACAGGGATACGAGCCGTCACAGCAATCACCTTGAGCGGATTCGGGAGTATTGTCGGATTCTTGCGATTGAAATGTCCCGCCGCGCGGAGTTCCAGGAAGAGATAACGCCTACCTATATTCAGAGTCTTTACCAGGGCGCGATCCTGCACGATATTGGCAACGTTGCCATCGCCGACGATATTATGGAAAATACCGGCAGCCTGACTGAGAAGGAACAGGAGATACTCCGCAACCACACTCTGAGAGGCGGGGACGTAATCAAAGCGATGGAAGAAGAGGCCAGGGGAAGTGGATTTCTCTCTCTTGCCAAGAATATCGCGTACTTCCACCATGAACGCTGGGATGGAGGGGGGTTCCCGTATGGTCTGCGGGGCAACGAAATACCTTTGGCGGCAAGGATCATGACCTTGGCGGATGCCTATGATGAATTGACGACCGCAATTGACTGCGAGCATGCATCAATTCATCAAAAGGCACTTGAATCGATTGTCCGGAATGCCGGATTGATATTCGACCCGGCAGTTGTCGAAGCTTTCGTTGCAAGCCAGAAGGATTTTGATCGGGTAAGGGTTCAATTGGCGGAAACTGGCTGAGCCTCCCGCTCGCTTCCTGACACATATCAAACCCTCTGCCTAGAAATCTCCTTTTTCTGGGTTATCAGCAACCGCAACCGCATGATCCGCCACAACCTCCATGCTTCAATGCGCTGGCCACCGACTGCACCACTTCCCGATCATCGGGGTCGGTCACGGCAGCAACTTCGATTTCCAGGCAGATCGTTTCGGGCATGATCTTCATTCCCAGAGCTTTACTCAGGGTGTGGAAAATATGACCGAAAAACTGGTATGCATCGGCTTGCTTCACACTGACAATGAGTGTGTCTCCCGCGTGTTTATCACTCAGTGCAGATTCAAACGGACTGAGCCCGTCACTCGCCACCCCGTAGATAAATGCGAACGGCACCGAGGAGTCGACCGGGCTGCATTTCCCTGGCTCACATCCGACCTTCAGAGACAGCGTTACCTTTTTCAAAAGTTGAATAGCTGCATTCACCTGCATCTCCTTTGTATCTGGTTGGCCACTCCCGCGAAGAGTGGCTCACATGTTCCTGTTGGATACTGTCAATCGCACAGCAATTGTCTGAGCCGTTCGCTGAGAAAGACAATGGATTCAATGTCGAGATGATCGACTACTGTTTCATCAAACATCAATTTCGCCTGAGATTGGACCTCATCATCCGGAACCGCGTCCCAGAAAAGCAGGGCCAGCGGGACCCTCGGCAACGCTTTGAAAACGACCGCAACATCAGCTGATCCTTCATTCGCTGGCAATGGAAGAGCCCCAAGCCGTAAGGCACATGCAAACAATTCCTCTTTTCTACCTGAGAATCTTGCAATCAGCGGTTCTTCCACAGCGCTCTTCATACTGACCATCTTGGAAACGGTGTTTGGAAACTCGATGAAACCTTTCCATCTCCCGCGTGGTTCACTGCTGCCGCCCTGGGCCAAGTGGTTGAGTATAAAGACCTGTTCATATCTGGTCATTTCACTGCCATCGGATCTCGTCACGGTGGTGCCGCAGATATGGAGATGCCCGGTAAAATAGGGCAACCTGAGAATCGTCTCGGCTCCTGTCCGGATCAATTCGCCACCGATTCGAGCAGGCAGATCCTCGATGGCAAGTGATGCCGCCCGGCTCTTCGCCCATTGCAAGGCGTCTTCTGCCATATCCCGTTTCAACCATTTTCCCTGGCTGTACTGCTCTGCCAGTTCGATCTCGCAGCGGGCCAAAACATCGGCGACTATATGAGGACAGCCCGAGAGAGGATGCCTTTCCGAGACAACCTTGGCGGCGAATGCCAGACAGGTGGGGAAACCGCAATCACGGCAGTTGCTCTTTGGCAGGACATCCCGATATATATCCACTACTGACAGCGCCATCTCTTGCTCTCCAGCTGAAATTGTACTCGATTGACCGATACCTGCACGTCTCTCTTGCACCAGGAAGATCTTTCTACCTTGCCTTGAAAACCGATCCCTCCGGTTTTACTGGTGCGCGGAGCGCACCCAACTTTGTGTATTACGATTGAGCGCGCTTATTGATTGGCGATGAATGAGCGCTCGCGTACCAGTTTTTGTTTGAGCTCCCAGAGTTTGCGGGTCAGGGAAACATGGTAGATGTGGGGATTGACCATCCGCTTTACACCGTCATCCAGTCGCTCCAGATCCTGGTCCCGGCGAAGCCGCATCTGGGCGATAGAGTCTTCCAGCGGCGAGTCGGGGCCGTGCCGGGGCAGATCGATGCACAGGCGTTCGACACGGCTCAATTCTTCCCGTTTAAGGGTGCGCTGGACGTTGAAATCAACCGGGTGGTGCAGCTGCAGCTCAGATACCTCATCCAGCCGTTCATCCTCCATGGCAAGCACATCGCATACCGCCTTGTCCCGTCTGTCGTACAAGCGCCAGATCTGTTTGGCCCCCGGATTGATGGTCTTGCCGGCCGTTTCGGAGATCTTGATAGCCGGCTGCCATTGTCCCGAATCCTTTACAGCAGTCAACTTGTAGACCCCATCCAGTGCCGCAGCCCCCTGGCTGGTAATCAGTGCGGTTCCCACCCCAAAGACCAACCGCTTGATAATAGCCTCTGGGGCCATACCAAGCCTCGGTGCTTCGCTGCGGATCTGACTGAGAATCTGCCAGATTACCATTTCATCAAGCTGATTGGAAAGAACGATAGTTGTCTCGGTAAAACCAGCAGAATTCAGCGCCTGGGCTGCTTTCAGGGCCAGATAGGCCAGATCCCCCGAATCCAGCCGAATCCCCACCGGCGTATGGCCTTTGCGCCGCAATTCCTCAAATACCCGAATAGCATTGGGGATGCCGCTCTCCAGAGTGTTAATGGTATCTACCAGCAGCAGGCAATCGTCAGGATAGATTTCGGCATAGGCCCGAAAAGCCCCCAACTCGCCGCCACCCAGAGCAGAAAATGCCTGGACCATCGAATGGGCATGGGTTCCCTTCGGATCAAAGCCAAGGGCATGGGAGACACCAACATTGCTGGAAGCCTCAACCCCACCTATCAGCGCTCCGCGGACTCCGGTATTACCGCCGTACCCCTGGGCTCGCCGCAGGCCGAACTCCAAAATCGGCTGACCGCCCGCCGTCTGACGCATACGAGCCGCCTTGGTAGCGATCAGGGTTTGAAAATTCATATGGTTGAGCAGGGGAGTTTCGAGGATCTGCGCCATGGCAAAAGGCCCCATTACCGTCAGCAGCGGCACGGTAGGATGTGCCACTCTACCCTCCTGCAACCCCTGGACCCTGATCTGCTCGAAATTTCCTTCCAGCAGCAGCCAGTCAAGAAAATCCCGATGAAAAAGCGGCGTGCCGCAGCGGCCGGTCTGCTGCCGAAGGTAGGCAATTTCATTTTCGCTGAATCGCTCTTCCGCCATCCATTCAAACAGGCTGCCGGTACCCGCCAGAATGGTATAACCAGCCTGATGCGAACCGTAGCTCGGATTGTTGCGATAGAAATATTCGAACTGGGCCGGCATCGTATGCAGCCCCTGACGGAAATAGAGCTGAGCCATGGTCAGTTGATATTGATCCGTCATTAGGATCCCTTCGCTGAGTTGCCGGTGCGTGCGTTTCATAACCCGCCCTCCTTGTCCCGCTTGTGAATCAGGGAGGCAGACATCACCCGTCGACCGCCGGCGGCGACGATCTTCCGCAGGGCCTTGGCGCTGTCCTCTGCACCGGCATCAACTCCGCGGCAGGCATCCTCGATGACCGTAACGGCATAGCCCAGTTCGAGCGCATCGAGGGCACTGAAAAGAACACAGTAATCGGTGGCCAGTCCGCAGATAAACAGATTGGTAATCCCGACATCCTGGAGATACCTGTGCAGATCGGTCTGCTGTCGGCGGGCGTTGTCGAAGAAGGTGCTGTAACTGTCAATCTCGGAGCTGGTGCCCTTGAACACCACATGCCGGATCGGAGAGGTGGCCAGTGCCGGGTGGAAATCTGCCCCCGGAGTGTTCTGGACGCAATGATCGGGCCAGAGGATCTGCGGACCGTAGGGGGTGTCGATGGCGGTCATGACCGGTTTCGCGAAGCGGCTGGCAAAGCTGATATGCCCCGGCGGATGCCAATCCTTGGTGGCGATCACAAGCGGAAAGAGCTCCATCAGACTGTTGACCACCGGCACGATACGGTCACCCTCGGGAACCGCCAGTGCTCCACCGGGACAGAAATCGTTTTGAATATCAACAAGCAACAGTGCGCTTTTCATGCGATCTCTTTCTCTCTCTTAGCGTTGATCATCAGACGGCTGACGTGGCTGCGATGGCCGTCATTCCTTCATCCACGACCACTCACATCGTATATTCCATCTGGCAGAAAAAGCAAGGCGGATAATTCTATCAAATTTTACACGTAATACCTGCATCTCTTATCTCTCAAACATGAGAGATTTTTGATTTGCCATGCCCAGTTGCTTTATATACACTCATTCGGATACACGTTCGGAGATGGGCTTTCAGGTACACCTGATTTCGGTCGCCAACCGTTTTGCGCCACAACGAAAAAACACAGGATATGCATGGTTTTTCATTCTCTTTCCTTCATTTTTATCTTCTTACCTATCGTCGTATCCGGCTTTTATTTCCTGGCTCGCAAAAGTAATCAATGGGCGATAGCCTGGCTCATTCTGGCATCACTGTGTTTTTACGGCTCTTGGGATTACCGATATTTATCCATCCTTGTATCATCAATTTCGATCAATTACCTGGCATGCAGATGGATAATCGCCAACGTTCAGTCACAGCAATCATGGCGATTGGCTGTATCCATTGCCTTCAACCTGATCCTGCTCTGCTTTTTCAAGTATGTGAATTTTTTCATCGTTTCTATCAACGATGTCTCCGGTAACGACCTTCCCCTGCTCAACATCCTCCTGCCAATCGGAATATCATTTTTCACTTTTACCCAGATTGCGGTGCTGGTTGATGCCTATCGCGGCAAGATACAGGCAATAAAATTCACACATTATTGTCTCTTCGCATCCTACTTCCCCTATATCGTCGCCGGTCCTATTCTGCGACATCAGGAATTGCTGCCGCAATTCGCCGAGACCAAAGGGCACCGGATCAAGGCCGAAGATTTTGCCATAGGAATTTCAATCTTTGTATTTGGTTTAGGGAAAAAGCTCTTGATCGCCGACAACCTTGGCTCCACGATGTGGCCTCTTCTGGCCGCCGATAACCCGAAATTCTTTCAAGCGTGGCTGGGTATGCTGGCCTACACATTGCGGTTGTATTTTGATTTCTCCGGTTACTCAGATATGGCCATAGGTGTCTCACGGTTATTCGGTTTTAAGATACCCATCAATTTCAATTCTCCCTATAAGGCCACCAGCGTCAGCGACTTCTGGCAGAGATGGCACATTTCCCTTTCACAGTTTCTCAAAGATTATCTCTACATATCCCTTGGCGGCAACCGCCGGGGGCAGCTGCTGCGTTATCGCAATCTCATGCTGACAATGCTGCTGGGGGGCTTGTGGCATGGGGCTAATTGGACGTTTGTTATCTGGGGCGGGTTGCATGGTTTGTATCTCTGCGTTCAACATGGTTGGAAATCTCTGGGGAAGAACCGTGAACACAAGCCATCAGCGATATCCGTTGCGGCAAGCCGGATTCTGACGTTTATGGCTGTCATGGTAGCCTGGGTCTTTTTCCGAGCATCGGATATGGCTTCGGCTTTGGCAGTTTTGGCCGGGATGGTTGGCAGCAATGGCATTTCGATGATCGCTGACCTTGATTGGCAGGCCTACGGTATTCTTCTTGTCAGCGCAGTCATTGCTTTTTGGCTGCCCAATACCAATAAGCTTTTTCTGTCTGGTGACAACAGCGGGACCAGGAACGTGCCTTCGTTTTCAATATTTCGTGCAGACTGGTCACCCAACTTGCGTTGGGGGCTTGCAATTGGCCTTATCTTCGCAGTTTGCGTTTTGAGTATTGATAAGGCAAAAGATTTTATTTATGCCCAATTCTGACATTATGATTCCCCCATCTGCACCTGATAGTCCAAGGAGGTATTTCTGGACGGTTGGTTTGACAGCGCTGGCAGTTCTGATTGCCGCCGTAACAATCAACTATGTGGTTGATCCATATCTCATCCATCAATGGGATACGAAACGCATTCAAAGATTGAGCCCAGCGCAGCAGAAAATCACCCCATGGTCCAAGACCTATGCCGCCTATCGATACCGGCCTGAGGTTGTTTACCTCGGCAGTTCAAGGACTGAAATAGGCCTGCCGACCGATGTGCAACTCTTTGCCGGCAAACGTGTTTTCAATCTTGCCATTATTGGCGCATCATTCGGTGACGCGGTCAACATGCTGCGACATACGAGTGTCTTTCATCGACCTGAGATTGTCGTCTGGGGGCTTGATTATGGTGATCAGTTCAAAGAGGAGGGCAGCAATACCGATTTTATTCCGGCACTGGTTGCACAGGGTCCCTCATATCCAATTTGGCGAACATTCCTGAACCTCAAACGTTCACTATCCATGGGAATGACATTTGAATCCATAAAAATCATATCAGGTTTCTCCGAACAGAAATGTCACTCGCTCCTCGCAACCTATGGTCAGAAGTCTTCGCAATGTCTGGAACATATAATGCGCAAGGAAGGAGGAACGGCCAATGCATTTGCCAAAGTGATGCAAAAAAATAAACCGCTGGCAGACCCACCCAATGTCCAGGCCGCAATTAAGCTGCTGGATCGGGTCACGGACGACTATTGCCGGCAGGGTACGATTTTCCGCTTGTACCTGCAGCCCGTCCACGCCTTGGCTGAGTTATCCTATTGGGGGCAAAAATCAGAAAATCTCGATAACTGGAAAAGATCGCTGGTAACAGTAATCGACGCACGCCGGCGACAGGGCTGTGATATTCGTCTTGTCGATTTTTCAGGTTTCAATCGGATAACCACCGAAGAGATCCCTCAGTCAACTGGGAATGAAAATATGTCGTATTATTGGGAACATTCGCATTACCGCAGCGAAGTGGGGCAGAATATACTTGAACACTTATTTCGTAAAAACAGACTGGAGGCAGCGGACGACTTTGGCGTCGAATTATCCGGTGAAACAATCGAGCAGCATCTTAGCGATTTCCGCAAAAAACGCTCTGAATACATCACGAGCCATCCCCGGGAAACCATCAATATGGCCGTGAATACTGATATCGAGACAAAGTTGTGAAGGTCCAGCTCATCCTCTTTCTGCCGGTACAGGCAAGAACGAGGCGCTACGGCTGTTGTAAAAACTCGGTAGCATACACCCGGTCAAAATTTGCGAGGGAATCTGGCGTGAGCCAACGCTCGAAAGCCTGACGATACGCAGCGTCCGGGCGCCTTTTAACAAGAATCTCGTTAATTCGGGAGATTATCTGCTCTCCCCATGCAGTCTTAGGGGCTGCTATCCGACCGATGATATATTGCGTTGATTCCTTTAATGGAACAACGGCAATGCGGTCTGCAAACTGCGCATTCCTGGCGTTGTACATTGCCTCAAATGGATAACTTTTTATCACCTAACCGGCGAGAGTACTACAAGAGATATGGAAATGGAGGTTCTTCAACATACTCAACAGCGTGTATCTTCATCAAAGGGATCTCAATACCAGAATTTTTTTGCATTGAAACACGCCCTTTTGTCCGGATCCATTTTTCATTCTCGATTGATAATCCTTCCGGATACTGCAGAAAAATGAAGATAGGCATTGCATCTGCGGCGCAGCAATTCATCAGATACCTGTAACATATAGCGGTATTCTCTGGTAATCGTTTATCCATCAACGTTTGACAGACTACATCTACTTCCTTTCCAAGATATTTTTCGCTGGAATAGATCAGATCGGTCAGAGGGACATCACCTTCTTGCGATTCTGTATCCCCTCTTTTGGAAAGCATATTCCCCTGTCGAAAACCATCCACTGTCGGGATGCTCCTCTTGCTGAACGTTTCAGCGTTGAAACGTGCTCCTTGTACTTGAGGGAAAAAAAGAAGGGGAACAAACATGATCATCAGCGATGGTAATTGCCACCAGACTGGAGTTCCTCTTTGGCTTTTGAGGGACTTGCGGCTATGGAAAATCAAGAACATAAAAAGAATAATAGAGGCGCATATGAGGAGCCACCAGAGGTCAGGATGCAGCAAGCGAGCCAGATCCTTTTGGCCGAAACTGACTATCCAGACGAAAAATGCCCCCCACGTGCCAAGAAGCGCAATTTTCACTAATGCCACAACCATTTCTTATCGCCTAAATCAAATTGGAATATTCAAGAAGCAGCATAACCAGAAAAACAAGAGAAGGAACCGTGAGACAGAGAGATACAATAACCCTTTTACGAAACACGCTCAGGTACATGAGCAGCAGTTTTATATCTAACATCGGCCCGAGCACCATAAACGCCATTTGCGCACTGCCAGGCAAGAGGTCTCGGAAACTCGCTGCGATAAATGCATCTGCCTCACTGCACAGGTTTAAGACAACCGCCATCACCATCATGATCAAAATAGCCAACCAGGGACTTCCCATGAGATCTGTAAAGGTCTCGAGGGAAATCGTACTGCGAAGTATCGAAGCTATAAAGGCACCAATCACCAGATAGCGACCGACAGCAAAGAAATCCTCACAGGCATGCTCCAAAGCATGGCGCATTCTTGTCACCAGAAGCTCACTTGCAGTACCATGAGCAGAACCGCAACCACAGGCTGCCTGACCTGTGTAAAAAAGATCTCGGTGCAAGCCATTGGCATGGGTAAAAAACAGGCCAAACAGCAACCCGATGATCACCGCAATAATATACCCGCAAACTAATCTGATGAAGACAACTGGCCAGAAATACGAATACGCGATAGCTGTTGACCAGAGAACAATCAGATTGACAATAGGGCCAGCAAGTAAAAAGGTTATCGCAGATGAGAAGGGTACTCCTTTCCCCAGAAGTCTTCTGACGACGGGAACTATGGCACACTCGCAAACCGGGATCAGCAAACCGAGTCCTCCTGCCAAGAATACTGCTCTGATTGGTCTCTGCCTGAAAGCCCTGTCAATCAAGGTAATTGGCACAAAGACTTCAATCAAACCTCCCGCAAGGGAGCCTATCAGCATAAAGGGAAGCGCCTCGAGAATGACCGCAAAAAAATTAATTGAAATATTATCGATGAGACTTTTCCACGCCGAGGTTGTACCCATAAGGAGAAGAAAACCAACAACAACAAGAAAAATGACCTCTGCTCCCCACCCGAGTTCTTGCGATAATCCCGGCGCTCTGAATTCTTCATCAGGTTGATAAATCGGTATTTCTGGAAGTTTGGCAGGCATCTAAATGATCAATATATGGGGTATAATCTGAGGTGGTCTGGATAAATGAGACCACCCGAATTGGGCAATCGTCAATATTCCTTTGGTCAGGTGCTGTGCAGGCGTTAAGCAACGCTTTCTGCATGTTCTTTTACAACTCGTGGAATCGTGCTGTCAACTCAGATAAACCTGGACTCATTCCGAAACAATATCCTGCCAAAGCACCCTGTTCATGTTTAATCGAAGTTTTCATTGGCCTTATTGCCCAATTTATTGTTGATTCATTCCTGCAGGTAGATAGCATGTGTGAATCTTTCGTATGTTTGAATACTCATCTGTGAACAAGGAGGGGTGGTTATGGCAAATTGCGAATGCCTGGCAGGATGTCCGTTCTACAATGACAAAATGAAACAGACTGATGGCATGGGGGCCATATTTAAAAAGAATTACTGTCAGGGAGACAACAGCAAGTGCGCGAGATTTATGGTGTTTAAAAAACTCGGGAAACCAGCTGTGCCAGCCGATCTCTTCCCGAACATGGTCGACAGAGCTAACA
>JAIFKM010000045.1 GCA_020049575.1 Desulfobulbaceae bacterium
GCTCAGTCTTCAGATTTTCAGCGAGTTGCTCACGTTTTTGCCGTTCGAGTTCCTTTTCTTTCTTTGTTGTTTCCCGTTGAATTGTCTCTTCGGGAGGGGCACCCTTATTTTTAATCTTCTTCTTCAGTGGCTTCAGAGAGATAACTTTGGCTGGTGCGGGCGGTGCGATTTCCGCAGGTTGTTCTTCGGCAATAGGCGTGGCAGTCTTGACGGGGATTTTGACGGCTTCAGCTGCCTTTTCAATAACTTTAGGCGGAGTTTTGGCAACCGGTTGCGGTGGCGCGGGGGGCGCAGGCGCAGGAGCCTCCGCGGGCTCTGACAGATTTACCAGGTTGACAGTGTAGATGTCGGTGAATTGCGGCGTGTTTTGAAAAAGATGCGGCAGATAGATGGCACTGAGCGCAACCATGATATGGAAGCCGATCGCTAAATTCAGCGGTAGCTTCCAGCCATTGTTACCGTTCATGTATGTCACCTGGTATTCCTGGTAAACCATACTTTATTTTACGTTATCCGCTGGTTTGGTAATCATACCGAGTTTGTCAAATCCGGCTGATTTGATATCAGCCATGATCGACACCACAATGCCGTAAGCAACATCTTTATCTGCCTTGAGGTAGATGGGTTCTTTCTTTTTTGCCTCTTCCATCTTGCTCAATTGTTGAAAAAGAATCGCCTGATTGACCTCGGCTTTTCCGAGTGTAATTTTTGCTTCCTTGTCGATTGTCACAACCAGGGGTTCATCTTCTTGACGCAGTGATTTGGCCGTGGTCTCAGGCAAATCAACGTCTAACCCCTGGGTCATCATCGGTGCGGTTACCATGAAGATAATCAGGAGCACCAGCATAACGTCCACCAGCGGCGTCACGTTGATGTCTGCTACCAATCCTCTCTGCCCTCTGCCTTGTAAAGGTCCCATATAAGTCTCGTTAATAGTGATTCTAGTCAGGTATGTGCGGTATTTCCTTTGGTATTGATTCGACTAAACTCTGCTCAATAAATCCCGTTCTACAAGATTGAGGAAATCTGTAGTGAAATTCTGCATATTGCCATCAATATCACTTAGTTTGTTGGAAAAATAATTATAAAAAATTACAGCTGGAATGGCAACAGCCAAGCCAGCTGCAGTCGCAACAAGAGCTTCGGAAATACCTGGAGCAACGACTGCCAGAGAAGCAGATCCGCGCTGACCGATATCATGAAAGGATGCCATGATGCCCCAGACTGTTCCGAAAAGTCCGATAAAGGGCGTGGCACTTCCCGTCGTGGCGAGGAAGGCAAGAGCGCTTCCCAGTTTAGTCATTTCCTGTGCTTCTGCTTTCCGTACCGCTCTTTTTAAATTATCCATTGTGGCGAGTTGCATCTCCAGCGTATCTGTTGAAGGTGCTTCGTCTTTTCTGTTGCGGATGCGATTGATTTTCTGCAATTCAGTAAATCCGGCAGAGAAAACCGAGGCTTCGGGGCTAAAGTCGAATTCTTCAGCAGCTTTGTAGGCCTCGTTCAGGTTAGTCGATGACCAGAATGTCTCAAGGAAATCCTCGCTGTCGAGACGGACCTTGCGGTAAAGCCTGACCTTCATGAAGACTATTGTCCAGGAAATTGTGGAAAAAATGAGAAGGGTCAGCATAACCAGTTGGCCAACTGGTCCTGCATGGAGAATCATATCGGTAATTGAAAGCTGCACAAAAAATCCCTTACTTTAATATCAACGCATATCGATCGTCTCGGTATGTCTGACCCGGCAATTTGCGGTATTTAACACTGTGTAAATAGTTAATATGTGGTGACTGTACTGAACTCAGCAGATTACTTGTTCTCGGGCAAAAATTCAACATGTCAGTTGAGATTTCCTGACATTTCTTGAGATTTCATGGACCGAGGTTTTTACGAGAGAGGAACTGCCGCAGGTGAAATGATACAAGAGAAATCTATCAGGACTGCAGCCTTTCCCTGGACCCTTAGCTTTCCTTTGAAAAAACATACAGAGGAAAGGGTTTCGGTAAGTTGGACCTCTATCTCTAGAGTATCACCTGGAAAAACAGAACGTTTAAATTTTGCTCCACCGATTCTGGTGAGTACTGGAACACCAGGTTGGGATGAATGGCCGGTTGATTCCTGAATCTTTGCCATCAATAAGGCACCTGTCTGGAAAATGGCCTCGCACAGGAGAACTCCCGGCATGATGGGATTGCCAGGATAATGTCCGGCAAATACATCGAGATCTTCAGGGATTTTTTTTTCGGTTACAATCACTCCGGGTTTATAGTCAATGATCCTGTCCACCCAGAGAAATGGCGGTCTATGCGGGATCAGGGAGGTGACTTCTTCTTCAGCGTGCATGCTCAGAGTCCGCCATTAATGTCAAGAACGGCCCCGGTGATATACGAGGCATTTTTGCCGGCGATAAAAAGAACCGCCTCGGCTACTTCCTGAGGCGTGCCGAAACGGCGAATGGGTACCATGTTTTTGTAGGCCTCAATCTGGTCTTTCGACAGGCCATGGAGAAAATCCGTCTCAATGAAACCAGGGGATATACAATTTACCGTAATCTTTTTTTTAGCAGTTTCTTTGGCTAATGATCTGGTCATGCCGATTTGCCCTGCCTTCGATGCTGCGTAATTGGCCTGGCCCGCAAAGCCGAGATGTGCAACGGGTGAGGTGATATTGATTATCCTGCCGTATTTATTCTTCATCATGAGCAGCACTGCTTGCTTTGCCATAAGAAAGCTGCCGGTCAGATTGATATCGAGCACGCTGCGCCAATCGCTTGTCTGCATCAAAGCTAGAAATGCATCTTTGCGAATGCCTGCATTATTGACGAGGACATCAAGAGAGGAAAATTTCAGTTCAATCTCTTGATAGAAGGAGGCCACTTCTTCTTCATTCGATATGTCGCATTGAAATAGGAAGAGTTTTTTCTTCAGATCGTGGCAATCTGCCAGCAACTGGTCTGCGGACTGCCGGTTGGTGTGATAGATTCCGAGGACAGTTGCTCCCTGGTTGAGAAATGCCAGTGTTATGGCGCGTCCTATTCCCCTGGTGGCGCCAGTGACCACCACAATCTGATCCTGAAATGTCTGCATGAAATTATCCATTTAAAGTGCGCAGATAGCCATCCACGTCGTTTGAAACAATGACTCCGTAATTGATTGCGCCCAGCCAGCCTGACATGATGATGCCAACGGAACCGACATGAAATAGGCCGCCAACTTCCTTAAAAATTGATCGGGAAACATCAAGCCCCTCAAATTTTGTACCAAAGGAAGTGCCGCAGGTATGAAGCGTGTAGTGGTTGAAGGTTCGGGGTGTGGCGGCCTCAACCCAGTCGATCTGGGTTTGTATTCCAGGAAGGTACCGGTCAAGATCAATAATCGTCCGGCTGATCATGCTGTCTTTTTCCTGCTGATACTGCTCAACATTGAGGTGGGACCAGTCTTCAAACCGGCTGTTCATCGAGGCTACAATCGTATAACGATTATGCCCTGGCCTGGTTTTTGGATAATAGAGCGAGAAGGTCTTTGATCTGGTGCGTAGGTCGAGGAGTTCCTGTGAGTCAAAATCGGGGGCGGTTGAGGTAAAAAGAAGATCGCCAATGTCGGGGATATATTCTTGCTCTTTTATGCCGATATAGACCTGGCAACTTGAATTATTTACACGAATGGCGGCTGCCTTCTCTAGAAAAACCTCAGAAAAAGCACGCTTATCTGTGAGATTATCTATGGTGTTGGTTATACCGCTGTTGGATACAACTGCCTTGGCTTCTATGGTCCTGCCATTGACTTCGACACCGCGAACCCTGCCTTTCTCGACGATAATCCTGTCAACTTTGGATCGAGTGCAGATCGTCACCCCATTTTTTTCGAGTTCGTCAGACATCAGGCCGATAAGCTTGTCGGTACCTCCCTCAAAGGTGAACACCCCACGATTCATGAAGTTCGAAAAGACTATGCCATAAGTTATGGCAGGATCGTCGAGGGTTGAACCATTGGCATAAGTGATCGGTTCCATCAGCAGGCGGTGTACGTCGGTGCGGCCCGGAAAGAACTGTTCGAACAACTCGCGAGTGGTCATTGACTGGTCATCATAGAAATTCATGGCAGTAACAGTGCCGAAGAATTTTTCGATCGTGGCCTGTGGAATGTGAAATTTCTTATGGAGAATTGAGGTGAAATCCTGCTTGTCGAAAGTTGTCGCCAGTGAGAACTGAGGGTTGTCAAAGACGATCTTTTTCAGCTGGACGATAGAGTCCATTATTGCCTTGTTCCAATATTTCTTGCAGGTTTTCACCATACCGTAAGGGAAACCGTGCAGTGAAACATCAAAAATGTGGCCGCGGCGTTTGAACCAGGTCGCAAGTCCGCCAAGTTTGTGGTGGTACTCCAACAGGAGGACCTTGTGGCCGCAATACGCCAGGCGATTGGCGGAAGTCAATCCACCAAGGCCGGAACCAATGACGATAACATCATAGGCGTCGCCAAGTTGTGCAAAGGGAACAGGCATAGAATCTCTAGAGGAGCAGAAAGAGTAATTTAAAAACGTGTGATAATCAGAGCCTGGAGAGGATATGCTGATTGACCATGGATACCCCGCTCAGCATGGAACCGACAATGCCGAGAAATCCCTGATCTGTTCCTGCCAGGAAGAGATTTGTGTAACCAAGATTGCCATTTTTGATTTTAAGAGGGCTACCATATATTGCGCCTTCTTTTTTAGCAGTGTAGCGCTCGATTGTCAACGGGGTGAAGGTGTCCTGGAAGACAATATCCTGTTTGAATGTGCCGATGATCTCCTCTAAAACCTGTTTTGATTTCTCGGCAGTAACGGATTTTTGTTCGACATATCCTTCTCTATCGTCTGCGAGAGCCTTCCAGCCTGAAGAGTTCGCGAGATGCGTAGAACGTACCTCAATATATTCTTGTTGAGGTAATCCATTGAAATTGAATGGGAAACATATTACTCCGCTGGAATAGTCGACAAGATCCGCAGGAGAGCAGTAGTGAAATTCGGGGGCGGAGTTGTAGAAGATTATTGTCCGGTCCTGCGGCAGGTGAGACCGTTTGTTTTCAGGAAGCTGAAAAATCGATTCAACAAAGGAAAGGCGAGGAACGTGATAGTCAGTTTCTGGCTTCTGCAAAAGCGCCAATGTTTCACTGAGGCCAACGGTAGAAAGAAGATAATCGCACTCAATGGTTTCGCCAGTGGTAAGTGTGACGCCATGAACCGTAAGGTTCGTATGGAGGATGGTTCGTACCTCCGCCCCAGTTCGCAGTGAGCCGCCCAGAGAGTGATAGTGCGAGGCGAGGACATCCAGGAAATCTTTAATTGTACCGCCAGGCCTGAACATGCCTTCCTGAAAAATGGCTCTGAACATGATTGCAAACTGCGACAGGTCCATATCATTTTCTATGCTGGAGCCATAATACATCAGCGGGCAGAGCAGCATGTCAATCAGGAGGCTATCGGAAAGCAGACTTTCAAGAAAGATCCTTGTCGAGTTAAAAGGTGTTATCTGGAATGGATCAAAGTTGCTGAGAAAGGCGGTAAGTTGCGTAAATCCATCAGCTGAATGAGGAAATTTCGTGTTGATCTCATCCTTGAGTTGTTGAAAATCATTTGAGAAGACAAGAGATTCGCAACCTTGAAAGAGGATTTCACTTTGAAACTGCTGATGAAAAACAAATTGATCGCGACTGAGTTTGAGTTGTCGCAACAGGCGATTTAAGGGTGCTTTTTTATTCCCGGCCGGTGCGAAGTTGGTAATGGCATGCAGACCGGTTTCGTAGAGGCGGTTATTTCGAAAATAGTATGAGTTGAGCCCACCGATCCGGGAATGTTTTTCCAGGATAAGGGCGCCTGGAGCAAATCTGGCAAATCTGATGGCGGCGGCAATTCCAGATAGCCCACCGCCAATAATGAGAAGAGGGACTTTCACACCGTCAGGCGTTTTTCAGAAGCGGTTCCAGGTAGTTTACACAGCTGTTTAAAGACGCCAGATGCGGATAATCTTCTTCTGGTATCTGCAATTGATGACGCTTTCGGAGTTCCATGACGATATCAAGAAAATCCATTGAGTCCAGATCAAGTTGATCCCGCAGAGGTTTGTCCGGCTGCAGTGTTTCAAAATCTGCTTCTTCATCGATATCTTCAATAATCTCCAGGATGAGAGATTTGATTTCTTCTCGCGTCATGTGTTTCTCCAGATTAAACGGGTAAAATAACTCAATATATGAGATTAGAATACTATTTCAGGTTGTAAAGAGATTTTCCTGCTGCAAAGCAAAAACCTTTCTATAACACAACAGGCAGTTCTTTTTCATGGCTTTTTTTAATCATGCTTCCGGGTTGACAACCGTTACTCGTCATATTTCTTAACGATAACAGTTGAATTGATTCCTACCATGCCAAAGGAATTATTCAGAATCACATTGATTGCATCGGCCTCGACTGGTTCGTTGAGTACGAGATTGTCCAACCGGCACTCGGGATCGAGGTCTGTAACATTGATAGTCGGATGCACCAGATTATCATTAAATGAGGGGAGATTTCCGGCCAGTTCCAAAACACCGGCGGCCCCCATGGCATGTCCGATGATGCTTTTTGTATTGTTAATGTAGGTCTTCGGGGATCCACTGAAGACTTCCCGGATGGCTTTGCACTCTTCAATATCACCCTGTTTGGTTCCTGTTGCGTGGGTGTTGACCAGATCGATATCCTCTGGCTGTAGATTGGCCCGCCGCAGAGCGAGTCGCATGCATTCCGCCTGGCGGACACCGTAGGGCAGAACAAAATCCCGAGCATCGGAATTCATCGCGTAACCAATCATTTCACCATAAATCCGGGCGTTTCTCGCGAGAGCTTTGTCCAGATGCTCAAGTACGTAAATACAGGCACCTTCTGATACAACAATGCCGTTGCGGGAGAGATCGAATGGTCTGCAGGCCATGCGGGGGTCTTCTGCTTCGGCCAGAGCGCCTTGAGCCTTGAAGCTTGCGAAGATGCCAAATGAACCCGTTGACTCCGAAATACCGCCGGCAAGTGCCATTTCAACTTCGCCAAGTCGCAACATCTGCACAGCTTGGATGAGAGAGGCATTTCCAGCGGCGCATGCTGCCCCGATTGTGTAGTGCGGGCCGGTAATTCCGAGACTCATGGTGATCTCGCCAGCCGGATTATTGAGCACTGTCCGGGGATTATGGTGATGGGTCCAGTAGTTTACATCGTAATTATACTGGCTGATATTGTAGATCTCGTTTTCTGTTTCAACGGTACCATGCTCAGTAAGTCCAATATATACTCCGATCAGTGAGGGTTCATAGGTGCTGATGGTCAGGCCGGCATCGGCAAGAGCCTCATGGGCGCAGTAAACCCCGAGGCAGCCAGCCCGGGTACCTCGGTTGTTCTCTTTCTTTTTCCTGTGTTTCGTCTCCGGAAAAGTGCAGATGCCAGCTGGAGCCTTGCCGAAATATCTCAGGTCGATCTCCTGGATACCGCTTATGCCATGAAGAAGATTGTGTCTGAAATCAGTAAGATTGTCGGCATTGGGCGCAACAAGCCCGAGGCCGGTTATGACGATTCTGGGTGAAAGAGTATCCATGGTGTTTAATGAGATTCGGTGAAAGAATGTACGACTCTTAAAATTTTAAAGGGTCTTTGCCCTCATTGAAGCAGAAGAGAGGTTCATTCGCTGTTAAAGGTTGAAGCGGTAGCGGTGTTATGCTGTCTGCGGTCGAATTGCTATTCTATCTATAAACGTAAACAGCAAATTTTAGGATATCTTTTGCAAAAGTTCAAGTGGAATGCAGGGAAGTCGGATTATACACACTTGTGTCTGTGTTTTCTGACAGAACTGTTCGCCTCAACGTCTATGAATTGGTTTCTCCCGCGAGAATTTTTTCAATAAGAGTATTTGGCCTTTTTTCTGGAGAATAGCTTGCCTGAGAACATTCCAAAAAGAAATACCAGAGCGCCGGCGCAGAACCAGTAGATCGTTGTCTTTCCGGTTAGCTCATTATTCTTTGCAGTGAGTGTCTCTATTAATTTGTCTTTTTCTTCAAGTTGTGCAAGAAGATCTTCTTTTTCCTTAACGATACTCTGCACATCAATTGAACCGTCGCTGAGGCTTTCAACTTGAACCTGCAGCGCCTGAATTTCCGATTCAAGTTGCTGTTTTTTCTCGACGAGTTGGTTGATATCTGAGTCTGTCGCCGTAACTTTTCCAGGTGTAGATTGTCCTTCTGCTTGAGCAAGCAAATTTTGGAGTTCGGTAATGCGGGTAACTGCGGTCTTCAATTCGGACTGCAGGCGATCGCGTTCAGTCAGCAAATTCATGTCGATGGAGGCGGTGGTGCTGCCAGCAGATTGCGGTATTGCGACCGTATCACCTTGAGCCTTAAGTTCCTCTATTTCTTTGCGGAGCTGCTCAATGATGAGATTTTTCGGCAAAGAGGTGGTCAGATACTGCCTAGCAATCCAGCCAACCTGTTTATCTTCAGTCTCTACTTTGGCATATGTCTCGTTTTCTTCAAGAATAGTCAGAGGATCATTGGATTTGACTTTGGCGACTACCCGATACGGCTTTTCGAGATTATCTTTTAGATTGATCGTAAGATAGTCTGAGACATAGCGTACTTCCGCTTCTGCCCGCGAGATAAGAAGAAATGGTGAAACAGTAAGAGCAAAAAATATAATTAATCTATACATGAAAGAATTTCTGGCTGGCATGATATTTTCTCCGTGTGCCCTTGAGGATCTGATCCTGGAAGGGGGCGATAAGCAAAAGGATAAAAACAGACAAAGCTATACAATCGGACCTGAATCATGTCAAATGAATATCAGTAACAAAATTTGCCGAACAATATTTGTTACATAGTCTGCGTTAGTGCATATGAACAGAAATCCCAGATAAGAAAAGAGGTCTGGTCCGAATTTCGATTCGTCATCTCGAGGGTAGAGTTATCAGAAGCGAATTACCGCATTATATGGTTTAAGGTTCAACTTGTCATCATGGAGAATATCTTGTGATAATCTATCTTCTTATAATGAAAGGAAATGTCATTGTATATCATCATCAAGGGATTGTATATTCAAGTCTGAAACAGAAATACGGCAAGAAAAATTCCACTGAAATGTTGTGTCTCGCGCCTCTCAGAATATCCCAAAGAGGAATATATGGAAATCGACAAGGAACGGCAACAAAGGGCCCAGGAGAATGCCCGGAAAATAATCGAGGAGGCCGAGAGGGTGCAGGAAGCCCGGCGGATCTCACGTGGTGCTGCTGAATTTGAACGCGGAAATTTTGAAATTCTGCGAAACAATGAACTAGTAACCAATCTGGCCAACTACATTTTTTCCCTGCTGTCCAGTGGCAGAGCAGAGGACGCAGCACTCTTGCTGCAAAGACTCGGAGAAAGCGCTCGCTGCAGTGATGTCGAATTGCGGGAGCGGTCCGTGATGGCCTTGTCGTTTCTGATCGGCCAGATTCTTGAAAAAGAGAACCTGGATGCCTTGGAACCGCTCTCGAAATTGCTGGTTGAATGGCTTCAGTTTGAGACGGTATATATCAGCGGTTTTCCTTCTATCTGCAAGCAGATCCAACAGATAGGTCAACTCATGCTGGACCGGAGGCTCTTCAACGAGGCCGAGTCACTTCTGGTCATTATTTACCAGATACAGAGCGGTATTCTGGAAAAAGGCAATACCATTCGAGGCATGCTTGCTAAAATACAGGATAATATCGCTTCGAGAGAAATTCTGGAAATCCTTGTCGATGAGTATCTGCTTGACGAAGAAAAGAAACTTTCCAGTGTCGACAATATCCTTGTATATCTCGGTCGTCGTGCCGTGATTTTCCTGTTGAACAAACTCATGCACAGCGACAGCAGACGAGATCGGTTTTTACTGATGCGCCTGATACCTGTTGCCGGAAATGTTGCGGTTCCGGTGCTGGTGGAATGTCTTAAAAAGAATCCACCGTGGTATGTTGTTCGCAATATCATTTATATCATAGCGGAAATGGGTGATCCGTCACTGTATTCAATGGTTCAGCCTTATCTCAAACACAAAGATATCAGAGTACAGCAGGAAGTCATTAACTGTATCAATCGGCTTGATGGCAGTAAAATGAAGCCCCGTCTACTTGAAGCTCTCATGCTCGTGGACGATGAACTGAAGCTCTCTTTGGTGGTACACCTGGCGCAACTTGGCGGGGATGATGTCGAAGAAGCTCTGCATGATTTGCTTGCGAAACGGGGAGCTTTTGGCGAGCAGTCAAGGGAAGAACTCGTCGTCAGAATAATCGGTGCCCTGAAAAAATTCCCTTCGCAAAAAAGTGCTCGGCTACTCAGGCTGCTTGTTGCAAGTTATTCCAGAGATCCTGCGCATGTCCGGATTGCCGGTCTTGCGCAGGAAGCACTGCTCGCGCTGGAGCCAAAACTGCGCCGTCTCAACCAGAATGTCCAGGCGGGAGACGAGATAGCTTTTGATGACGATCCAAAAGAGATGACCAAAGCGGCAACGAAGATGCGAAAATTCGAAGAAGAGATCGCCTCGTTTGTCAAGGTGGGTGATCTCGAGAAGGCCTGCCAGAAGATTTACAATCACTGTGTGGCTGCAGCCCGGGAAAAGGATTTCCTGACGGCAGAGATGCTGCGTGACAGATTGCTGGAAATCAATCCAATGGCTCTCTCGGAGGTGATCAGGGCTGGAGAGATTATCGAGGAGGAAAAGAGTTCTTCCATCACGAGCAATCATCTGAAAATCTGGGGTGATCTCTATGAGAAAATGACAACAGAAGAATTCACCGCAATGTATTACGCCTTGAGGTTGGAAAAATATCACTCGGACGATGTCATCGTGCGCAGCGGTGAGACAGATACCAGCCTCTATTTTCTCAACTCCGGGTTTGTCGGAATCTATTGCAATCACGGATCGCAGGAGGTCTTCCTTAAACGCATGCAACCCGGAGATATCCTCGGGGTCGAGCAATTTTTTTCGGTGTCAATATGGACAGTCACCTTGAAGGCCCAGTCTGAAGTGCAGATCCATGTCCTCGACCGGGATATGCTTGCCGGTTTGCAGAACAGTCACCCTGGGTTGGAATCAAAACTTCAGGATTACTGTATGAAGTTTGATATCGTCCCCGATCTTGTGAGAATGGCAGGGAGTGACAGGCGGGAATTTCCCCGCTATCCTGTCTCTCTCATCATCAACAATATGCTGCTCGATCCTTTTGGCCAAACCGGCAAAAAGACCTTTAGGGGTGAGATGATCGATATATCCAGGGGCGGACTTGGTTTCTCAATCAGGATATCCAACAAGGATAACGCACGACTGCTGCTGGGACGGCAGATTGTCACCGAAATTGATATCGGCAAAGGCGAGAAGCTGCGCTGTGCCGGGATGATTGTCAGTGTCAGATTCCACCACGTGGTCGAGCTGGATTTTTCAGTTCATGTAAAATTGTTCAAAAAGCTGGAGCAGTCTGTCGTCATGAGCATTGTCAATCAATCGGTGAAATAGAAATTGCTTACTCTTTCTCAATGTGCTCCAGGATCTGCTTCTTTGCCAGTGGCGATCTCCTTGAACGGACTGACGATTTCACCACCTCTTGCCCTTGCCCCGATGGTTGGCCTGTCGCATTCTGCTCTGCGTACGCTCACCCTGGAAGAGGGTGGGGTCGGTCTGCTGTTCACCGAGATGCTTGCTGCCCGCAAGCTTCCAGAAGAGAACTCAAGTTCGCCATTTTTGATGCGGAGCGAATGCGAATTCCCGCTTTTTTATCAGCTTTTTCTTACTGATAAGGAAGTGATAGGACCTGCGGTCGATCGACTGCAAAGACTTAATGCCCAGGGAATTGATCTCAATCTTGGCTGTCCCGCACCGCAGCTGCGCAGACTGGGTGCAGGCGTGTTCCTTACAAATGACCCCGACAGGGTGCGTCAACTCATTGCATCCTTGAGAAAATCGACATCTTTACCGGTCAGTGCTAAAATCCGCCTTGGTGAAAGCCCGGAAAAGGAAAAACTTGTTGATTTCTGCCGAATGCTCGAAGGGGAGGGAGTTGATCTTCTTACCGTTCATGCCCGGATGAATAGTGAAAAATTTTGCCGCAAACCGCGCTGGGACTGGATCGCCCCGATTAAATCAGCTCTCGGGATACCTGTGATCGCCAATGGCGGTATCTTTTCAGTTGCTGATGCGCTGAACTGCCTGCAACTCTCAGGAGCAGATGGATTGATGCTTGGTCGAGCCGCTGCCTGCCATCCCTGGCTGTTTGCAGATATTGCCAGGGAAGTCTATGGTTATGCCGAACCAGGCTCTGGAAGAGATCGGCAAAAAGTTTATTTCCGCTTCACAGAGCTATTGCAGGAACGTTTTGCCCCAGAAAGACGATTGGGCAGGCTGAAGCAATTCACCCATTATTATGCTGAAAATTTTCAGTTCGGGCATCATCTTGCAATCGGGGTGCAGAAGAGTAATACTTTAAACGAGGCGTTGGAGCGTGCGGCTGAGTTTTTTCAGCAGCTGAATTCTTGAAAGAGTGCAAAGGAGGAATCATGTTTGATCTCATTAAGAAAGCTCTGTTTACTGGAATCGGGATGGCTGCCTTAACGAAAGAGAAGATTGAAGAAATCGCAGCTGATTTCATACAAAAAGGAAATCTTTCGGAAAATGAGGGCCGCAAGCTTGTCGATGAGTTGATGAAGAAATCCGAAGAGTCCCAGGAAGAGATAAAAAAGCAGTTGGACGCACTGGTCTTGGCCGCTGTTGAGAAGATGCAGCTTGCTCGGGTGAGCCAGATTGATGAGCTCAGTCAGGCGTTGCAGATACTCAAAGAGAAAATCGAGGTTCTTGAAAATCAGATGGCGGCGAAGAAGGATTAGCGGCCCAGTCTGTCTCGAAACTTTGTTATGATATCTGTCAGTTCCTGTACCTTGAAAAAAGACAGGACGAAGACATAGAGAAGGGCAGCCGAGAGGATCAGAAAAATATTGGCGACCAGTTGCTCGAAGAGCGTGCCGGTAAGCCAGGCATTGCTGAACCTGCTGCCCCAAAAGAGCAGGCATGACATTATGACAGTTGCAGTGAGTATTTTAACAAAAGTCCTCATCAGGGGAAGAATGGCAAAGCCTTCCATTTTGAAATAGAGAACAGTCGTCAGGAAAACAAAATTCAAGAGCATGGTGCAGGAAGTAGAAAAGGCGATGGCGAGATGCTGGAAGCGATCAATTGTCAGGTTGATGATGCTGATATTGCAGAGGATCGCCAGAAAACTTGCAATCACTGGATATCTTGTCTTGTCAAGGGCGTAAAAGGCTGGCACGAGGACTTTGTTGGCAGAATAGGCAAAGAGACCGATGGCATAGAAGGAAAGCGTGCCGGCCGTTGCGAGAGTGTCAGAAGGAGTAAAGGCCCCGTGCTCGAAAATGAGACGGATGATAGGTTCAGAAAGAAGTATAAGTCCCGCTGTCGCCGGCAAGGTCAGACAGAACACCATATTGAGCGAAGTAACCAGGGTGTCTTTCATGGAAGCCACATCTTTATTCGCGGAATGCCTGGCCAGAACAGGCAGCATGGCGATGGAGAGGGCAACTCCGAAAAGACCTATCGGCAACTGCACCAGCCTGAACGCATAGTTGAGCCAGGAGACTGAGCCTTCCGCGCAGGACGAGGCGAAGTTGGTGTTGATGAAGATATTGATCTGGGTGGCCGACAGACCGATTGTGGCCGGGATCATCAGCTTGAGTATGCGTGTGAGGCCGGGATCGCTGAGGCGAATGTGCGGCAGGAAGGTAAACCCGGTTTTTTTCAGTGATGGAAGCTGAATTCCGAGCTGCAGCATTCCTCCTAAAAGAGTACCGAATGCCATGCCGATGATAGCCGGCTGGCCGTATTGAGGTAATATTACGGCCAGGCTGACGCCGCCGATGATCGATCCCAGATTGAAAAAACTCGAAGCTATTGCCGGGATGAAAAAATGACCTTTGGTATTGAGAATACCCATGATCACGGCAGACAACGATATGAGGACGAGAAACGGCAGCATGATCATGGTGAGCTTTTCGGTAAGCTCGGCCTTGCCGGCTATCAGGTTAAAATCAGGTGCCAGCAGAGAAACTATCGGCCCGGCAAGATAGATCCCGGCAAGAGAGAGAAGGCTGAGAGCAATGGCGAAAAAACACAGGACATTTGACGCCAGTCGCCATGTTTCTTCCTTAGTTCTGTTTGTGTCATAGTCTGCAAAAACGGTGACAAAGGCGGCCGAGAGGGCGCCTTCACCAAAGAGGTCCCGCAGCAGGTTGGGGATGCGGAATGCGACAATAAATGCATCATAGGCCAAGCCTGCCCCGAACATCCCCGCGAAGATCTGCTCCCGGACAAGTCCGAGGATGCGACTGCATAACACAGCCCCTCCGACTGTCGCTGCTGATCGTGCTATCCCTCTGCTGGATTTTGTCGTGTTTTTCAATGAATCTGACCGTATAGAAATCTGTAATAGATAATTTGCAGAGCAACATTACCTTTTCCCCGGGTTTTCCGCCAGTGATTCATTATCAAAAAATCGAATCATTTTCTTAAGAAAACTTATTTTTTTCTGAACGAAATAGGGATGTCGATCATCCTTGACTTTATCTTTTGAAATTGAATATATCAGATGAGTCTCGTAGCGAACACATGCAGGCGTGTTGATATTTTGTAATGGATGATTTGCAGAGGGCATTGAATAACCGATTGAGGAGATACACATGCAGGATACAAATATGGTCAGAAATATCGCAATAGTAGGGCATGGAAACTGTGGCAAGACTTCACTGGCTGAGGCGATGCT
>JAIFKM010000054.1 GCA_020049575.1 Desulfobulbaceae bacterium
TCCGCCTCCACCAGGATATCGATGTCGAAGATATCGATGACGCTGTCGCCAAGGGTCCAAGGCATCTGCGGGTTGACCTGGGCAATAATCATGGAGGCGTTTTCCACCGCGCTCTTAACGATATCGATCGAGATGCCGAGGCTGACCTTACCGTGCTTGTTCGGCGGGGGGGTCTGGATCAGAGCAACGTCGATCGGCAACAGGCCGGAATTGAAGAGATGCGGGATGTTCGACAGCAGGATGGGGGTGTAGCTGCCGAGCCCCTCCTGGATCATGTCGCGCACGTTCTGGCCGATGAAAAAAGAATTGAGCCGAAAGCAATCGGCATACTTTCTCTGGGCGTAGGAGGCATCGCCCTTGGTGAAGAGCTGGACGATCTCCACGTCCGAGAGCTCGCCTGCCCGCTCCGTCAGGGCCTTGACCAATTCGGTCGGCTCTCCGCAGCCCGTGCCGATGAACACCCTCTGGCCGGAGCGGACCTGTCTGAGGGCCTTTTTCGCGGGCTGCACCATGCGTGCGTAGTGTTCCTGCCAGTTGTTGTCAAACTCCATATCTGTATACCTTGGAAGAAGAGGTTCGCTGTCGTGATGGATATCCTTCAGGGCCTGTCAGCCCCGCTTGTTTTCATCGGGTCTGGCCAGGGTGATCCGGGCATCTGCAACCACCGGGTCGGTGCCGATCTCGCCGACGATAAAGGGATTGATATCGAGTTCGAGGATTTGCGGAAAATCGGTGGTCAGCTGGCTGATCCGCTGCAGGCCGGTGGCGATGGTCGGGATATCGACCCCCTTCTGGCCGCGCTTTCCCTCCAGTATACCGTAGGAGCGTGTCGATTTGAGCATCTGGATGGCTTCTTCCTGGGTGATCGGGGCAAGATGAAAGGTGACATCCTTCATCACCTCGACAAAGATGCCGCCGAGACCGAACATCAGCATCGGCCCGAACTGCGGGTCGCGGCTCATGCCGAGAATGATCTCGAGGCCGGGGTCGGCCATCTTCTCCAGGTAAACCCCTTCGATACGGGCATTCGGCACCTGCTGCAGGATGCGCATCATCATCAGGTCGTAGGCGTCGCGCACCTGCTGGACCGTGGTCAGGTGCAGCTTGACACCGCCCATATCGCTCTTGTGGACGATATCCTGCGAGACGATCTTCATGGCCACCGGAAAGCCGATGCTCCTGGCGAATTCCATGGCCTCCTCGGCGGAGGTCATCAGACGGCCGGGCGGCACATTGAAGCCGTAGGCATCGAGAACCTTTTTGGCCTTACTCTCGTTAAGCTGGTAGATGCCGTTGGCGATATTGCGGGTGACAATCCGGGAAACCCGCCGGCGATTGACCCGGAAGCGGGTGACTATGCGGGGTGGCCGGTTTTTCCAGGTGGCATATTGATACATCACCTTGAGCGCTGCCACGGCCCTCTCGGGCGATTCGTAATCGGGCAGGTTGGCTGCCGTCAGTTCCTGGCGGCCCGGCAGGACCTCCTTGCCGCCCATGAATGAGGCCAGCACCGGCTTGCTGCCATCGATCGAGCGGGCGATGGCCCGGGCTGTTTCCTTGGCGTCGGTCATGGCCTGGGGGGTGAGGATGACGATGATGGCATCGACCGAATCGTCTCCCTGGGCGGCGATGAGGGCATCGGCATAGCGCTCGGGCGGGGCGTCGCCGAGGACATCGATGGTGTTGCCGACGCTGGCCGCCGCCGGCAGTTTGTCGCGCAGCGAGGTGGCGGTATTGGTTTCGAGTTCGGCGACGGTCATGCCGGCATGTTCGACGGCGTCGGCCGCCATCGTGCCGGGACCGCCGGCATTGGTGATTATCAGGACCCGATCGCCTTTGGGCAGCGGCTGCATCGACAGGGCGGTGGCATAGTCGAAGAGGTTTTCAAAGGTGTCGGCCCGGATGATGCCACTCCGTTTGAAGGCCGCCCCGTAAGCCGTATCGGCCCCGGCCAGCACGCCGGTATGACTGGCTGCGGCCCTCTGGCCGGCTTGGCTGGTGCCGGACTTGAGGATCACCACCGGTTTGACGGAGCAGGTATCTGTGGCGATCTTGATGAAACTGTCGCCGGCCACGATGTTCTCGAGATAGCCGATTACCACGTCGGTATCCGGGTCCTGGGCGAAATAGGCAAGCAGATCGTCCTCGTTGATATCGGCCTTGTTGCCGATGCTGATCAGTTTCGACAGCCCGAGGTTGCGACCTTCCGCCAGATCGAGGATCGAGGTGCACAACGCCCCGGACTGGGAGAATATGCCGATCTTCCCGGCCTTGGGCAGTGAGCCGGCAAAGGAACCGTTGAGTTTGTTCCTGGTATTCAGCAGGCCGAGGCAGTTCGGGCCGACCAGACGGGCACCGTTGCGTTTGCAGAGTTCTTTCAGCTCAAGTTCCAGGAGCGCGCCCTCACCGCCGGTTTCTTTGAAACCGGCGGTGATCATGATAATGCTTTTGGCACCTTTGGCCAGGGCGTCCTTCACTGCCGACATGACATGCGCCTTGGGCACGGCGACGATGGCCTGGTCGATGTTTCCCGGGTATTCCCTGAGGGTCGGGTAGACCTTCAAGTCAAAAAGTGTGCCGCCCGAAGGGTTTACAGGGATGATCTCACCGGCGAAACCGTCCCTGACAAGGTTCGCAAGAATGTCGTGGCCTACTTTGCCCGGTTGTCTCGAGGCGCCGATGACCGCCACCTTCTCCGGGAAAAAGAGATGTTCTAGCATGATTATATTAATCCTTTTTGGCCGTGCTGGTGATGGTATGGCGTGTCTGCCGCCGGTCGTCCGCGGGGATACGAAGCATACAAAGAGTCTATATCATGTCCATCTGCCTTGCAAGCACCTGTTCAGCAATTTCGAGATACGGGAGGGGCTCATAAGCAAGGGCGGCAAATGGCTGGCGCGAAGTTGTAAAAGAGATGGTTAGACATTGCAAGAGTATTGAATTTCCTGTAAAGTTGCAACGTCTTATCAGTTATTCTGATATCAACCAGCTGGCATCAACAGTGCTCTGTCCTGGGTGGCCTTGTTGTCAGGCTCGGGAGAGTCCACATATCTCATCTTTCAATCGAAATCATGAATATCAAGCCAATACGGCCAAAACGTATCTCAGACCAGGTTTTCGAGCAGATTCGAGAACTCATTTATAAGGGGATTTTCAAGCCTGGCCAGCAGATCCCGCCAGAGCGGGAATTGGCTATCTCCATGGCCGTCAGTCGCACCTCGGTACGCAATGCCATCAATAAGCTGGTGACCCTGGGACTGCTCGAACACCGGCAGGGACAGGGGACGTTCGTCAGTTCGCCGGAGGGACATCGCGGTAATGTGCTGGCGATTGCCATGGCCACCGAAGACGCGACCCTGGACGATCTCCTCGAGGTGCGTATGGGGCTCGAATGCAATGCCGCCTATCTGGCTGCCAAGCGGGCTAATGACAACGATCTCCTGGCCATGCAGAAAAGCCTGGCCGAGATGGAGAACGATATGTCGACTGATGAAAAGATCGGTTCGGAATCGGATGCGGCTTTCCATATGGCGGTGATCTTTGCCACCAAGAATCCGGTGCTGATCCATCTGATGCGCAACTTTTATGATTTTCTCTTTATCGGCATCAAGAAAAATCTCAGCCATATGTATGAAAACCGTGATGCCCTGATGGCTGTGCTGGGCCACCACAAGGCGATGCTGGACCACATCCGGAATCGTCAGCCGGAAAAGGCGCATGAGGCGATGCGCGAGCATATTCTCTACGTCCAGGAGTATTTTCATCGCCGCTGAGCGAAAATACTCCAGCCCTCTGAATCTCTCATTCAATTTTCGCCTGCCTTGCGCTCATTGCCAGTTGCCATATTTTCAGCTTCGTATTAGATAAACCAACTGGTAGCGTCGAGTCGGCAACCATGTTGCCCTGTAACTGTTTATTTCTGTGTCACATTCAAAGAGGAGAGACTATGAAAATCTGCGGAAAGATAGCTCTGGCAGTGGCTTCCTGCGCCATGCTGGTAACACCGGCCTATGCGGCGAAGACTGTAAAATGGAATCTGGCCATGACCTGGAACAGTACCCTGACCCCGCTGGCCACCCCGCCGGTCAAAGTTGCCAAGATGGTCAGTGATATGACCGGAGGAGATTGAAGGCGCGGAGAAACACAAAGCGCCGCTGGAAATCCTCGACATGACCAAGGGCGGTCAGTACGAAATGGGCCACACCGCCTCCTATTACTGGAAAGGCAAAGACGCCACCACGGCAATCTTCACCACGGTGCCTTTCGGCATGACTATGGCCGAGCAGGAAGCATGGCTGTTCTATGGCGGCGGCAATGAGTTGATGCAGAAATGCTATGACAAATTCAACGTCTACGCCTTCGCGGGCGGTAACACCGGCGTGCAGATGGGCGGCTGGTTCAAGAAAGAGATCAAATCCGTTGACGACCTGAAAGGTCTGAAGATGCGTATCCCGAGTGTCGCTGGCGAGGTCTTTGCCAAACTCGGTGTCAATGTCACCAATATCGCGCCGGGCGAACTCTACACCTCGCTTGATCGCGGCACCATCGATGCCCTTGAGTGGGTTGGACCGGGCATGGACATCAAGATGGGTTTTCATAAAATTGCCCCCTACTACTATGCCGGTTGGCATGAGCCGGCCTCTGATATGCAGTTTCTGATCAATAAGAAGGCCTTCGATGCCCTGCCGCCGGAATATCAGGCCGCCCTGAAGACGGCCATCGTGGCTGCCAGCGCCGACATGTTCTATGACAATTTCGCCCAGAGCGCCGAAGCCTGGTCAAACATGAAGAAAGAATTCCCGAATATCAAGGTCATGACCTTCCCCGAGCCGGTTCTCATGGCCATGAAGAAGGCGACAGACGAGGTTCTCGGCGACTACGCCGCCAAAGATCCTTTCTTCAAGGAAGTCCTCGAGTCACAGAAGGCCTTCATGGTAAAAGCCAGGGAATGGACGAAGATGTCGGAGTTCTATTACCTGCAGCAGTCTGAAAAGATTAACAAGTAAGGCCGTTGAGACTGTGTTACCGCACCGTCCATTCTCTCTGTCGAACGGGGATGGACGGTGTTTTTTTATCTGCCGATCGGTTGGGTTTCAGGAGTAAAGGACATGCTATTATATTCAGTGGAACGGCTTTTCCAGCGGATCAGCCGTCTTTTGGGGAGGGTTCTGGCGCTCGTCTTCCTGCTGATGACAGTCAACATCTTTTATGACGTTGTCATGCGCTATTTCTTTCACAACAGTTCTGTGGCGATGCAGGAGATGGAATGGCATCTGTTCTCGATCGTCATCCTTTTCGGGGTATCGGTTGCTTTGATGGAAGAGGGACATGTCAGGGTCGATTTTCTCTATGACCGTTTCTCGCAGCGCAAAAAGGCCGTCATCAATATCATCGGCACCGTTTTCTTTCTGCTGCCACTGGCCTGCCTCATTTTCTTTGGTTCCTTCGAGTTCGTCATGGATTCCTACGGCATGAACGAAATCTCGGAAAATCCCGGCGGCCTGCCTTATCGCTGGGTCATCAAAGGCATGATCCCGCTGGCCTTCGGCATCCTGATCTTCAATGCCGTCGGCTATACGGTCAAGAATATCAATCTGTACCGGCAGGCCGATACGGATGGGAAGAATGTTCCACATGGCAGCATGGAGGATAACCGATGACTGGTATTGTGATGTTCTTCGCCGCTCTGCTGATGCTTGCCATCGGCTACCCGGTGGCCTTCACCTTCGGTTCGATCTCGATCTTTTTCGGTATTATCGCAGCAATCGTCGAGGTGGCCCCGGATATCAGTTTTGTTGCCATTTCAGATGAATTCCTGCAGATGTTCTCGATGATGCCTTTCCGGGTCTACTCGATCATGAACAACACCATTCTGGAGGCGATCCCCCTGTTCATCTTCATGGGCATCATCCTGCAGCGTTCGCAATTGGCTGAAAAACTGCTCGAGTCCATGGGCACTCTGTTTGGTCGGGTTCGCGGCGGCATCGCCGTCAGCACCGTCCTGGTCGGTGCCCTGTTGGCCGCTTCGACCGGCGTTGTCGGGGCATCGGTAGTGGCAATGGGCGTCATCTCATTGCCGGTCATGTTGAAATACGGCTACTCGAAAAGGCTGGCGACCGGCACGATCTGCGCCGCCGGCACCCTGGGTCAGATCATTCCACCATCGGTTATCCTGGTTGTCCTTGGCGATATTTTCCAGCTGCCGGTCGGAGACCTGTTTGCCGCTGCCTTTGCGCCGGGTTTCGGTCTGGTTGGCGCCTATATCGTTTTCATCCTCATCTGGGCCTTTCTCAATAAGGATGCAGCGCCGGCCATGCCGCCCCAGGACGGCACCCGGATGGGTAATATCGGCCATGCGATTACCGCCATCATTCCACCGCTCACCCTCATTATCCTGGTGCTCGGCTCGATCTTTGTCGGTA